>CALLMH010000022.1 GCA_938007965.1 uncultured Saprospiraceae bacterium | reverse complement strand
GTTGAGCTACTAGGACTTGAACCTAGAATGGCAGAACCAAAAACTGCTGTGTTACCAATTACACCATAGCTCAATGTATCAAAGCATTTCTGCTAAGCGAGTGCAAATTTATAACTTTTGAAATTCTTATGCTACACTTTTGATACTTTTTTTTCAATTCAGTGATTTTTGATGGCCTAATATATAATTTCTAAAAAGCTATACCTCCCATTATTGCTAAGTAATCAGCTATTGCAGTATGTGTTTTGAGGACTACGCCGATATATGGTTTCCCGTATCCTTTGATGCTAGGAAGATATATTCCCGAGACTACTTTAATATAGTTTGTTTTCGTTTTGGCATATGGCCATCCTACATAGAATCCCAGTCTAAGCCGATTAAAGACAGCCCCATATCGAAATTCATTTTCGATATACACTATTGACCGTTTGGCCATTCGTCTTGAATCTTCTTCTGTCTCAAAATTTCGTTTGAAGAACGTGTATTTTCCATCATTGTATTCATATTCTGCCCCAGCGAAGACTGTCATATACTCTTTGTATCTGTACCCGCCGCCGAGCGAGATGGCATGGACACCGTACTTTGGTCCTCCGACTGTAGAGTGTTCGGTAAATCCATAGTGATACTGAGCATCTACGATCCATTTGCGATATGGATGGTCAGCTTCACTGTTGCGGACTATTATTGCTTTATCTATTTCTTGTCGGTTTGAGCTGATTTTATAATTCACATTAAGTGATGTACCATATATATTGATTCCGCTATTTGGGCTTGAGCTGAGACCATTGGAGAAGTGGACGATACCGGTAGATATGCTGGTCGTCCATCTATCTGACCATGGATATTCCAGGCCGAATTTGAGAGAAGTAGTATTGTTGAGATTGGACCCTATCGCGTTATTATTCGGATTATCTATAGCGTCGAACGGCTTAGTAAGATATGCTACTCCAGTCCCGAACTGCATATTGATCAATAGCTTCTTGTATCTACTCAACGAGAAGTGTAATTCTGGGACGATCGCAAACGCTCGACCTAACACCTCACTTCCGAAATTGACATAGATAGCATTTACCGATACTTTCGGTTTTTTCCAGAATCGTTCCCAAGATAGATTTCCGCTCGTTTGGTAAGTATAGCCAATACGATATTCATTGGACAAGGAGGGAACATCAAACCGTAAGTTATCTCTGTGCTTTATAACTTTAGATGGAGCATATGTGGCTGATATTCCATGCTGTGCTAGCAGGGACGCTGAGCATAAAGTTGCACATAGACATGTGATACATACTATTCTTACCATAACCGAAAGGTAAGGAAATGTTTCAATCTGACTTTGATGAGTTGATTGGAATATCCATTATTGATCCGATAATGGAATAAAATCACAGTCTAATATTCGATTTTGACCAAACTTAGTTTGAAATTACGCTCACTGGGCACGAGAAGTACATTCGAGGCCACTTGGACAGCATCACGGAATCTTAGTTTGAGGTTTTGGTATTCGGTACTCAGTAAGCTGTTACGCTCGAAATTGCCCAAGGGGTCCATTACATATTCACTGACGGTATTATTTCTTTTGATTTCATCATTATAGATGATCCGCAATCTACTAGGTGTTTTAAATAAGAAGTAGGAGCTAAATACGCCTCCATCATCCTGAGAAAATTGTTTTTTGTAGAGAATTTTTTTCCAATGTCCTGAGCCGTCAGGTCTCACTGCAAATACGATCACATCTTCATTATATATGTCTACCCATCCTCGTCCTCCGCCATTGAATCCACCTCCGCGTACACCGCCATTGAAGGCTGACCTTCGAAAGAATTCTTTATTCATCTCTGCAAATAATAGGAATCCACCATCAGCTCTAAGTACTATATCGCGCGTCACGAAATTATTAAGCCTTTTCTTTTTACTTAGTTTTTTACCATACAGCTCTTCGAGAAATTTCACATCAAAATCTTGGTCTTCGATCATTGTCACTTCATCTAGTGCATCTATACTTTCTGTAAGATGGAAGTAACCTGTAGCGTCATAATCACTATCCTCTGAAACCAATCCTGCAAGGATAATTCTGCGATTTAGGTTGTCGTATTCCATCTCTAGATCTACAGTCAGTTTGTTATCGAAGGTGAATTTATTTTCATAATATCCATCATTTTGATCAAAGCCGAGGAGCGTCAGATGATGTGATTTTTTCTCATATCTCGAATTATCAATCTCGAATAATACATTAGCCTCTCCTTGATTGGAAACCAAAATACCTCTAAAGTCTTTTCTCACATTGAGGCCTATCAGTTTGCTTTCCTTTTCCCAGCTGAGTTCTAGTTTATCATTGTCGATCAAATAAGTATAAAACATGTCGCTTTTGCGAGTGGTAAATAATAGCGTCTTTGATCTATCTTCTGATACCTCAAATCGAAAATTATCCAACTTGAATTCTGAACCTCCTTCTAAGAGTAATGTCGAATCTATCATCTGACCAAACTGATCGTATTTTCTAGCCCTCATGTAATAATTCCGCTTCTCTCGGTATCCATATATTATAGTGAAGCTAGTGTCTTGTGGCACGATTGCATATACGTCAGCATTTTTCCGTTCGAGAGTTATTTCTCTGTCGAATAGGTGTTTCATGCTCTTGTCGAATAGCTCTACTACTCGTTCAGTACCTTTGTCTCTGTAGAGTACGATATTATCTTCGATGATTCCGATTATATCATATGCTACATCATTACGTATGGTCATCTCTTTACTCACTGTCACAGATTGTGCAGCTAGCTGGACGTGCAGTCCACCAATAAATAAAATGCAAATAGCAAGAATAGATCTAATCATATCGTCTAATGTACTAAAGAAACATGAAGTTATATAATAACAGATATATGAATCTCATTGTTTGTCTTCATGATTCAGTAAGATTTTGTTTTGATTTCGAAATTGGGTCAGCTTATTTTCCTGGCGCTACTACTTATAGCTATAGAATTCAAATATATCTGATATCCAAATAGTGCAATGAATCCCACGGTCAGAAGCAAAGTGTTTTGCAATAATAGACCTATCACACCTATTACTAATATCACAATGGTAAATAGAGTTAATTTTTGCTTTTGTGCATTATCATACGGCGCTAAGAATGAACCGAGTGGTATCATCATACCTACAAAGAAGATGCCTGCCATCAGGTAAGTGTCACCGCCAAGCGCGAAGTATAAGCCAAAACCGACAAGCGCTATCACTAGGGAAGCACCAGTATATGTTGCCATCTTTTTTTGATCATCTTCTAGTAGCAGTCTGCCGTATTTGTTGGTCATCAGATATAGATTCATAAGCGGATTAATAATCCAAGACAATACGAAAAATGCCAATAATACATAGGATAACGGAGTCGCAATGGGTGCGAGTGCTTCGTTGGTCCTTGATAGATAATTTAATCCTTGATACAGTGCGTATGTTCCTATTACAAATCCCCATGAGCCATTGGCCGTAAGCCTGCCCATCAGATCAAAATACTTATAAAATAATCGGTACAGCCAGAATTTTGATTTCATAGCCTCTTGCATACCATATCGTGCCAGAGCGTTAGTAGGATTAATATTGAGCGCCTGCGAAAATCTATCTAGAGACTCTTTTACTTTACCTTCTTTGAGCAGTTGATTCGCATGATTTGCTATAGTATATGGATCATCAGGATTTTTTTCTAATGCTTCCAGTATTGTATTTTTGGCGCTCTGCTTATCTCCGAGAATACCGGAAATCAATGTTTTCTGATTAAGCGCCTCCAGATTTTCAGGATCTATTCCTAAAGCATTATTGGCATAACTCAATGCAGCGTCATAATACCGCTGAGCAAACTTTATTCTCGACATCAGATTATAAAACTGGACTTCATTGGGAGCCATTTGTAGCAGGATGTTTCCTTTTTCTTCGGCAGCGTCTAGTTCGTTTTCCTTTAAGTTTATTTCCGCAAGTAGAGCCAGGTATGCTGGGTTTTCTGGGTCATCTTGCTGTAATTGGATCGTAATGTGTTCACTTTCTTTACTTTTCCCTTGAAAGTATAATGTATATGCAAGCAGGTATCTCCCGTACTCATCCGTAGGCTCATCTTCAAGGAATGATCTTACCTGTGTCTCCGCATCAGAGATTCTGCCTTGGTTTATCAATAATTCTACTCGCAGTAGGATTGGATTTCGCATGTATTACTCTTATTTTTAGATTGCTTCAAAGACAATATCGTGAAAAAAGCTATAATTACGAGCTAAGAAGATGAAAAACATATTTCATTAATTGCGGATATTAGAAACTTAAAACCATGGCTTTCAGATATAGAGTATTGCCTTTTAAGCTACAATCTCCATTCATATTTGCCATCGACGACAGTGCTGGGGTTGTTTTTTGGGGGGGATTTGTGGTTTGGGCACAGGTCGTTTTCCCGCGAATCTTGGGGTTTTCTACAAAAGCCGATCTTTGATTTTGTTTCTGGATTTGACGATTGGGCTGAGATCGTTTTCCCGCGAATCTAAGGATTCGCTACAAAAGCCGATCTTTGATTTTGTTTCTGGATTTGACGATTGGAATGAGATCGTTTTCCCGCGAATCTAAGGATTCGCTATAAAAGCCGATCTTTGATTTTGTTTTTGGATTTGGCTCTTGGGGTGAGATCGTTTTCCCGCGAATCTAAGGATTCGCTATAAAAGCCGATCTTTGATTAACTTATTCCGCTACCGTTTGCAAAGTTTGCCTCGCTTGGACTTACAAATACTAGTTTACCTTTTGAGTCTTCGGCCATGAGTATCATACCTTTACTTTCTACGCCTCTGATTTTTCTAGGTGCTAGATTAGCGAGCAGACAGACTTGCTGTCCGATAATAGCTTCTGGTTGATAATGTTCTGCAATTCCTGAGACAACTGTTCTTGTTTCGAATCCTAGGTCAAGTGTTAGTTGCAACAGTTTATCGGCTTTTTTTACCTTGCTAGCTTCTGTGATGGTTGCTGTTCTGATGTCCATTTTCATGAAATCATCGAACGCTATTTCTTCCTTTACAGGGGCGTGCGATTCTTCGCCTGTTTCTACTGTTGTAGTGGCATTAGATTTAGCATTCGCTTGCAATTTAGCGATCTGGGCTTCTACCACTGCATCTTCGATTCTAGAAAATAAATGGTCTGGCTTTCCTATCTTATGGCCTGCGGCGATAGGGTGTATTCCTTCCGCTAGATCATTGGTCAGATCTAAATATCCACTATGATCATCCGCCATAGGCAGATTAAGTAAGCTTCTCATCTTATCGGAAGTAAATGGCAAGAACGGCTTGATCGCCACACTTAGCGTTGCTACATATTGTAATGCTAGATTCATAACAGCTTTTACCGCTTCTGGGTCAGTTTTCTGCAATTTCCACGGCTCGTTTGCTTGTAATATCGTGTTACCATTAGACGATATCTCCATTAATTTTTGGAGTGCATTTCGAAATTCGAAACTTCTGATATGTGCACAGACTGTATCCATAGCATCGAATAGTCCCAATATCTCAGAATCATGATATGCGGCGTCCATAGGATCAGAGGCACCGACTATATCTTTATTTTCATCAAATGAAGGCACTACCCCGTCATAGTATTTATTGACAAGTACGACGACACGATTGACGAAGTTGGCGAGATTATTTACCAACTCAGAATTATTTGCTTCTTGATAGGACTTCCAAGTGAATTCACTGTCCTTGGATTCCGGCATGTTTTTGATCATGCAGTATCTCAATTCGTCTTCTTTACCTGGAAGCTCATCAAGGTATTCGTGCACCCATACAGCCCAATTCTTAGAAGTAGACAATTTGTTGCCCTCTAGATTCATGAATTGATTTGCAGGTACATTTACAGGAAGGATATAATCTCCATGTGCGCTTAATATAGATGGAAATATCAGACAGTGGAATACGATATTATCTTTTCCAATAAAATGAAGCAATGCTGTATTTTCATCTTTCCAATACGGTTCCCACTCCTTATTATTATCGGCAGCCCATTGTTTTGTAGCGGAGATATATCCTATCGGTGCATCCATCCACACGTAGAGCTTCTTGCCTTCATGGCCGGGTATATTATGCGGCACATCTACTCCCCATGATAGGTCTCTGGTCATAGATCGAGGGTTCAATCCACCATCGAGCCATGAGTTACACTGACCGAGTACATGATTCTTCCATTCTTCGGGATAGTGGAGCTTTTTTCCGTCTTTTGCACCATTGGTGATCCACTCTTTGAGCCAGACTTCGTACTTATTGAGCGGTAGGTACCAATGTGTCGTTTTTTTCATCACTGGAGTAGCTCCTGATATTGTTGATCTAGGATTTATAAGATCGGTAGGGCTGAGTGTTGATCCACACTTCTCACATTGATCACCATAAGCTTCTTCGTGCCCACATTTCGGACAGGTGCCTGTGATATATCTGTCTGCAAGAAACTGACTTTGCTCTTCATCATAATATTGCTCCGACTCTATCTCTTCAAATTCTCCTTTTTCATATAGATTGGTAAAGAATTCTTGAGAAGTCTCATGATGCAATTCTGCAGATGTCCGATGATATATGTCAAATGACACCCCTATCCTATCGAATGTTTCTTTGAATAGGTCGTGATATCTATCCACTACTTCTTGCGGAGTGATACCATCCTTGGCAGCACGCAAAGTGATCGCAGCGCCATGCTCATCAGACCCACAAACGAAAACCACATCCTCTCCCATCATACGACGAAAACGAGCATAGATATCTGCAGATAAGTAAGCTCCCGCAAGATGGCCAATATGTAATGGACCATTCGCATATGGTAAGGCAGAAGTGATAAGATATCTGTCGTATTGTTTCATTTGTTTAAAATTTTATATCCTCCAATGATCAACGATTTATATCGAATCATTTTCTCAGGCATTTGAGCTCAATTACTGGTACTTAAATAATCTTATTTAAGGTTAACAGTGATCAAACAACGACTTTTATTATTTCTTCTGATCCATAAAGCTATCTCTTTGGTACTCATAATTTAATGGTCCGTTAGTTATGGCATTTTAGAAAAACAGCAAAGATAATATTTTATCCTATTGGAAAAATTTTAATATGTAGTACTTTTCACAGAATCAAAAAATATAAAATGATAATAATATTATTCTTCATGAATAGTACGAGCATAAAAAAAAGCTTCCAGAAATTAATCTGAAAGCTTCTATAGTGGGCGATGAGAGACTCGAACTCCCGACCCCCTGGGTGTAAACCAGGTGCTCTGAACCAACTGAGCTAATCACCCCTTTTTAAAAAATTATGCTTTTCTTCAAAAGCGAGTGCAAATGTAATCATTAGATATTAAATAGCAAGCAAAAGAATATTTATTTTCAACAATTTTTATTTGCTATTTGGGTTTTTTATATATCGGCACCATACTACACGGCTCTCCGAACATTATACTAAGTGCCGTAGGTTTTAGTTTTCTAGTTAAGTATTGATATGCTCCTGCTGGTACAGGCCTACTGCTGCACCCTTTTATCACGATCCGTTTATCAGAATATGCTGTTAAGTCCATTCTTTCTATCACGTTTTGATAATAATGTGTAAGGTATGCGTCAAGGTTTCCTGCATACGTCTCTTGCGCATGACCTTCGGCATAAGATGCGACCAACATATAAGCCCACAATGGTATGATAGCGTCATTGCTACAAAAAACAAGAAGTACTTTGTCCTTATAAATTGTCCAATCAATATCCTTCAAAGCGGTTCGGAAATCTTTCTCTTTTAGGATTATCTCCATATATAAATAGTCCTTCAAATCGAATTGCACAATATCTTGCTCCGGGTAGTAGTGTTCTAGGTTGATCGTAATAATGCCACTTTGAGCAACTCTATTTATTAATTTTTCTGCCATTTCTATCCAGTTAGGAGGGTGAATGTCGTTCTTTTTATTTAATCCAGCAAAAATAGGTAAAATGCTCATCGTTATCTATAGCGAAGAGAACTGAAAAATAAATTAACTTTGGGCTCTCAACATAAAAACAAATGGATTTTAAAAACTTACTCCACGACTATTCACTAGAAGCCATTGATCTTAGTCAGTTTTTGCTTAATGCTCTTATCGGAGCTTTATTATCTTGGTTGGTGTCTATTTACTATAAAAAATATGGCCGCAGTGTCAGTAACAGGAGTCAATTTGCCAATAATTTTATCCTCTTGGCGCTGACTACTATGTTAATCATCACAATAGTGAAATCATCGATCGCTCTATCATTAGGCCTGGTGGGTGCGCTATCGATAGTAAGATTTAGAGCGGCGATCAAGGAACCAGAAGAGCTGATCTATCTCTTTTTGGTGATAGCGATAGGACTTGGTATGGGAGCAGATCAAGCCGCGATCACTATAGTAGCCTTCCTCTTGATCATGAGTATCTTAATCATAAAAAGCAAACTTTCTGGCTCGAATGGAAATATGAGAAGAAACCAAATGCAACTTGCGATAACATCTGATCCCATAGAGGTAGAGGAGATCAATGCCATACTTTCTTACAATATGAAAATTGTAGATTTAAAAAGAATGAGCCAAAACAATGAAAAGATGTATCTGTCATATGCTCTAGAATCAGAAAACTTTGACAATTTGATCGCTGTAAAGGATCAACTTCTGGCTCTTTCTCCTAGTATGGAAATCTCGTTTGTGGATAATAGTACTGTTGCCGGATGATAAGATTCCTTGTTTTTGCTCTTCTTTTTGCTACTGTCGGTCTTGATGCACAATCCGCAGAAAGGGTAGAAAGTGAATACAAACTCGGAATTCCAAACGAAGAGGCAGGTTTACTTTGGCAATACCTACAAAGCCACGAATTCTTGTCGAAGCTAAAAAGTAATTATAAACTGAAAACTGACATATCCGTAGAAGATTTCATAGATATCTATTTTGACGATGAAGACTTGAGCCTGTATAACCAAAAAGTAGGGCTGAGATACCGATCAAGATATGTGAAAGATACATTGATAAAACAATTGATACAGCTTAAAACTCCTTTATTGACAGATGGAGTAGCAAGAACAGAAATAAAATATGAAACCAAAAAATCAAAAGACAAAAATGATGTCTACGCACGACACCAACTGCTGAAATACATAAAGAAAAAAGATCGCAGTAATCTGAATTATCAATTGGCCAAATTTAATACAGAGTCGCTAAAAATGAGAAAAGAAGTATCTCTGAGACAAACTAGAAGTAGAATATATATAACTGACAGTATCGCTTCCCTAGCTACAATTACATTAGATGAGGTGACTAATCTTGTATTTCCATTTCAAAAATATACAGAGATGGAATTAGAACTGAACGAGATAAGATATACAAAGAGTAATGCAGAGGATAAAATGAAAATGGAAAGGTTCAATGAGAACTTGAGGAATGGTCTGCTAGCCGCTTTCCCCTCACTATATCAGGACCAAACACCAAAATACAATAAAATGAAGCAAATGATTGACAGAAGTTGGTCATCTCGCTTATACAAATATAGAATGTGGATCATCTTATCCATCATCATAGGAATCGCTGTCATTCTATTATTATTTAAAAAATGAGAATATCAACACAAAAATCTAAAAGGGGATATAGAAAGTTCGTCGCATGGACTTTTATATTGATGGCACTTAGCGTAGTCACCTTCTTCGCATACCAATACTGGCCACAAATCAGGAATAGTGACTCCACAATTTTTTGTGGTGCAGAACAATATAGCGGAGGCAAATTCCAATCCAACGGATCAATATTCACGACTAACTGTGTGCAAGACACCAAAGTATATGCTAATGGAAGTGCTTCGTGTAGATGTGAAGGAGATAAGCGATATGGTCCTACCGTATCACTCGATCATCTTCGTCCAAATGACACCCTATATGTCAGTCTAAATGTGAAATCAACCAAAAGTTCGAAATCAAAACTCATATTTTCATCAGATAAAAACCACTACCATCAAGAAGTGATGTCTTCGGGCGGAGATACGGCTTGGAAGACGTATAGCACATACTATGTCATACCAGCTGATGCCGACGGTGCTGTATGGAAGATATACCCTACTATGGCAGAAGGCGCTGGACCAGCGTATTATGATGATATAAGTATAGAGTTCCAAAAAACAGACCGTGAGCTTACTTCGAGAGAAGACTTCCCCACTCTAGCGCTACAGATCAATAGCCTAAACTTCAAGAAAATCAAGAAAAAAAGAGAAGAGGCAAAAAAAAGGGGGCTTCTTTTTTCATCCAAAGAAGATCTGGTAGAAGCAGATATAAAAGTGGACGATAAAGAATACAGCTGTCTTACTCGGCTCAAGGGAGATTTGCTAGATCATCTCAGGTCTGATAAGTGGTCATTCAGGATTATGTTGGATGGTAACGGCTCGTGGAAAGGCATGAAGGTTTTTTCTATTCACAATAGTAAGGCTAGGTCTCATCTTGCTGAGTGGACTATGCACCAGATAATGAGAAGTGAAGGGATCATCTCTCCGCAATATGATTTTATGCAGTTCGTACTCAATGATAAAAACATAGGAGTATACGCCTACGAGCAGCACTTCGACAATCACTTCCTTACCGAAAACAAGAAACTTGTCAGTCCGATATTGAGACATAATGACGAAGGGTATTGGGATAATGTACAAGGAAAATTAACAGATTATGAATGGGCAGAATCCTCTCAGATCGAACTTTTCAATAAAGAAAATCAGGGTGATCCACAATTTATGAAACTATACCATTACGGTCATAGTCAGCTAAATGATTATCTAGGTGGTCGTAAAGAAGTAGACGAAGTGTTCGATATAGATAAGATGGCAAGGTATTATGCATTGATGGAGATTGGTCATGGACTGCATGCTCAGTTGATGACCAATATCCGATTTTATATCAATCCGACTACTGGTCTAATGGAGCCCATAGGATATGACTTCTACGGCGATCATATGCCCAACGTAAATGAAAATTGGAGGCCAATAGGTCAGTGGGAAAACGGAGAAAATATAGTGGAACGCTCAAGAGACGGCTACGGCTATATGAGAAGACTCTTTGGTGATCTGGGTTTTTACACACTTTATATGTATCACTTAGAGAGATATTCTTCGCCAGAATACTTAGATAAAGTACAGCATCGACTCGAAGAACAAATACAAAGCCGAATTGATTTTATCAAAACAGATCCCGAATATGCCAATTATACCTACGACCTGAAACATCAGTTCCGTAAAGCTGAATATACTAGAGCCAAGATATATCCAATGCCCAATGTATCTCTTAAGTCATATAGACCTCAAGATAAATCAAGTGTTGTAGTACAGGGATTTCACTATTTTCCCTTGAAGGTAATCGGTTATAAAACAGAAAATTCTACTATAAATCTGAAGAATCCGATCTTAATCAATGCATATTCTCCTGATTCTCCTGTTGTTTCACATAATATACCTGTCCGTCAAAAACCAACAACCATTCTTTATCAAACGCTAGGGTTGGATTCTGTTTTTTATCATGAAATAAACAATGATATACCACCAGAGATCAATATCAAGACACAGCAATCTCTCTTTGTACCTATTTCTTATCATCCAGAAGTGGAGACTTATGGAACGTCTCATATCATAAAGTCTCCAAAATGGAATATAAATAGACCTTATGTCGTAGAAAAAGGAAACACACTAGAGATACCAAAGGGTACGGTAGTAACATTCGAAAGAGGAGGTTCTATCACCGTAAAAGGTAAATTACTAGCACTGGGAACCCCTAGCTTACCTGTCTTATTTTCTGGCACAAAATCGAGCGGCCAGGGCATACTAATCACTGAAAGCGAAGCAGAAAGTCAGTTTGCGTATTGCTCTTTTTCTAACTTGGGCAATTATGCGGTAGGGGCAGTTAATTTGCCAGCAAGCATCAACATTGATAAATCAGCTGTTTCCTTTTCGAATTGTGTATGGAAAAATAACGATGCTGAAGTAGATCTGATCCTTAGCAACGCTAAGTATCACTTGGTTGATAATACCTTTCAAAATAATGCGGGAGATGCTATCCGCTCTATATTCTCTAACGGTAGATTCGATAAGCTTCAGATTAATAACTATGGCGGTAAAGGGCTCGTCCAGAAAGGTGGTCGATCTACCATAAAAAATATGGAGGCTACTGGATTACTGGGCTGGTGCCTAGATCTCGATCTGATGGCAATGTCTAACATCACAAACCTCTCAGTAAAAGAATCTATTCATTCACTAAAAGTAGCTGGAAGTAGTGAACTCGTAATAAATGAATACAATGGCATCACAAACAAGAGAGATATCGAAGTAACGGGTACCGAAAAACCAGCTACGAGAGTAATCATCTCTAATGCAAAAGAAGCAAATAGCATCAAATATATGGCAGAACCAGGTGTCCTACTGAAAATCAATGGAATTCAAAAAAAGACTAAATGATGCGATATGAAAGAAAATATCGAATAGATAATCAACATTACCTTCAGGTACTCCAAGAAGTGATGAACATAAGAGGAGCATTCCACTCTGCCTATCCTGACCGCTGGGTCAATAGTATATACTTGGACAATCCTAACTATGGAGCTCTAAGGGAGAATCTATCAGGTGTATCCGACAGAAGTAAATATCGATTGCGATGGTATGGGGAAGACTTTGACGATATCAGCAATCCTATACTAGAGGAAAAAGTAAAATCAAACCTACTCGGATATAAAAATCTCCAAAAATTACAATCTACATCACTCTCTCCGATGAACATAAGGACGACGCTAAATATCGATATGCTCAAGGACATAAATGTAGAACCCGTAGTGATGATTCGATATCTACGGACTTACCTAGTCTCATACGATGAGGGTGTACGTATCACTATAGATAGAAATTTACAATATAGAGGAGTTAATAACTTTCAAGTCGATCCATTTCCTGTCTATGATGAAGCGATCATATTAGAAGTAAAATACGATCAAGATATCGAAGAAGAAATACAGGATATACTCCAATCCATAAAGTATAGACTGACCAAGAATTCTAAGTTTGTATCAGGAATGATGAATTATTGGGGGTAGTATTAATACCCGAAATGCTTAAGCTGGCGCTCATCATCTCTCCAACCTTCTCTTACTTTTACGTTCATCTCTAAGTATACAGGATGGTCTACGAAAGCTTCTATTTTCATCCTTGAGTCCGTCCCGAGTTTTTTGATAGCGGAACCTCCTTTGCCGATAAGTATCCCCTTTTGGGTCTTCCGGGAAACGTATATCGTACCGTATATATGTGCAAATGGTTTCCCGTTTTTTTCGGACTCTTTATACTCATCGATAATCACTTCGCATGAGTAAGGAACTTCTTGTTTGTATTGAGTAAGGATACACTCCCTTACTATCTCACTTACAAAAAACCGTACTGATTTATCACTCAGTTGATCTTTCGGATAATACGCCGGTCCTTCTTTCAGCTCTGAGATAATCGCTGTCATCACCTCTTCTAGTCCTACCTTATTTAGCGCAGAGATTTCAAATATCTTGTCGAAAGAAATTATATCTGCCCATTTTGATTTTAGGTTTGCCAGTTTATCCTCTTTGTCAAGATCAATCTTATTGATGATTAGATATTTTGGAACCGTTGCTTTTCGGAGCAGTTTTATGACTTTTTCATCTCCCTCATAATCTTCGAATAGATCGAGTACAAATAACAACACATCCGCATCTTCAAAACTAGAATATGCAAATTTATTCATACTGTCATGCATCCCATATGATGGGTCTTCTATAAGTCCTGGAGTATCAGAAAATATAATTTGTGTATTCTCATCATTATATATTCCAAGGATTCTATGTCTCGTGGTTTGTGGTTTACTAGTGATGATAGACATTTTTTCCCCTAAGAGACTATTCATCAGTGTAGACTTTCCTACGTTAGGTTTTCCGATGATGTTTATAAATCCTGATTTGTGCATACAAAGTTTTAATATCTGAGTTGTTTGGTAGCCGCATTCATAGCGCTGAGTACTTGTCCGATAGCGAGTATTGGTGCTTTGTGTCTCCAGTTAATATTGTTATAGTTCGATCCCAGATTAACATAATATTGTAGTCGACTATTTTCCATCTCTTGTAGCACATGTTCTTGTACGTTTACGAATGTTATCCATCCTCCTTCGTCAGATGTATCCTCGTACCATTCTTCATAGTAACTGTCATCATCACCATGGAAGTTCAATACATTATCACAGAAAATGATAAACTTGGATACGTCTCTACGCAGAAGGTGATCTACGATTTCTCTTTTTAGAAACATTATGTCATTTCCTATGGCGTCATTCCACTCTCCTATGAGCTCTATCATGGCGATACCTTCATTATAATCTACGAATAAAACCTTAGAGTATAATGTCAGTGAACCGAAGTCATCCCACTGTGGGTGTATAAAATAATTATAAACCTTATTGCTAAATGTAAATTCATCGTAGACCTTCCCGTAGAATGGGGATTCTCTATCTTCGGAAGCTACATAATACTCTCTCCACTTATAGTATGGCTCTATGTCATGCATATGCTAAATATGATTGTATGGTCCGGTTACATATGAAAAGGATAAACACAGAAGTTATCAAAAAGATGCCAACAGTGTCTTAGCTTTTTTATCGCCCAACTTTACTGCATCTTTGATGTCTTTCAGATAGCCATTTTTTCCAGCTCCTTTTTTTGCTATTCCTCTCATTCTATATATCTCAGCATCTTTGATGTCAGATGTAGGTTGTTGAGGTGTTTCTAGTGCTTTATTAAGCTGAACGATCGCCTCTACAAATTCCTCTCTTTGGATTAGCATGCTTCCGTACTGGAACAATGCCCAACGTACATATTTGTTATTGATATCGTCCTCTCCAAATTTTCTGTTCGAGTATAGTTTCAAGTCAAATTCAGCAAGATCATATTGTTTTAGTTTGATATGACACTCAGCTTTCAACTTTCTTGCCTTCCAATATATCGGTTGTAGTGCTATTGATTTCTTCAGCGTCTGATTGAAGTCTTCTATAGCTAATTCCCAATCTTTATTGATCTTATGTATCCTCGCACGTCCGAAGAAGGCAGTAGGTATAGTAGGATCTATGCCAATCGCTTTTGTATAATCGCGCAGAGCATCATGATAGTTTTTCATAAGAAAACATACTTTCGCTCTTCTTTCGTATGCTTGTGCATGACGGTCATATTTCTCGATCGCCTTATTGAGCAATGATATCGCTTCTTCTTCTTTTCCTTTCTGTTTGACGAGTTTACGCCCCTTGAGAAATGATCTAACTGCCACCTTATCACTTACCGGCTCCATCAGATTATAATGCATGATTTTGCCTCCATCTGACATCCAAGCTCGTATAGAACCAGTTACTGCAAACTGAGAACAATAGGTCAATAACATGATCGTATTCTTGTATACTTTCTCTGATATCTGCCCTACAAATCGAGGTATCTCCATCGTCAACTTTGCCTCATCGAACAACTCATCTTCTGTAAATATAACTTGATTCTTATGATATTGCTCTGATCTCTGGACAAACATCTTGTACACCTTATCGAAACTCTTGGCAGTGCCAAACTCCAATCTACCTTGAACGATTGTCTTAAAATATATCTTTTGAAATTCTTGATCCATATCTAATCTTAAGAAAAAATTATGCCTAAAATGGGTTTTAATACCTAAACTATTGTCGTTTAGGATAACTCAAAATATAACTTGCTGATTGATGTACGATTAAGCAAAATTAAGATGCCAAATTAATTGAAATAACTTAATTGACAACCTTCTTTAGAAGAAATAATAATTATTGTCTTGACAAAAAACCATTAAATAAAGAAATCTCCTCTGTTAATATCAATCTCATTTCTAAATGAATGCACATCTGAAAAAACACATCGTATATACTGCAAGCACTGTGAAGGGAGTTACAAACAATTGAACGTATTCAACAATTTAAATATACTAAAAAACACTGAAAGTCAAAGATATATAGTCGGTACAGGAGTAATTTTAACTTTTTCGAACCGTTGATTTTTATTTTGCTTTTTTTCCGAATGGTATCGTTATCGAAGCATTAGGTAATAAATTAAAACCGTTAGTATATATAATTCCTAGACATATTACTGGCCTAGAATTGGTTGTTATCTCTAACATCGTAGTCCCCAACAATATTCCTTCTGTGTACAATCCATCTGTAATCAATCGTAGCTTTCTCGATAATGCTATACTGGCGTTAAATAGAGCTGTGAAATCTCTGTCATCTTCTCCTATCAGTAATGCTGCTGTAGGTGCGAATGTAAAGTTGGTCCTCTTACCTCCCACAGTAAATGGAACCGAAACCAATACTACCCCTCCGTCAGCATTAAACAAAGCTCTCGTTGAAAAACCCAAATGAAAATTCTCCGCTATACTTCCACTAAATCTTATACCTAACTGTGTTATGGGGAGTGAAAAAGAAGAATTATTGAGAAGTAATGAGGCTGTCTCGAACCCAAAAGATATATCCATATGGTCATTCACTCCATATGAAAAGTTGTTGCCAAAAAGAGCGTAATTTCTATAATAATGATTTCCTTCACCATTGGCTATTCCTGTCGGCACATAATAGGGCTCGGACAGGGCGTTGGTACTTTGTGTCTGTCGTTTTCCATCATATAGTGTCTTGATATCCGACCTGGCCACTCTTAATATCCCAAACTCCTGATGATCTATTACCAGAGAATCCGAAGAGATAGAAAGTAGCTTTCCAAAAAATACTTCATCTTCTAATGTATAAATAGTGACATTCTTTTCCTCTTGATCTTGACCCAAGCAGCTACATGTTATCGCCATGAATATCATTAATAAAATATACTTCATGAGTAGTTATTGGGTTTTTACAACTTAGATAGACACTCTATTTATTCCTTGAAGGAAAGGTACAAATTTAAATTCCCCAAAATCTTCGTTTTCGAATCTATCATCAGCCAGCTTTGTTATCCTCATCATTCTCTGACATTCGCCCTCTCCTAATGGGATGACCATCATACCACCGATATTCAACTGATCGAGTAAATCTTGTGGAACATATGGTGCGCCGCAAGTGACCAATATCCTATCGAATTTTGCAAATCTTGGTGATCCTTTATATCCATCTCCCAGCAAGGTTCTAATCCTGCCAAAACCAAGTTGATTGAGCATTCTTTCTGTTTTGCGAAATAATTTTTCTTGCCTTTCTATGGTATATACTTTTACTCCTAGATAAGACAATACACACGCTTGGAATCCACTTCCAGTGCCTATTTCCAATACTCTCTCTGTTCCTTTCAACTCCAACAAGTTCGTCTGAAATGCTACTGTGTACGGTTGGGATATCGTCTGATCGGCGTCTATGGGAAATGCTACGTCTGTATATGCCCACTTTGCAAATGCAGTATCCAAAAATAGATGCCTTGGAATATTCATAAAGGCACTTAATATGCGCTCGTTTTGTATTCCTTTCTGACGCAATGTAGTAACTAATTTGGCCCTTAATCCCTTGTGTGTATATGAATCTCTCAATTTATTGCTTGACTTTCAGTTATTTATAAATAACATTAAATTATAATGCATAAATAACGGAAAAACTTCTCGTATTGCCAAATTGGCCGCCAGTACGTTTTATAAAAAAAAGAAATTATATGTTTTTAGGAACTAATTTCCAGAGGCTGTCATTTGGATTTGGTGCTACCTTATGCCTCTTATAGTCCAAAGATACTGGATGTCTGAATGACAATTCGTAAGCATGAAGATAGATGCTTCTGTCTTTGTTTTTTCTTCTGGCGCCATATTTAACGTCGCCTTTTATCGGGCATCCATAGTGTGACAGTTGACTACGTATCTGATGGAATCTCCCGGTAATGAGTTCGATTTTTAAGATCGTGTAATTATCTAGTTCTAGCACCGTTTCAAACTTCAACCTAGCTTCTTTTGAGTCCTTATCAGACTTCTTGCCTACTACAGATTTATTACTTTTTGTTTTTATGAGATAATCCGCCAACTCACCTGATGATTCTTTGGGTTTGCCTTCTACTATGGCTAGATATGATTTTCGGATTTTCTTTTCTTTTATCTGTTCTGTAAAGAAATTTGCCGCTGTAGTATTCTTTGCAAATAGAGCCAGTCCACTTACAGGTCGATCGATCCTATTGATTATATGAAGATCATGCTTAGCATAAGATTCTAGTAAGTTTTTGAGATTCTTATCTCCTGATTTATCTAGTACGCACGGCATTCCCGGTAGCTTTAGTGCTACTATATATTGATTATTGTTATCTACAATAAGGTCAGATATCTCAAAAAAGTCTTGCATAGTTTAATCTATTTCTTCATAGTCAGTGAATCCTTCGTCCTTTTCTTGATTTAGCTCCTGAGATTTTTTAGCGGCGGATAGTTTTGCTACTTCTGATACTCGATATACCCCGTATATGATTGCTATGAGAATTATATATTTCATCCCTCAAGTTTATGAATAGGCTAAAAATTTAGTGTCACAAAGGTAGTTATATTTGATGACTATTGACACACTCCTCGCCTAAGGTACATTTCTTGATGTCGTTTTTGATGCATTCCAGATTTAGTTCTGTCAATCTATATTTTTATTAAATCCCTCGAATTATTGAATCCATGATATAGCATTTTGGTGTTGACTGTATATTTTAGGATTGTGTTACCCTAACCATTTAAGATAGAGACTTATATTTGTAACTAGATCTAAAATATAAATGAAAAGAGAAAATAAACTCATCTACCTAGATTATAATGCGACAACTCCTACTGACCCTAGAGTGGTGGATAAGATGCTGCCTTACTTCTATGATATACCAGGTAATGCTGCAAGCAGGAGTCATGCCTTCGGTTGGGAAGCAGAAGAGGCGGTCAAAATAGCAAGAAAACAAATCGCCGATTTGATCCATGTAGATCCTAAGGAGATCGTATTTACCAGTGGTGCTACAGAATCTGACAACCTCGCTTTGAAAGGAATCATAGAATTATATCATAGATCTGGCAATCACATCATCACCTTAAAATCAGAGCACAAGGCTGTACTCGACACATGCGAAAAACTAGAGCGGGCTGGTGCCGAAGTTACATATCTTGACGTAGATAAAAATGGTCTCGTAGATCTAATAGCCTTAGAAAACGCCATCACCGATAAGACCGTATTAGTATCCATAATGTGGGCCAATAATGAAATAGGCGTAATCCAACCTATGAAGGCCATAGGGGATATCTGCCACCGAAAAGGAGTCCTACTCATGAGTGATGCCACACAAGCTGTGGGCAAAATTCCCCTTGACCCGAAAGAAGTGGGCGTGCACTTATTGGCCTTTACAGCGCATAAGATGTACGGACCAAAAGGAGTAGGAGCACTGTACGTATGTAGTAAAAACCCCAGAGTAAAAGTCAGCGAACAAATCAACGGAGGAGGACACGAAAGATCAATGAGATCAGGCACATTGAACGTGCCCGGAATCGTAGGATTTGGAGCAGCAGCTGAGATATGTGCAAAAGAAATGCTCGCCGAAGCACCCCGATTATCAGCATTGAGAGACAAACTAGAAAACGCACTTCTCACGATAGAAGAAACATATGTCAATGGCGACGTCGACAATAGACTGCCTCATGTGACCAATCTGGCATTCAGATATATAGAAAGCGAAGGTCTGATGGCTACATTCAACCAAAGTGTTGCCCTCGCCACGGGATCTGCATGTACTTCTGCATCCATAGATCCGTCACATGTACTTATGGCTCTAGGACTCAGCGAAGGCATGGCGCATAGCTCTGTACGGTTTAGTTTAGGCAGATTCACCACAGAAGAAGAAATCGATCGTACGATAACCCTCGTCAAAAATGGAGTAATCAAAATGAGAGACAAAAACCCTATATGGGAACTATTCAAAGATGGTGTAGATGTGGATAATTTGTAGGGGATCCACATCATCTTTTCTTCCCTTTTGTGAGAATCATACAGAAGTTACTGCCATCTACACTACACCAAATCAAATTCGTCTCCCTCTGCAGGTATCTCTACATCTTTGAATCCTTTTTCGTTGAGAAACGATTTCCATTTTTCTTGTCGATCTAGTTCTCCGTGGACCAAGAATATCTTCTTCACATCTTTTTGATTTGAGATGAAATCGTGCATCTCATTTCTATCTCCATGCGCAGAAAATGAATCCATTATTTTGACGTCGGCTTTCACCATTTTCCACTCGCCGAATAGCTTGATGCTTTCTACTCCCTCTCTAAGCATCCCTCCTGGAGTATCTGGAGAACAATACCCCACTATCAAGAAAGTATTCTTTTCGTTTTCGATATTGTTGAATAAATGATGCTTTACACGGCCCGCATTCATCATCCCAGACGAACTGATGATTACGCATGGTTCGTCCGTATCGTTTAGCGCTTTTGAGTCTTTTACGTCTCTGATATAGTTTAGGTCATTAAATCCGAACGGGTTATCATCAATGAGCAAGTATTCGTTCAATTCATTGTCGAAGCACTCTGGATGCTGGCCGAATATCATAGTCGCATTTACAGCTAGTGGACTATCGACATAGATAGGAAGCTTTGGAAGTAGACCCGCAGATTCCAACTTATCGAGCATATAGACGATCTCTTGCGTCCTTCCTACACTAAAAGCAGGGACGATGAGCTTTCCTTTCTTTTCAATACAAGTCTCTCTTAATATCTCTAGGAACTCTTCTGACTGCTCAGGTGGCAGCTGGTGGTCTTTGTCTCCATAAGTAGATTCGCATATTAGATATTCTACCTCTGGCATCTGCTGAGGACTTCTGAGAATAGGTCGATCTGGTCTTCCAATATCTCCCGTAAATCCTACGTATCTAACCTTTCCGTTTTCAGTGATCTTGAGTGTCACACTGGCACTACCTAGAATATGACCTGCATCTTTGAACATGACAGACACCTTCTCGTTGATCCTGTGCCATCTATTGTAATTATAACCTATGAATAGCTCCAATGTAGGTCCTACGATCTCGCTAGTATAGAGCGGTTTTCTAATCTTCGTAAGGTCTTTTCTTCGTTTTTTTAGAATTTTCTTATTGTGCCACTCCACATCTCTTTCTTGTATCTTAGCACTATCGAGTAGCATGATCGTACATAGACTTCGAGTAGCATGTGTACAGTGGATATCTCCTGTAAATCCGTCCTGTACCAGCTTCGGCACCCTACCCGTATGATCTATATGAGCATGGGACAAGATCAGACAGTCTATATCCGCAGGGGTGAAATTCCAATTGTTGTTATAATCCCAGATATGACGGCCTTTTCCCTGAAATAAACCACAATCTAGAAGTATCTTATATCCATCATCGAGTGTAATCAAGTGACTACTTCCTGTTACAAACTGTGCTGCTCCACAAAACTTTACTTTCATCTATTATGTATATTTTTTAGGTGGACAAGATAGTATTATTTAGGGACTTGGATGGTTGTGTGCCTGATGAAGGTGTAATTCGTGATTTCGTTTTCTATGTTTTCTAGACCTGATTATACAGCTGGATGTTTCCATATATAAAGCATCACGACAAGAAGTCAAGCTTAAAAAAATACAATCATCTTAGGCAACGAATCAGAATTAATAGACGGGAAAAATCAATACACAGGAGCGATATATCAAGCCAAAATCAGATGATCTAAAACTATAAATCACTGTATGTATAGCTCCTAACGGCCTCATACGATTCAAGTGTATAATTAAGTAGATAAAATAGAATCCAAATAATTCGAAAACAGTCCCAAAAAGACCTTTTCGATTAAAAAATCAATAATACTATAATCAAAAGTTTGATTTTTCTATTTTGTAGATTGATTTCGATTATCAACAAGATCTTATATGATATTACGTTCCATATTTTTACTATCATTCCTTACTCTTGGCTCCGTGTTATACGGGCAAAGTATCAATACAGAATTCGGTAAAAATAGAGTACAACACCACGATGACTTCAATAATTGGAATCGATACGAGACAGATAATTTTATAACATACTGGTACGGAAAAGGAAGAAATATCGCAGAACCTGTAATCCAGATTGCAGAATTAAATCACGACGAAATTCAAAATATATTAGAACATAGGATCAATGATAAGATCGAGATCATCGTGTATACTGATATCACCGACCTCAAACAAAGTAATATAGGCGCTGAAGATATATTCACCTCCAAGGCGGGCACTACGACCATCGTGGGAAGTAAAATGTTCGTTTATTTTGATGGAAATCATAATAATCTCGAACGCCAAATAAGAGAAGGTATAGCCTCAGTGTACTTGAGCGCCATGCTATTCGGTGACAACTTCCAAGAAATAGTGCAAAATGCTGTGCTTCTCGATCTTCCAGAATGGTATAAAGAAGGAATAATATCCTACTGTGGAGTATATTGGGACCATCTTCGAGACGATGAATTAAGAGATATCCTACACCAAAATGAAAAATACAAAGACTTCAAAAAATTAGCGGAAGATTACCCGCGCATCGCTGGCCACTCTATGTGGTTCTACTTAGATCAGAACTATGGTAAATCAAGTATTTCCAACCTCCTATACCTCACACGGATTACTAGAAACTTGAACAATGCTCTGCTCTCCGTATTCAGCAATGATATCGATGCCATAGCTGACGAATGGGCTTATTACTACCAGCAGCACTTCGACAATGAGATAGATAAATTCTCAAAAGGGGATGAAGAACACATGCTCGACCTCAAAAACAGAGACTATGTCCCAGTAAGTAATTTTAAACTCTCAAACAGCGGCACACATCTCGCTTATGCTTACAATGAGATAGGAAAATATAAAATCAGAATCAAAGACTTAGAAACTCAAAAAGAAAAGACGATATTCAAATACGGACATAAGAATGCGATCCAAGCCACAGATTATAATTATCCTCTGATCGCCTGGCATCCGAATGGAAAAGAACTCTCCATCGTATACGAGCACAAAGATGTCTTGAAACTCAGAAAGTACAACTTAGAGGCTGATCAATATATCGAACAATTACTCCCACCGGATATACAGCGCGTATTTTCCATTAGTTACAGAGACAATTTCAGATATATCATCTCTGCCAATACCAACGGGTATTCTGATCTATATCACTACAATTCTCAGAATCGTCAGTACAAAGCTATAACCGACGACTTCTATGACGATCTCGATGCAGAAGTTGTAGAACTCGATGGTAAAGAAGGTATCCTGTTTAGCTCTAATAGAAAACGTGATCACATCTTCAAAGTAGAGTATGACACCATTCTCCCTACTGGTCAATTCGATCTGTTTTTTTACGATCTTGAGGCAGATGACCAAAGCGTGAAACGACTCACCAAAACCCAAAACATAGACGAAAGATACCCATATGAAATAAACAGTAATAAAGTCGCCTACCTAAGTTCTGAAAATGGTGTTACTAATAGGTATGTAGTCTCTACGGTAGATCCGTCCAGTTACTATGCCGTATCTAATAAAGATAGAAATATCATCCGTCATCATGCAATCCCAGGAAGTGAAATACACGCCTATACTTACTATAGAGATGGCTCCTATGATGTGTATATAGAAAATGTGGATTGGGATACACCGGTCATCACATTCAACACACGGTACAATAATCGAGAATTAGCAGGAAGTGTAGAGGACAAAGATGAGGTCTTCATACCATATGCCCCTGAAAACCTCGAAGAAGAAATGCAAGACGGATTCAAATTCCAATCACGATTTGAAGATCCCGAAAGATTGGAGCCAATCACAAAACGTGGAGAAATCAGAAAAAATAATAAATCAATCTTTAGCACCATAATCGTCGATGAAGAAGATAAAAAAGATGACCAACTTACGGAGTTCGTATATTCTAGAGTTACGGCCTCTCAGCTCAAGTTCCGATTAGATAATTTTACGACTAAGTTAGATAATGAGGTACTCTTCGAAGGACTAGAGAGTTTCACTGGTAATAGTGATGAATTGCTTCTCAATCCAATGGGTTTCTTGATGAAAGGGACCATGAAGGATATATTTGAAGATTATATTTTAGAAGCGGGCGCCCGCTACCCTTTATCATTTAATGGGTCCGAATATTTCATGACATTCGACAATAGGAAAAAACTTATCGATCGGCGATATGCACTCTATAGAAGATCGCAGACTGAGATCATTGACGAAAATTCGTTTCCTTCGGAGCGGGCAAAGAAGGTCTCCATCTTAGGTATGTATCAACTCAAGTATCCATTCACCATATACCGTAGTCTTAGAGCTACCTCTTCTTTGAGATTTGATAATTTCTATTCTCAGAGTGTGAATGAAGAGACATTTGGTAATCCAGTCTCTAGCGAAAAACGGCTTATTTTCAAACTAGAATATATTTATGACAATACGATCGACTTTGCCATCAATATAAAACATGGTACTCGATATAAAATCTACGCAGAAGCTATCAATGAGTTTAATATCGATGTAGTAGATGGATTCGAATTTGATCTTTCGGATGGATTTACGAATATCCTTGGATTCGATGCGAGGCATTATATCCCACTATTTAGATATTCGGTGGTCGCACTTAGAGCCGCTGGAGCTATGTCCCTGGGCAATAAACGGAACCTATACTATCTAGGTGGCATTAATAACTCTCTGTACAATGGATTCGAAGACAATATCGGAATACCTGAAGAAGATTTTGCCTACAAAACGAATGTGTTTCAGCTCAGAGGCTTCGATGCCAATATTAGAAATGGTACCAGTTATGCGCTTATAAATGCTGAAGCTCGGCTGCCTCTTTTTAGGTACTTTATGGGTAATTTCGGTGGAAGTAATTTCTTAAGAAACTTACAGTTTACCCTTTTCTACGATGTAGGTACTGCCTGGCATGGATCGTCTCCATACTCTGATGCCAATCCACTCAATACAATTACTATTACTAGTCCACCTGTTCTTGATCTTACGGTTAGGTACTTCAGAGATCCGCTTGTTATGGGCTATGGTGCAGGGTTGCGTATGCGGTTGTTTGGTTATTTTTTACGATTCGACTATGCCACAGGAGTAGAGACGAGAAGAACCCAGTCTCCAAAGCTTCACTTTAGTATAGGTATGGATTTTTAGAATAGTCATCTCTCAAAAATCTTAGCTTTAATTTTCTTTCTACATCTCTATAATGATGTGTCTATCAATTAATTGTGTCCTGATTGTCGTTTGTTCCGAATATTAATTGGAGGAAAATGTAGTCATCTTCCTTAAAAAATCTATTTTTGGACTGATTTAAAAATAAAATTATGAGTAGTAATATTAGCAAAGGCTTGAATAACAGTCAGACTATCGAAGAGATGGGTAAAGTGCTGGATCACCCATCAGGTCTTTTTGTACTGTTTTTTACTGAGATGTGGGAGCGTTTTTCTTATTATGGAATGAGAGCCCTCTTGGTGTTGTTTTTGACCGCTAGTCTATTAGATGGTGGATATGGATGGGAACGTGCAGACGCATTACAGTTATATGCTTTATACACAGGTCTTGTTTACTTCACCCCATTGTTTGGTGGAGTTATCGCTGATAAAGTCTTAGGGTATCGTAATTCAGTTATAATTGGTGCCTTTATTATGGCGGCAGGTCATTTATTTATGGCATTAGAGATTCCTATTTTCTTCTATTTGGGACTTGGTGCGCTTATAATAGGTAATGGTCTTTTCAAACCGAATATCTCTTCTATTGTAGGTAAGTTATATGACGACCCTGAAAAAAAAGATGGTGCTTACACGATCTTCTACATGGGTATCAACGCAGGTGCATTTCTAGGAATTATGCTATGCGGATATATTGGGGAGAAAGTCGGTTGGTCATATGGATTTGGTCTAGCCATGATATTTATGATCGCTGGGGCGATTCAGTTTTGGCTATCAGGTGATCTATTTGGAAAAATAGGAACGATGGCTGAAAATGATGGCATTGCTGATATTGGCGTCGCAGATACTATTGAAAACATAATACCTACGAAAGAAGGAAATGGAAGAATGTTCACTTGGATCGGAATTGCTGCAGTAATAGCCGCTGTCATATACTTTATCAACCCACTGATAGAGACTGATTCACTTCTTAAAACCATAAATACTGCTGTAATGCCATCTGCAATAATCGCGGCATTTATTGGCATTATTGGGTTCATAGTAACAGATCCAACCCTTACTAGCGTAGAAAAAGATCGAGTTTGGGTTATTACTATATTTACATTATTTACTGTGTTTTTCTGGTGGGCTTTCGAGCAAGCTGGTGGTAGTATGACGATTTTTGCTGGTGACTATACAGAAAGAAATTTGGTGGGTTCTGGAGCGATGATCTTCAAAATAGTAAATACGGTACTAACTGTGGTCCCTGTCGCCGTAATTACTTGGGTACTAGCTAAACTGGTCGGCGTCACATATGATAAAATATCAACATCTAACATCGTACTATCAGTCGCATTTGCAGCTATTTGGGCCATCGTTATATGGATGCTCATCAAAGAATTTTCTTCTGATTCTACTGAAGTAGCCGCTTCTTGGTTTGGAATATTAAATTCATTTTTCATTATTACTTTCGCACCATTATTCTCTAAATTCTGGAATACTGGAATAGTAAGATCCGGACCTATAAAATTTGCAATGGGTTTGATATTAGTAGCCGCTGGTTTTGCAGTGCTAGCATTTGGTAGTTTGAGTATTCCTCTTGGAGCTGAATCAGCATCTGTAAGTATGATTTGGTTGATCCTAGCTTATTTGTTACACACGCTCGGAGAGCTGTGTTTATCTCCTGTTGGTCTATCTTATGTAAGTAAATTAGCCCCCGTGAGATTAATAGGTATTATGTTCGGTGTTTTCTTCTTGTCAAATTTCTTGGCCAATTGGGCAGCAGGTATGACGGGTAGTTTCATTGATCCTATCTTAGAAGAAAAAGGTATGTCATACTTCTTTATGATCTTTGCAGTAGTACCTGCAAGTGCAGCTGTTATTCTTTTCATATTAAAAGGTAAATTGAAAAAAATGATGCACGGCATAGATTAATATCGACACGATATAATAAAACATTCATACTTCTCAAAACAGTATGAAAAACCGAGCCCTTCGATTCATTTCGAAGGGCTTTTTAGGTATCTCTGAAATCGCAAGCTATACACTCTAAAATAAAAATGCCCTTCACAGTTAAGCGAAAGGCATTATGAATATCTTTATAATCAAGAAAGTCTACATCTTGAATCCAGCCTTAGCACTGACTTCTAGCATTCTATCTATACTTGCTACTCCTTTCTTTATTACCCAATCTTCTAAGATTACTTCTGGTAACTCATACTTCATAGAAAGGTAGAGCTTCTCCATCGTGTTACGCTTCATGTGCGGGCAGTCGTTGCATGCACAGGTATTATTCGGCGGTGCAGGGATGAATACCTTATCAGGACTAGCAAGCTCCATCTGATGTAGGATGCCTGATTCTGTAGCTACGATAAATTTCTGTGCACTATCTACTTTTGTGAAGTTTAGCATCTGACTCGTACTCCCGATAAAGTCAGCCTTGTCCAATATGTGCTCTTCACACTCAGGATGCGCGATGAACTTAGCATCAGGATTGGCCAGTTGTAGTTTCGTTATTTTCTCATTAGAAAAAATCTCATGTACCATACACGCTCCATTCCATAATACGAGGTCACGTCCTGTCTTTTTTTGTAACCATGCCCCAAGATTTTTATCGGGAGCGAAGATGATCCCTTTGTCCTTCGGTATGCTCTCAATGATTACTTGCGCATTAGAAGAAGTACAACATACATCCGTGAGTGTCTTGAGCTCTGCGGTACAGTTTATATAACTTACTACCACATGATCAGGATACTTCTCCTTAAATTTTTTGAATAAATGAGGTGGACAACTATCTGCAAGCGAACATCCTGCTTTGAGATCGGGGAGGAGAACCTTTTTCTGAGGATTCAGCATCTTGGCTGTTTCTGCCATGAAGTGTACTCCAGCGAATACGATCACTTCCGCATCTGTACTGACTGCCTTCTGAGATAATCCTAGACTATCACCGATATAATCCGCTACATCTTGAATCTCAGATTCTTGATAGTAATGGGCTAAAATAATGGCGTTTTTCTCTTTTTTTAATTTCTCTATTTCCGCTACAAGATCAAGAGTTGGATCTATTTCTAAATCAAGATATCCTTTACGATTCAGATTTTCAGTTGCCGTGGCTAATGCTGCGTTGCTCATTTCTGTTTATTATGTTTTCTTATAAAAATCAACGCTAATATAGAAAAGTTGGTTCACATCTAATTAGCCCAAAACGAATAAGGTAATTTACTTGACGAAATTTGGCTGAAGTTTGAGTACTAGAATAATATTGCAAAATAGACTTCACGATTATCTTCCGACTGAATTTTTTGGTCATAGCCGACAAGCACTAAAAGTCTAATTACCGTGGATAGATATATGAATTGTGAGCAACTTAAAATACTGGATTTCTATGCTGACTATGCACTTAAGCCAGCATATCAATATGCCCAATATCCTTATGATACACGATCAAATCTTTAGTCTTTACCAAGAATCTCACAGATATTGAAAAAAAATAGATAAATTAGGGTTTAAGTAAAAAGATCATTTTTCTAACGTCAAATCTCATAAATGTTAGTAACGACGAATGCCAGCGCAGTCCAAGGTGTAGAAGCTAGAACGATTACCGTAGAGGTCAATGCAGGGGGTACTGTCCCACAAGGAAGTTCATATTACACCATGGTGGGCCTGCCAGATAGTGCGGTGAGAGAGGGATTTAGCCGTATCGAGGCAGCTACCAAAAATATCGGTTACAAAGTAATGCGACTAAAGCTAATCGTCAATCTCGCTCCCGCAGATATCAAAAAACAAGGCTCTGCATACGACTTACCCTTAGCCTTAGCATCTCTAGCAGCTACCAAACAAATCACAGCTCCTGATCTCGATAAGTACGTAATCATGGGAGAGTTGGCACTCGATGGGAGCCTTAGACCAATAAAAGGGGCACTTTCAATCGCGATACAAGCTCGAAAAGAAAAATTTAAAGGATTCATATTGCCAAAGCAAAATGCAAGAGAAGCTGCCATCGTCAATGATCTAGAAGTATACGGAATAGAAAACTTAAGAGAAGCGGTAGACTTCTTCGAAGGGGTCAGTGATCTGAAACCTATAGAATATGATACTAGAGAAGAATTCGACGACAATGAGATAAAATATACAGTCGACTTCAGTGATGTAAAAGGTCAAGAAAATATAAAGAGAGCATTAGAAATAGCAGCTGCAGGAGGTCATAATGTGATCCTGATCGGTCCTCCAGGCGCAGGAAAGACCATGCTTGCTAGAAGATTGCCTACTATCTTGCCTCCGCTCAATCTTTTTGAAGCACTGGATACCACTAAAATCCATTCTGTCGCGGGCGTTTTGCCATCTAATTCGGCACTCGTCTCTTCTAGGCCGTTTCGATCTCCTCACCATACGATCAGTGATGTAGCTTTAGTAGGTGGTGGATCTAATCCGAATCCTGGAGAGATATCGCTAGCGCACAATGGCGTTTTGTTTTTGGACGAACTCCCAGAATTCAAACGATCTGTACTGGAAGTGCTCAGACAACCAATGGAAGAAAGAAAAGTCACCATCTCCAGAGCAAGAGTGTCTGTAGACTATCCTGCCAGTTTTATGCTTGTAGCTAGTATGAATCCTTGTCCTTGCGGATTCTATAATCATCCAGACAAAGACTGTGTATGTGGACCAGGCGTGGTAAAGAAGTACCTCACCAAGATCTCTGGGCCATTACTCGATAGGATAGATCTACATGTAGAGGTGACACCAGTATCGTATGACGAATTGGCCAGTTCAGAATTCAAAAGTGAAACCAGTGAAAAAGTAACAGAGCGAGTAGTCAAAGCTCGAGAAATACAAAATAAACGATTCGAAAAATATGCTGATATCAATAGTAATGCACTCATGCCGAGTAGGATGGTAAGAGAAGTGTGTGAACTATCAAAACCTGGATCTGTGCTCCTCAAAACCGCAATGGAGAAGCTCCAACTATCGGCTAGAGCATATGACCGTATCCTAAAAGTAGCTCGTACTTGCGCAGACCTCGGTGGATCAGACGATATCAAGATTGAGCATCTTGCAGAAGCCATCCAGTATAGAAGTCTAGATCGAGAGGGATGGGCAGGCTAATGCTTGCCGATCAGCTTATTGCCGATACTACAAGATAGGCACAACTTCTGATCACAATACACCTTCTTCAGTTGTAGCAGTCCTTGAGAATCGGCCGCAGAGTTTACTTTTACGCCCAATTTTTTATAATTAGTAACCACTTTATTTTTTTCTGACTTGATGGTTTCTAAGTGCTCTATCGCCCTATCACAGTATTGTTCGTCTCCGATCGACTTTCCATATAGGAATAAGATAGGACTCACCACATTGATTATGATAAGTTCGATGAAGCCTTGTCCTACTGATTTTTCTTTGTAGATAGAGTCGGTTCCAAACCTATAATGATCTTCCCAATATTCTGAAGGGGTCGCTCGAAAAAGATCCATGACCTCTTTAGTATTCTTCGCGGTAATAATCTGAGAAAATAAATGTTCTGAATTATAAAGTATCTGGGCCAATTGTGCTATCCGTACTGTGGGGAATCCTGCAGGTCTCATTCTAGCAAACTTCCACGATACTATAGGTATATGATTCAAAGCATATTTTTTTGCTAAAAATTTATACTCAGACTTCAGACTATCGTGGTATGTATCTCCTTCATGATTCGCTACGAGCATACCCGCTTGTCCGTACAATAAGGCCTCTATTTTATGTAGATCATCCTTGTTCTTATGTATAATAGATAGTGGTAAGTTCTTCGCCAATGATTCGAATGGTTCCATATTGACCCGAGCGCCCATATACCGCATAAGGCAGATGTACAGTGTCTCTTCCCAATCTGTATTGGTTTGATCTAGTATTGTTTTGAGATATTTCGTTTTTGATTCGAGACGTTCTGCAACCAATCTCTGCAACCAAAATGTGACTGTATGCTCAGCTACACTTGGCAGTTGATTTTCGCATGGTATCCAATTATTATTGGATATCAACTTTGCATAATTTTGTTTTATGCGCTGTGGGATTCTTTTTTTCATCTCTAGACAAGGGATGAATTGTTCCGTAGTCGTATGGACTTCTCTATCGTGTTCATAGACCACATGGAGGATCACATTGTCATATGCCTTGTCTAAGTCGTGATTATGCCTTTCCCAGTCACTAGAGTATACGTGCATTTCTATATTTCCTGCCCATATGGTGTCTCCTATTTTCACTTTTCCGTTACTAAAATCAGGACCTGCATCGTAATTCTGATTTCCAAATTCGATAATCTCTATTGGTTGCCCATCTTCTGTCATTAGATCTAACATATCGAACGACTTCGTCTTCCACAGGTAATACAGCAGGTCTTCTTTGATTATTGGTGTAAGCACGGATTCATTATTGGTTTGATCGATCCAATATAGTGAATTCGTTTATGTTATTAGACCTCTCAAAAGAGAATTTCAATCTTTGATTATTTCTTTTTAGAAAAATTTTGATTTATAGGGGTATCTGACATTATACATCTCCTCTACCATCTCCTTGATTTTTGCTTTGAGTTCTGGTATGTTTTCGCCGTCTTTTGCAGAGATGAATATATTATCATGTTCATAATTATTCTTCAGGTTCTGCTTGAGATCCGCTAAGATATCCACCTTTACATCTTCATCTAGTAGATCATCGAAGTATCTTTCTCTATACAGATCTATCTTATTGAATACTATCAAGGATTTCTTATCTCCTACTTCTAGATCTTCGAGTGTCTTATTTACCGTTTTGAGTTGATCTTCGAATTGTGGGTGTGAGACATCTACTACATGGATCAGTATATCACTCTCTCTCGTTTCGTCCAGTGTAGACTTGAAGCTTTCGACCAAGTGATGCGGTAGTTTTCTGATAAATCCTACCGTATCCGACATTAAGAAGGGCATCCGGTCGATGACAACCTTCCTTACCGTAGTGTCTAATGTTGCAAACAATTTATTCTCGGCAAATACGTCAGATTTACTCAATAGGTTCATCAAAGTAGACTTTCCTGCATTTGTGTATCCTACGAGAGCGACTCTGATCATATCACCCCTGTTTTTTCGTTGAGTTACTGCCTGTCTGTCTATCTTCTCTAGTCTCGCTTTGAGTAATGCTATCTTATCCCATACGATCCGTCTATCTGTCTCTATTTCCATCTCACCAGGACCTCTCATTCCTATACCTCCTCTTTGTCTTTCTAAGTGACTCCATAGTCCTCTTAACCTCGGAAGTAGATATTTCATTTGTGCCAGCTCTACCTGTGTACGCGCCTGAGCAGTCTGCGCTCTACTGGCAAATATATCGAGGATCAGCGTACTCCTGTCTATGATCTTAACTTTCAGTTCTTCTTCTAGTATACTTGTTTGTTTTCCAGAGAGGTCATCATCGAATATGACCATGACGATATCATCATGTTCTTCGATATATAATCGGATCTCTTCCAATTTACCTGATCCTACAAAAGTTCGCGCATTCGGGTGTTTTAGTTTTTGAGTAAACTGCTTTACAGTGTTCGCTCCAGCTGTCATTGCTAAGAACTCTAATTCATCAAGGTGCTCTTGAGCTTCTTCGGCTTTCTGTCCATCCAATATCACACTTACGAGTATAGCATTTTCTATCCCTTTTCGTATTCCCTTCTTCTTTTGTCTACCTACTTGCCAGTTGTCGCTCATATATTAATTGTCGATTAGTGTGTAAAGATAATGGATTAGAATTAATAAAGTTTCTAAATAAAGCCATGTATCTATGCCAAAGTTCACTTCTCTTGAGGGATATAGTGGATATATTTTTCAGATAGGTTAGAAACAGGATGTATATAGTTTTCGGCTATTACTTCTTATTTGGTTCTTAATATAGTATTTTCTAGCTCAGCTATTTTTCGTTTTTCGTCTTGTGAGTATATATGTTTGTCTATGGATGTTACACGAATAGTAAATGTTTATTAATTTTAAGATCTATATTTACTAAAAAAGGTTGAAATTTCACAAATGGCGAAACTAAGAAAAGCACCAAAATTCGATAATAGATATCTCTTAGCTATTATACCTTTAGCTATCGTCGGTCTGATCGTGTACAATTTTAGTGATATCGTCACATATGTCCTCATCGGATGGGTGATCTCGATGATCGGAGCGCCTGTCGTTGTTTTTCTTAGAAAGTATCTTGGTAAAGGGTTAGCCGCAGGTATCACACTCGTGGGGTTTGTTCTGATTTTAGTCTTATTGGCATCCATTTTCATACCGCCGATCAGCAAACAAGCACGACAGCTTGCAGGGATAGACTACAATGCGCTAATCAAAAGCTTAGAAGAACCAATCAGTGATTGGGAAAATTGGGCTACCGACAAAGGTCTCTTAGCTCCTATAGCAGAAGAAACGCCCGTAGATAAAAAACTAAAAACCGATGACCAATTTATAAAAACTAAGTTGCTAGATATTGATAGTCTATTATCTACTAAATACGTAATGGACTCCACCATCAGAAATGAAAATATAACGCTACTTATAAAAATCGATGGTTCGGAGCTTCAAAAAGAAACATCAAACGAATCAGAAGAAGAAAGACTTACCTTCTTCGAGCAAGCAAAGACGAACCTATACGAGTTCCTCAATCCATCAATAATACCTCAATTATTCAAGTCATTAGTAGGGACGTTGGGTAATTTTTTAATTGGATTGATGTCCGTTCTTTTCATCTCTTTCTTCTTTCTAAAAGAGCAGGGACTATTTAACACCATGCTGTCAGGAGTAGTCCCAGATAAGCATGAGAGAAAAGTACTCCAAGCGGTAAACGAATCGAGCACTATGCTGATCAGATACTTCATCGGAGTATTAGCTCAAGTCATAATCATCACCATATTTGTGACCATCGCTTTGTCTATTCTTGGTGTAAAAAATGCACTACTCATCGGATTCTTTGCCGCTCTGATGAATATCATACCGTATATAGGTCCAATAATAGGAGCTGCATTCGCCACAGTAATAACCATTTCTTCTAACTTGGAAATGCCCTTCTACCCCGTCGAAGGCATGGATCAGCCCGTTTTGATCTATTTATTGGTGAAGGTATTTATCGTATTTGCTATCATGCAACTGCTAGACAACTTTATTCTGCAGCCTAATATTTTCTCGAAAAGTGTAAAAGCACATCCATTAGAGATATTCATCATCGTCCTTGCAGGGGCCAATATCGGAGGTGTAGCAGGAATGGTCCTAGCCATACCTGCATATACTGTGGTAAGGGTCATAGCCAAAGTATTTTTAAGCGAATTCAAAGTAGTACAGAGCCTTACCAAGGGTCTATAACTAAGATGTTATAAAATATGACCGTTTGAATTGCAGATTTGCCAGAATCTTTTAATTCTAGAACGCTATAGAGCTCTATTGCCTATGAGATATTAGCACCTATACTCTTCAAGAAGTAGTAATATTTTTGTGTTTTATGCCGAGGTACCATATATATACTTACAGCTGCACCTTAGAACCTTATTAGTCGTCAATGACACCTAAAAAAGGTCCAAAATTTTCACTTTGGACCTTCCTTTAGCTTTATTATTTGATACGATTATGCGTCTTCTTCCATTATTGCTTGCCTATTGAACCCGATAGGGTTGAATGCCGCTTTCTGCGATGGTTCGTCATCATCGTAGTCTTCCCATTCTGTAATTTCCTTTAGGAATACTTCGACATGACGTATGATGAAAGCTGCAGTCAATTCATCTGGTCTTAGTATTTCAAGAGGCTTTGGTGGCTTTGGTTCGCCGTATCCCTCGATATATGGAGATACAGTCATGATCATCACCTTACCATTGAACAATTGCTGATAAATAAGAGCTCCGTTACTCTTGATCATCGCACGTTTGATATCGGTGTTTTCCAAATTTTCACTTATTCCGCTTGCTGATCTTCCTAAGTCCAGTACGATAGCTTCTAGATTTTCTATGTTAGCCTGCTCATTGATTTTACCCTTGATTCCTGTCTGTTTCAATATCTCTTTCAACGTTTTCATAATAACGGGTTTCATGGATTTATCCCACTTTTTCCTGTATTCGATTGTGTTTTCAAGAATTTGCTTGTAGTCGTTCGCTTTTGATGCGAGTGTTCCTATATCTAATGCCATATGATAATTTTTGACTGCTAATATATTATTTAATTGTGAAGTTGACTAAAATAGAAAGAGAAGGTACGCTTAAATGTCAACCAATAGCTACCTTAGCAATATGATTGATACGATAATATTTGATATGGATGGTGTAATATGTCACACTAATCCCTATCACTCCATAGCTTTTCAGGCTTTTTTCAAAAAAAGAGGGCTAAATCCTTCCGAACAAGAATATGCCGCACATATGTATGGCAAAAGCAACAGTTATATATTTTCTCATTTCTTAAAGCGGACCATTGCAGGTGAAGAACTCCAATCATTCGAAGATGAAAAGGAAGGACTATTCAGAGAGATCTATGCAGAGCACGTAGATCCGATCGCCGGATTTCAAGATTTCCTAAATGAACTCGTAGATCGAAAATACAAACTAGGAGTGGCTACGTCCGCCCCGATAGCTAATATGGATCTGATCTTAGATACGCTAGGTATAAGGTCTTTCTTCGGCTCTACTCTAGCGAGTGAGGATGTGACTGCACATAAGCCAGACCCACAAGTATACCAGATGAGTGCAGAAAACCTCCAGTCTAATCATAGCGAATGTCTCGTATTCGAAGATTCTCATGCGGGTGTGAGCGCTGCGATCAATGCCGAGATGAAAGTCATCGGAGTATTATCTTCTCACAGTGTATCCGATCTACCTCCGTGTTGTAAATATATAAATAGTTATGATTCGTCATTGATAGATTTTATATCAGGATTATCATAAGCTTTATCTTGAAATCTAGCAATAGATCAATTTCTATTTCATATTTTCGGGTAATAATATAAACAGCTGCTTGTTGTCCATTATAAAAAACAAGAAAATATGTCAAGAAAAATAAGAATGGGAATGATTGGTGGTGGTCGAGGTGCTTTCATCGGTGCAGTACACAGAATGGCTGCCGCTATTGACGGTCAGATAGAGCTCGTCTGTGGTGCATTCAGTAGTAACCCAGATAAATCACGTTTGTCAGGAGAAGATTTTTATCTAGACCCGAATCGTGTCTATGGAAGCTATTCTGAAATGATAGAAAAAGAAAAAGCCCTTCCTTCCGATCAGAGAATGGACTTCGTAAGCATAGTGACACCGAATCACATGCATTATGGTCCAGCGAAAATGGCGCTTGACAACGGCTTTCATGTAGTGAGTGACAAGCCTTTATGCTTTGACATGACAGAAGCGCTAGACCTAGAAAAAACAGTGAAAGAAACTGGTCTAATCTTCGCTCTGACCCACAATTATACTGGATATCCGATGGTCAAACAAGCCAAGCAGATGATCAAGCATGGAGAATTGGGAGCAATCAGAAAAGTAGTCGTAGAATATCCTCAAGGATGGCTATCTACACTTCTCGAAAGTAGCGATCAGAAACAAGCCGCATGGCGTACAGATCCCAAAAAATCTGGTAAAGCTGGTGCCATGGGCGATATAGGAACACATGCTGAAAATCTCGCAGAATACATCACAGGACTCAAAATCACTCAGCTCTGTGCAGATATTAGTATCATCGTAGAGGGTAGAAAGTTAGACGATGATGGGAATGTTCTCTTGCGATTCGATAATGGTGCTCGTGGTATCCTTCATGCCAGTCAAATCAGTGCCGGCGAAGAAAATGATCTCAACATCCGAGTCTATGGCGAGAAAGGTGGATTGGCATGGAGCCAAATGGAGCCCAATACTCTTAAGGTGAAGTGGTTAGATAAGCCAACAGAACTTCGTAGGACAGGTGTAGGACCACTCTATCCAGAATCAGAAGCACATACAAGAATCCCTGCAGGTCATCCAGAGGGGTATCTCGAAGCATTCGGTAATATCTATCGTAATGTGGCCAAATGTATCCAAGCAAGAGTAGATGGTGTAGATGTAGACCCTATGTATACTGATTTTCCGACCGTCGAAGATGGAGTAAGAGGTATGAGATTCATAGATAAGGTAATAGAAAGTGGAAATACAGAAGATGTGAAGTGGGTGTCGATGTAAATGGGTCAGATTATCTAGATGCTTTACTAGATCTCTTATGATTTCAGTATTAAAGCAATCAATCTTGATTAATTACCAAATCGCTCAAGAAGAATGACAATCTGAAATGAAATTGGTTATAGAAATTTAAGTTGATTGTACTTTTTTGGATGTTTAGGATTTAATACCAATTAGACCTTAGCATTCTACATAGAGCCATCAATACCATCAAAAATAATCATCTCCCGTAGAAATCATTATTCGAAATAAAACAACAAAGATTAAAGATGAAAACAATAAAAGGACCTGCAATATTTTTAGCCCAATTTATGGGAGACGAAGCCCCGTTTAATAGTCTAGAGTCAATCTGTCAATGGGCCGCTGATTTAGGATATAAAGGTATACAAATACCAACATGGGAATCCCGATTAATAGATCTAAAAACTGCATCAGAGAGTAAAACATACTGTGACGAACTCAAGGGCAAAATCGGTGACTATGGTCTAGAAATTACCGAACTGAGTACTCACTTACAAGGGCAACTCGTAGCCGTAAATCCTGCTTATGATACTATGTTTGACGGATTCGCACCTGACGCGGTAAAGGGTAAGCCATCCGAAAGAACAGAATGGGCCAAACAACAAGTGAGGTATGCTGGATCAGCGAGTCAACATCTCGATCTCAGGAGTCATGCTACATTTAGTGGTGCGCTCCTATGGCAGACGATGTATCCTTGGCCACAAAGACCCAACGGACTAGTCGAGCGAGGATTTAAAGAATTGGCAGATCGATGGTTACCTATATTGAACCACTTCGATGAATGCGGTGTAGATGTATGCTATGAAGTACATCCAGGAGAAGACCTCCACGACGGTATCAGTTATGAGATGTTTCTAAAAGAAGTCAATAACCACAGCCGTGCATGTCTTCTTTATGATCCAAGTCACTTCATATTACAGCAGTTGGATTATCTAGAATACATTGATATCTACCATGAGCGAATCAAAGCCTTCCACGTAAAAGACGCAGAGTTTAACCCTACGGGTAGACAAGGTGTCTATGGCGGCTACCAAGGTTGGGCTGATCGGGCTGGGAGATTTAGATCTCTAGGAGACGGTCAGGTAGACTTCCGAAGTATATTCACTAAGCTGTCTAAGCATGGATTCGACGGTTGGGCTGTGATGGAATGGGAGTGCTGTATAAAATCCCCAGAACAGGGAGCAAGAGAAGGAGCACCATTCATCCAAGATCACATCATAGAAGTAACAGAAAAAGCTTTCGATGATTTTGCAGGTACTGAAGTGGACAATGACTACCTAGATCGTCTATTAGGTTTATAATCGTTTTGCTATTTTGGATACAATTAAGGAATCATTTTCGTCGCTATATCATTAATTACATTGACTAGCATTATCGTATGAATATCATCTTTATTTTTCTATTGCCTTTTATGAATCTTGGGCCGGTATCAGAGGCACATGAGTTTCATTTGAGTAAGAGTACTATCAATTATAATACAAAAGAGGAATCCCTCCAAATCACGATGAATATGTTTATCGATGATTTGGAGTTGGCATTGCAACCTACAGCAGGTGACACTTTGCGCATCTGCACTCGAAAAGAAAGTAAAGACGCAGAAGATAGTATCCACGCTTATATTTTGGAGCATCTCGTGATCGAGATCAATGATGAAAAGGTCGTTCCACAATTTTTAGGAAAAGAGCCCTCGGACGATTTGGCTGCCGTTTGGTGCTATCTAGAGGTATTAGACGTTCCCTCTTTTTCTACGATATCCATCACTAATAATATTATGATCGATTTATTTGATGATCAAAAAAACATGACCAATATCCAATTGGATAAAAAACGTGTTGAGGATATATTATTTACAATAGGCAAGACTTCCGAAAACATAGAAATGTATGACTAGGGTAATTAAAAAAATGTATACGTTTCCTATTAAACTATATCAGTGGTTTATATCTCCTATACTCGGTCCGAGCTGCAGATACACGCCATCATGCTCACACTACATGCTACAAGCAATAGACGAATGGGGCATCCTCCGTGGTACATGGATCGGCATAAAACGTATAGGTAGATGTCATCCTTGGGGCGATCATGGAGAAGACCCTATACCTAGAAAGTAAGTTTTATACTTTCTTCTTTTCTCTTCGATTTAAAAAATAAAGAAGACCCGCTAGCAATGTACTTGCAGTACTAATTACGATATAGAAAATAAGGTGATTGTTCATAATCAGATGTTTTTGGTTGAATTAAGCGCGTTTGATCAGTGATCAAGCCACTTTGGCGTAATCTATCCCGCATGTTTTTTTCAAAAGCCAAGCTACAATAGATTCCTTGTCGCGCGTTTGATCGGTGATCAAGCCACGCTTAAATGCGAAAAGCCCGAGTTTGCTATCAAACTCAGGCTCTTTCGACTAAGGTCTCAAAATAAGAAAACTACTTCTTCTGTAAGATTACCTTACTATATTTTGATCTTTCCACTATCTCGGGAAAGCATTAAAGTCAATTCATTATGTCTATAATCGTGTTACGAAGATATGAAATATACAGCTCTTTTGCTGAAATAATTATCACCTTCGGATTGCAAAGTTAGTATACTTTGTTATTTAACCAAACAATATCAATAACGTTTTAGATATATATTAGTTTCATTTATATATAAAAAAATAAATTTTTTATGTTCTTTGTTATCAACTAGTTGCAGATTACTCAGATACAATATCCACTTTCACTTCTTCATAGAATATATAAATACTGCATTTATTCATTACATATTTAATGGTCAAAGACTATACCAAAAGACCTAACATTTACAGCTGCTCGTTAAAATAATTGGCAAACTCTTCTATCGTCATACTTCCTATGTCTCCTTCTCCTTGTTTTCTTACGCTCACAGTATTGGCTTCTTTTTCATTGTCACCAATAATCAGCATGAAGGGGATTTTTTTCAATTCTGTATCTCGGATTTTTCTTCCTATTCCTTCACTTCTATCATCTACGACTCCTCTGATATCGTATTTAGCCAGTTCGGTTTTTATCTCTTCAGCATAATCATTCAACCTATCAGCTATAGGTAGTATGGCAAACTGATCAGGCGCTAGCCAAAGTGGAAATTTGCCTCCAGTATGCTCGATCAGTATAGAGATGAATCTTTCTAGTGATCCAAAAGGTGCTCGATGTATCATTACCGGTCTGTGCGCCGCATTATCAGATCCTGTATATTCTAGTTCGAATCTATCAGGAAGGTTATAGTCCACCTGTATCGTACCGAGTTGCCAAGATCTGCCCAATGCATCTTTGATCATGAAGTCCAGCTTCGGACCATAGAATGCCGCCTCACCTTCTACCTGTACAGTTTCTAGTTCCACCTCTGCAGTAGCTTCTATGATGGCAGACTGTGCAGCTTCCCAATTCGCATCCGTACCTATATACTTGTCGGGATTATTAGGATCCCTAAGTGATATCTGTGCCGTAAAATTATCAAAACCCATCTTAGTCAATACTGTAGTCGTAAGGTCCAGCACGTTTAAAAATTCTGATTTCAGTTGTGCCTCTGTACAGAATATATGCGCATCATCTTGCGTAAATCCTCTCACCCTGCTCAATCCATGCAACTCTCCACTTTGCTCATACCTGTATACCGTTCCGAATTCTGCAATCCTGATAGGTAGCTCTTTGTAAGAATGCGGTCTATGTGCGAATATCTCACAGTGATGAGGGCAGTTCATCGGCTTCAATAAGAATTCTTCACCTTCTCTTGGAGTCTTTATTGGTTGGAAACTATCCTCACCGTATTTCTCATAGTGCCCAGAAGTTTCGTACAGATGCTTATGACCTATATGTGGTGTTACTACCATCTGATAGCCTCTTTTTTCTTGCTCTTCTTTTAAGAAATTCTCTAATCTAGATCTTAGCTGAGTACCTTTTGGAAGCCACATCGGAAGTCCTGACCCTACCTTCTCTGAAAACATAAATAGCTCAAGTTCTGCACCCAGTTTTCTGTGATCTCGTTTCTTTGCCTCTTCTAGTAATACGAGATATTCTGTCAGTTCTTTCGCCTTTGGGAAAGTAATACCATAGATCCTAGTCATCTGCTGTCTCGTCTCATCACCTCTCCAGTACGCACCCGCCAAACTCATAAGTTTTACAGCTTTTATCGGCGCTGTATTAGGAATGTGTGGTCCTCTACATAGATCTGTAAATCCTCCCTGCGTATAGAAAGTAATCGTACCATCATCCAGACCGTCGATCAGTTCTAATTTATATTGATCTCCCTTCTCCGTAAAATATTCGATTGCTTCCGCTTTAGAGACATCTTTTCTTACAAAATCAGATTTCGTACGGGCCAGTTCTTTCATCTTCTCTTCTATCTTTGGAAGATCTGCTGGGGTAAACGTATAATCGCCTGCATCTACATCATAGTAGAATCCTTTATCGATTGCTGGGCCTATTCCCAGCTTTATCCCTGGATATAACGCTTCTAATGCTTCTGCCATCAAGTGTGCTGACGAATGCCAGAATGTAGCTTTACCTTCAGTATCTCTCCACGTATGAAGCGTTAGAGTGGCATCTTCCTTTATCGGTCTTTTCGCATCCCATACTTCACCATTTACAGTGGCTGACAGTACGTTTCTAGCTAATCCCTCACTGATTGAGAGTGCTACATCCATCGCTGAGGTACCCTCAGAATATTCTCTAATTGAGCCGTCTGGTAGAGTGATTTTTATCATAACTTTTTAAACTTATAGCGTTTCCGTAGGTAGTAATTTCATATTATGAATATTCCTTTTTACAGAACTCCCACTAGAATACTTTATATAAAATATTAGCCTGCAAATGTAAGAAAGATATATATAATATAGGGAGTTGAAAAAAGGAATTGAGTGTAGACCA
>CALLMH010000021.1 GCA_938007965.1 uncultured Saprospiraceae bacterium | reverse complement strand
CTATTCTTTTGTAAATACTTTTATCCTATTCATTTTGAGATATTTTTGATAGAGTTTTTGCTCTATGTTATTTAATATCTGTGTCTTACGTTGATGGATGATCAGTTTTCTGATGTTGTCTCTGATATAGGACAGTGGAGCTGTATCACTTTGATCAAGTACATCATATATCTTTACAAAATACTCTTGATTTTTATGATTTTTCTGTAGGTTTTTCGATTTTTTAATATCCGCTTGTTTGAATACATCATGAGGTAGAAATGATATGAATTCGTCTGCGGTATACCATTTGTCTGATTGGTTGATTGTGCTCACAGCATATTTTTCAAGATAGGTATCTACCGCTGTGGAATCATTTTTTTTCCAGTTTCTGTAAAACTTTTCCAGTTTTGGTGCTTTTTCTGGGATTACAGCTATTCTACCTTGACAGAGTTTGGATTCTAGTTTAAACTGGCTTTTGTTGGCTTCATAGTAGGTTCGCTCTTGTTCGGAGGTAATCGTTGTGTCCAGTTCTTTTTCTATCAGTATTTGTCTGTAATTGTGCAGCAGAAGAGAAGATTTATAATCTTCTACTAACTTAGTAATATCGATATTCTCTGGAAAGTTATCTTCTGCCTCAGTGAGTACTACATTTCGTTTGACCCACGACTCTATATATGAGTTTAATTGGATGATACTATCACTAGGATTCTTAGAATATATCATATCCTGTACTTCTGAAAGATACAAGTCGCGATCTTCTAAAGTGGCTAGTTTTATGTCATTCTGAGCTACATTACGTTTTTTTGAGAATACACCATCTATATATTCGCAGCCACAGATGACGATGCTTGAGGCTATAATTAGTAATATGGATATTCTACAAGTCAATGGTTATTTCGTTAGTGCTTTGTAGACAGAGTCATTTATTTTTACAGGATATTGCTTTCTTAGGTTAGTGATCCATTTACGTTCTAGCTGATCTTGGTAGTCCGCTACTACATATCCTCTAGCTTCTTTCAGAGATTTTCTACGAGAAGGACTTATTTTTACGACTTTCTTGAACAAAGATTTTTTATTGCTTTCGTCATACAATGGCTCTGAGATAGACTTCTTCTTGAAGTTGAGTCCTAGGAGTTCTTTACTGCCTGGTTCTACTTCGATTTCTGAGTATTCTACCATCTCTACACCATTCTTGTTGAATCGTTTGAGCGTTTTTTCAATATCATGTTTTTTAGCACACTTCATGATCTTTTTGACGGTCTTCTTATCTGTAGTATTGACGATGTATTTCCCGATCGTCGCTTGTTCTTCGTATATATATTTGCTCTTGTTTTGCTCGTAGAATGAGTATAAGCCTACCGTATCTGTATTGGCTTTGTCCCATACATTAATCTTCGTAGCTTCGAATAGTAGAATTCCCTCCTGGTACTCTCTCATCAAAGATCTGAACTCTGGATATTTCGTTTCTAGGTTTGCCTGTTCGTGTTCGAAAGCTTTTTCTTTGACGAATTCCGAATATATCACAGCTACAGACTCATTTAGTGGTTTTGATTTGTCAAACTGACTTCTAAGTCGAGTTTGTTTTTTAGCATATGCTGCAAAATCTTTTAGTGATTCGACTTGATTTGGTCCAAAAGAAAGGAGCATGTCATCACTAAGTGCTGCAGAAGGTTGCCACTTGTAAGAATAAAAAGAATCATCAAGCGTCTTGGTGAATTGGGCTAGAACATTCTTTTTCTCCCTAAATTTACTAGTTGATTTTACTTTTTCGATCATTTGGGATTGTGCACTCTCGTACCTATCATAGCGTACCAATTTATCTTTGAATTGTAATTTGATCTCAGAGAATGTTTGAGGTGCAGGCGTACCGACTTTTTTGATGATATGATACCCTACAGCCGTCAATATAGGCGCAGTATAGTCACCTTCATTCTTAAGTCTATATGCTGCATTTTCGAAACCTAAATCATAAACGGCGATCCCAAACTTTGGCAATACACCACCTTTGTTCTTCGTCGTTTTGTCATCAGAGTTTTCGCTAGCTAGTTTTTCGAAGTTAGCACCCGCTTGCAACGCGACGTAGATGCTGTCGATTGTTTTCTTTGCAGATTTTATATTTCCTTTTTTTCCTTTATCTACTTTTTTAAAGATGTGGGCTACTTCCATCATGCCTCTTGCCTTTCTTTTTTCTGTGATTTTCACGATGTGAAGACCAAGCTTAGTTTCGATCGGATCGGACACTTCATTTACATCAAGATTGTACATTGCGTTTTCTAGTTCGTAGAATCCATCCGGAAGGCTGGCGGTAATAAATCCGAGATCACCACCTTTGTTTTTGGTGTTTTTATCATCAGAATATTGCTTGGCTAATTCTTCAAAAGTTTTTCCTTCGGCGAGTTGTTGCTTTAGGTTAAGTAATTTCTTTTCTGCTTTTTCTTTAAGGTCATCAGGTCCTCTTGCATTTACCTTTACGAGTATGTGACTTACACGTACATCTTGTTTCTTTCGTTCTACGATCTCGTTCATCAGCTTATCTACTACCTCTCTATCTGTCAGAAACGAATTGGCCAATTGAGTCCTATACCCATCTAGTTCTTTTTGAAGTGATACTATGGTGTCGAGTTTCATGTCTCGAGCTTTAGCTACTTTCAATTTGAATTTGGTATAAAGATCTATGTATTCGTCTAGACTAGCCTTACTGTAGTCAGCTTTGTCTCCGTTGTTTTTTTCGTATATATATTTGAATTCTCCTACCGTGACCTGATCATCACCTACAGTCATGAGTACATCAGAATCTGATTGTGCATTTACAGTTAAGACAAATACGCTTGCTAAGATGGTTATTATGAGTTGTTTCAACATTTCAGTATATATAATTTGAAAATAAAGTGCAAAAATAACAAATAGTTTTGTTGTTTGTGATTCTCGAATACTACAAACGTTAGAAAAACGAAACCTTGTATGAAAATTAAGAAAAGTGACAAAAAATCATGAAGTAATTGTCAATTTCTATCCATCTAGATGAAATAAAGATAGTAACAGTCCTATGATTAGAATACATGATTACTTTTGTAGTTTAGATATTAAGTCGAAAGCCGAATGATTCAAAATAGAATAGTAACGAAATATATAGGTACGAAACCAGGACCTCTCCTTATTGTATTCGGTGGAATGCACGGAAATGAACCCGCTGGAATCAAGGCAATCGAGATGATGAGCAAGATGTTGGAAGTAGAGCCCATTACGAATCCAGATTTTGAGTATGCTGGATCTTTTTTAGGATTAATCGGAAATCTCAAGGCACATCAAGAGAACAAAAGATATGTAAATGCGGACCTAAATCGGTCATTTACAAAAGAAAATATCAAAATTGTAAAAGCGTCAAAAGAGTCAGAACTGAAAGATGAGTTGTTAGAAATAAAACAAATCCTCAATGTTGTACATCAAACCATAGATGAAATCAAACCAAGTAAAGTTATCGTATTGGACTTACATACGACTTCTTCATTTGGTGGCATTTTCTCGATCGTGACTGATAATGAAGAAAGTCTTAAAATAGCCGTCGAATTGCACGCTCCAGTAATAAAGGGTATGCTAAAAGGTATTAAAGGGACAACTTTACATTACTTCACTGAAGAAAATTTTGGTCTCCCGATGGTCCCTGTAACATTCGAATCTGGACAGCACAATGAGGAGATGTCAGTCAATAGAGCCATAGCTGCGATCACTAATTGTATGAGGACTATAGGCAGTGTCCTCCCAAATCACGTCGAAAACCAACACGATAATTTACTAAAAGAACACAGTAAAGACCTACCTAAAGTATCTATACTCATCTCAAAACACCATATAGCCGAGGGAGATAATTTTAGAATGTTGCCTAATTACCAAAACTTCCAAAAAATCAAAAAAGGTGAGGTGGTAGCTGAAGATATCCATGGTAATATCGTAGCGGCTGATGACTGTCTTATGCTCATGCCGCTTTATCAAAAACAAGGAGAAGATGGCTTTTTCTTAATCCAAAAACTAGATTACTAGGGAATGGTCCAGTGTTTCTGCTTTCTATTGTGATTAATTTTCTATTTTTTTTAGAAATTTTTGACTTAGATCCCTTCAGGATAATTGTCATAATTTCAGGAGTTTAGAGATAGAGAAATATACTATATAAAATATCGATAAAATTTGTCCGAGCAGCGGATTCATTTTAATTCTATTCTTGTATATGGATATAACTTATTTGATTACTTTGCAATTCGTTTAAATGCCCATCATAAGATTGAAATAACAAGAGATGAAAAAATATTTACTACTTACTTTTACTATTTGCCTATCATTTATTTCCCTAGAATTAATAAGTCAGAACTCGATAGTAGTTACTGCATTCCAAGATCAAAATGGAAATGGTATTGATGATGATGGATTTGTAGCAGCTGGTCTGACCAATGCGGAACTATTTCTCGTAGAAGCTGGAGGGATGGTTTATAATCATGTAGAGGCAGGAGGGGTGTATACCTTTGATAATGCTGGAGCGGGACTACCAGATGGTAATTACACACTTCAATATGTGGAGACGCCCTGGACACCAGCAGCGGTTAATCTCGGATCAGAAGTATATGCAATCACATTGCTCAATGCAGGAGGGCCTGCCACGGATAACGATGTAGATCCTATTACTGGAATCAGTGCTCCAATAGTACTCTCAGGTATGAGTACCAAGGAAGTAGATATAGATTTGGGTTTATATTTTGTAACAGCTATCGGAGATCTAGTATGGGAGGATATCAACGGGGATGGCCTTTGGGATGGAGAGCTAGCCAATGGAATCGGAGGCGTTACTATTACGCTTTTTGATGGAGTAGGAGCTGCAGCCCTAGATACTGATGGTAATATAGTGAATCCTGTGACAACTGGCGCTGCGGGAGATTATCAGTTTGGGAATCTTCCACCTGGAGACTATATTGTACAGTTTTCATTGCCGACAGAAGGTGGACTTGATTGGTATTCTACAGAATATAATCCTGGCATGTTTCCAAATGATAGTGATGCTGATCCAAATAATAGTTTTCGATCTAGTGTATTTACCATTGATGGAAATAATATATATAATGATCAAAAAGATGCTGGGTTCTACGTACCAGCCAAAATAGGAAATAAAGTCTTCTGTGATGAAAATGGAAATGGAATAGACGATGATGGCGCTCTAGGTGTACAAGGAATAAATATTGAACTGATAGATTTAGCAATGGGCGCAGCTGCAATTGATGCTGATGGAAATACATTTACAATACAGAAGTCAGATGGTACAGGTATGTATGAGTTCGATCTAGTACCTCCTGGTAATTATATTGTTGAGTTTTCATTTGCTGGTGCGCCACCAGATCCTGAGAATCCACCGTTTGTATTTACATTCCAAGATCAGGGTGGAGATGATATGGCAGATAGTGATGTCAATCCAAACCCAGGCGGTATGTTCGGCCAAACACCAACCATTGAGGTAACGTCTAGAGATTTAGAAGAAGAAACAAAATGGGATGCTGGAGTATATCAACTCATCACGATATCAGGTACCATATGGTTCGATGATAATATGGATAATACATTAGATGGTACTGAGGGTGGCCCCGCAGGAGTATCTATGAATCTTTATAATGCTGATGATTTGTCACTTATAGATAATGTATTGACTACTGCGGGAGTATATGAATTCCCTTCTAATCCTGGGGTACAACTAGCACCAGGAAACTATATCGTCGAAATCGATCTCTCTGCATTTGCAGGACCGCTCAATGGAGCTACTCCATGCCCAGGGTCAAATGATGCCAATGATATGGTAGATAATGACGATAATGGACCTGATGCAATGCCAGCTACGTCGACGCCATTTACGGTATTGAGTAATTGTGACCCTGCGACTCCTCCATTAGTCGAGTATGTAGATTTTTGTTATTTCTTTAATTGTAGTACACCCAATGATTTAGCCGCTACCGCATGTGATGAGATCAGTGATGCAGATATTATTTGTGATATCAATACACTAGCTTCATTCTGTGCCATCATGCCAGATACAGATTCTGGAGGAACACAACCCGCACCTTTATGTGCCGCTGGTGGTGCTGCGCATAACATCAGTTGGTTTGCATTCCAAGCATATGGCGGAGACTATACAGTAACTGTCGAGCCTACAGGGTGTCAAGGAAGTACCACCAATCAAGAAGGTGTTCAGATAGGGTTATATACAGATTGTACATTTACAGAATCAGTTTACTGTGATCCTAACTGTAGTACAAATCCTGTATCTTTTGCTTCGGATTTACTTGAAGAAGGGCAGACTTATTATTTCTTTATTGACGGATGTAGTAGCAGTGTATGTAGTTACGAGGTATCAATCACGGGAACTCCAATTGCTCCCGATTTTACGCCAACTGATATGTGTATTGATAATGCTGGAACACTAGAGTGTGTAGATGGTAATATCTATTGTCCGGGTTCTGATCTTAATTTTCAAGTCCAAGGTGTAGCGCTTACAGTAGACTATTCTTGGACAATATCTGAAGTTTCAGGGGGTCCGTTTACAGGAGATGCTGCTCCGATGACGGAAGATGAGAATCTAGCGATCAATTTTGCGAATGAGGGAGAATATATAGTATGTATCAATAGTATAGATAATGGATGTCAATTCTGGAATGGTAGCGTGTGCAGAACCGTCATCATCCAAGGATTAGACGATGAAGAATTTGATATGGTAGAAGTATGTGATGTAGCGGATTTTGATGTTACGACATTGATGAATGCTTCAGCTACAGTTCCTACAGATCCAAATGGAGACGCCACAGAAGGATGGCAGGGACCTACCAACTTTATGATTGGAACCAATATGGCTACGATCCAAACAGCTCAAGGATGTGAGTACGAACAAGAATTCGAATTAGCCCTCTATCCTGTCTCTGATGAAGGAGTAGTGGACATGGTTTTCTGTAGAGAAGACTTGCCTGTGACGATAGATGGTACACAGTATACAGAAGCATCATTCGGTGGAGATATAGAGTTCTCTCTTCCTAATTTCGTCCTTATGAACTCTACTGATGTGAATGGTTGTGATTCGATCGTAGATATAGATCTAGAGATTTTGGATGTGTTTAATGGAATTCTATCACAAGGTATTTGTACACCTGATGGTGTTATCTTAGAGTTTGGATATGATTTGTCATTATCTACAGATGTAAGTTTTATCACATGGGAATGGACAGATCCAAATGGAAATATTCTTCCTGATGATTCTTTCAACCCTGCAGAACCTCTGGATAATATAGCACCTACTTCAATAGGAAGTGGTATATATACACTGACTGCTACTGTTTCTAAAGATGGGGTAACGTGTACATTCCCGTTCACTGTTAATGTTGATTTTTCAGCATTACTACCTCCACTGCCTACGATTACAGGTTCACCACTTATGATATGCGAGTCCGATAGTGTTCAGACTTATGTAGCTTCTGACTTTGGTGACGCATTCAATTATATATGGGATATACCATCTGGTGTGGATGTAATAAGTGGCGGTGGATTATCAGATCAGACAGTTCAGGTCAATTGGGCGGGAAATACTGGAGGAATAATTACGCTTACTGGAGTCAATGGATGCGGAGAAGGAGATGAAGCATCGATAGATATTACCTTAGTACCATTGCTGACGCCAGACTTCACAGTTACAGCAGTAGTATGCCAAGATAGCTCTACCGTAATCACCTACTCAGGACCTACAGGAGATATAGATAGTTATATGTGGGACTTCGATGGAGGTACTGTCAATAATGCTACAGGCGGAAATGGCCCTGGTCCTCATGAGGTAAGTTGGGCAGATGGCGGAGTTGATCATGATATTACTTTGACTGTTATGCACGGGGGAGGATGTACTTCTACTGAGACAGTCCAGGTAGTTAGTACAGTCGCACCACTTACTCCACCTGTAGTAAATTGTAACCCGAATACAGGAGAAGTAAGCTTTACTTGGACAGATGTAGTGGGCGCTACAGGATATGATGTAGAAGTGACTTCTCTAGATCCTAGTGGAAATCTACATGTCGGAGTATTATCTGGTACAACCTTCACAGTGACAGGATTACAAGATGGAGAGACAGTGACTATCAACCTGATCGTAATGACAGGGGATGCTTGTCAGATGGTGGTAGGAACAGCACCAGGCTGTACATCACAAAGTTGTAATGCACCCACTATCGCACTTGACGCTGGTAATGGCCCAGGAACGATTGTATCATTATGTACAGCGGATATAGTAGGTAATATAGATATATCACCTACCATTATAAGTGGTGAACAAGGAACAGGCGAGTTCTCAGGACCAGGTATAGTAGATCCTGTTGCAGGAACATTCGATCCTACACAAGCAAATATTGGTATCAATACGATCACATATCTCTTTATGACAGACGATCCCGTACCATGTATTGGAAATCAAACGATCCAGATAGAGGTGCTCCAAACACCTACGGCATCATTCTCGACGAGTGCAGATACGGTATGTATTACCGATGCAGTAACATTGACATATGATGGTACAGCGGGTATCAACACCTCTGATTATACAATTACTGATGGTCAGACTTTCAATCAATCAGACCCTACATTTACATTCACACAGACAGGAGAGCAGACTATATCGCTTATGGTCACAAGTGACGGATGTGAATCAGAAGTTGTTACTAGAACTGTATTCGTACAACCAGAGCTAGAACCTATAGTAGTATCATGCTCCCAACAAGAAATCGACTTTGTAGAGTTTACTTGGAATGATGTAGCTGGAGCCACAGGCTATGAAGTGGTTGTAACCAATGCAGATTTGAGTGTAGATCCAGCATTTACAACTACCAGTACGACATACATGCAATCTGGACTTACTCCAGGTGACATAATATCTATTACTGTGACAGTATTAACGGATAGCAGATGTCCAGGGAGCAACTTTACTCAGATGTGTGAAGCAAAAGCGTGCCCGACATTTACGTTGAGTTACGATAATGAAACCCAAGATGTATGCGCAAATGGAACGACACCGCCAATTACTTTACAAGCATTGGCAAGTGGAGGAGACGGTACAGGAACATATTCATGGTCAGGTTCTGGCAACCTTTCGGGAGATCAATTTGATCCTAATGGACTGCCAGAAGGAGAAGTAACCTTATTCGTATCATACAATGAAAATGGATGCGAAGGAACGGGTTCAGTGATCGTGAATATTATACAAGAACCAACGGCATCATTTGACATAACTCCAGATCCTATATGTGTTGGGTCTACCTTAGATATTGATTTTACAGGTTCTATCCTTGCGGGACAAGTACTGTCATGGACAGTATCTGATCCAGCGGTTACAGTAGCAGGGGGCACTAATATCAATGACTATTCTGCAGTATTCAATACCGTAGGAACATTTGATATCATGCTCGAAATCGAAAATGGAGATAACTGTTCTGCAACGCCAGCGATGGCATCTGTAACTGTAGAGCCGGAATTAGTCTTCGGAGATATAGACTGTAGCGAATCACTTGATGAGATTACGTTTTCATGGTTGCCGGTGGATTGTGCTACAGAGTATGAAATATTTATCGAAGGAGTATCGCAAGGAATTCAATCTACTACGACCTATGTAGCTACGGGACTTACTGAAGGTCAAGAAGTGGAGTTGGAAGTGAGAGCAGTAAGTGGATGTGCGTGTAGTGATGTCATACAAACGAGAATGTGTGAAGCTAGACCATGTGTCCAGGTAACACTTGATGTATCTGCGATGGGAGGAGAGACAGACTTTTGTTTTGCGCCTGATTTAGCATCGGTCGATGTACTTGGAGTGCCTACTGGAGCTACAGGAGACGGTACAGGATCATATTCTGGTACGGGAGTAGATCCTGCGACGGGAACATTTGATCCGATAGCGGCTGGTGTAGGATCACATACTATTGTATACACATGGATAGAGCCAGAAGGTTGTGAAGCATTCATGGATTCAGTGACATTCAATATTTTTGAGAATCCTGAAGTTATTGCTATGGCAGATCCAATAGATTGCTATGATGATACGCTGACGATGCTGAGTATCTCACCAATGTTAGGCGATGGTAATTATACAATTACGTCGGGAGGGTTAGCTATACCACTGATGAGTGAGGTGATGGAAGGTACGTATGACATAGTGGTAGTGGACGGTAATAATTGTACAGCGGAGACGTCTGTGACAGTCACCGTACCAGCAGAACCGATATCTACGATTACTGGTGCGGATGAGTTGATACAAGGAGAGACATCCAATTATAGTATAGAGCAAGCTGTATTTGCTGGGTTGACGATAGATTCTATTGTCTGGACAGCGAATGGGGAAGTAGTGTGCAATGATTCAGGATGCTTCAGCTTATCTAATCAGGCACCGATAGTAAATACGAATTATGAAGTAACTGTATTCTATAATAGTGGATGTCAGGTAGATGCAACGTTTGATGTAGAAGTAATAGAAGCGGAGCCAATATTTACTGTAGATATTCCAAATATCATATCTCCAAATAATGATGGTTCGAACGATATGTGGTTCATAAGATCCGGTGATCCAGAAGTTATGGTCAATAGCGTAAGAATCATGGATAGATGGGGTAATCGTGTATTTGAGGTAACGGAACCATATAGTCCACTTGTTACGGATATTTTTTGGGATGGAAAGTTTGGTGAGACAGACCTGCAACCTGGCGTTTATGTTTATACTGTTTCATACTTCCAAGACGGAAGAGATAGGGTAAGAAATGGAGATATAACTATTGTCAGATAGTAAAATCATTATATATACAAGTGCAATCCCACTTGTGAGAATAGAAAGTACTGTTCCTTAATAGGAACGGTACTTTTTTGATTATGCCAATAATTGACGAAAATCACGACATTATATATTGTGATTTCTGTCATTTTGTAAAAAATACTATATTTGTCATAGCATCTAACACCGAAAAGACTCTTCATGACGAATCTGGCCTCAAATCTAAAGTACCTAAGAAAAAGTAAAAAGATCTCTCAAGGCGACTTAGCCGAAGAGTTCGAAGTAGCGCGCACGACTATGGGTGATTACGAGCGAGGTAAGACAGAACCTAATCTAGAGATGCTCATCAAGATTGCGAATAAATTTGAAGTGGATATTGATGGTCTGATCACGAAGGACCTTACGCACAATGAACTTGAGATTTTCCGCCAAGAGAGGCTCAGAGTCCTAGCGATCAGTGTCGACAAAGAGAATAATGAAAATATAGAACTGGTAGACACTAAGGCGGAAGCTGGATATTTGGATAGCTTTCAAGATCCAGAATATATCAGGGACCTCCCTAAGATATCTTTTCCTAATATTCCAAATGGTACTTTCCGAGGATTCGAAATAAGAGGAGACTCTATGCTTCCTATGGAATCGGGTAGTATAGTGCTGTGCTCCTATGTGGAGCAGATAGATCAAATCAAAGATGGGAAGACATACGTAGTAGTAAGTGAAGAACAAGGATTGGTCTATAAGCGGGTCACAAATAAAAAAGACGAGGCGAAACTCATCCTTACTTCTGATAATGAGTTGTATGTACCCTATGAAATTGATTATAACAACGTCTCTGAAATATGGCAATATTATGCCCATCTCAGTTTCTCAGATGCTAAATCTACTTTCAACTATCTACTAGAAGAAAAGCTGACAGACATCCAAAAGAAAGTGAATGAAATTAGAAATGTAGTAAAGAAATCATGATAAAAAAGGTTAATTTTTCTTGAGATCAATACTATAATGAGGTTTTTTGAATGTCGTTTTCTTTGGAAATGAATATTTGTTTTTATCACCTAATTCCTATGCAGAGTCGCAGAAATCACAGAATTACTTTAGATACTGATCTTTTTTAAAATCAACTTCGTGAACTTCGCCAATAATCATTATCATTCTTTCTCTTATGATCTTAGTCAACCTTCTTTTGTCTATCTTGTTTCCTTCTTATAAACACAAATAATGAATACTACAGAATTACTAGCTAGAGCACAAAAAGGGGAATTTCTATCAGCGGAAGAAGGTGTCTTTTTGTTTGAGAAAGCCACTACTACAGACCTCATGTTCGTAGCGAACGAGATGCGATATGAAAGAGTGCCAGAGAAAACGGTGACTTGGATTATCGACAGGAATAGTAATACGACCAACGTATGTATAGCCAACTGTAAGTTTTGTAATTTCTATAGAAGACCTGGTCATGAAGAGGCATATATTACGACTATAGAGCAGTACAAACAAAAAATAGAGGAGACTTTCGCTTTTGGTGGAGAACAATTACTACTTCAAGGTGGTCACCACCCTGATCTTGGATTACAGTATTACTGTGATTTATTCCGAGAGTTGAAATCTCTGTACCCAAATCTGAAACTACATGCGCTGGGGCCACCTGAGATTGCACATATCACAAAATTAGAACAATCTACCCATATCGAAGTATTACAAGCGCTGAAAGAAGCAGGTCTAGATTCGCTTCCAGGTGCAGGAGCGGAGATCTTAGACGATAGAGTAAGAAGACTAATATCAAAGGGAAAGTGTGGTGGAAAAGAATGGCTAGATGTCATGAGAGCGGCACATAAATTAGATATCACGACTTCGGCGACTATGATGTTTGGTCATATAGAGACGAATATGGAACGAATGCAACACTTCGTGGATATCCGCCAAGTCCAAAGCGAAAAACCAGATCATGCTAAGGGTTTTTTAGCATTCATACCGTGGCCATTTATGGATGAGGATACGATACTGAAGAAGATAAAGCGTGCTAGAAACGAAGTGACAGGAGACGAATATGTCCGTATGATAGCCATGAGTAGAATCATGTTGCCTAATGTAGTAAACATACAAGCATCGTGGCTCACTGTAGGTAAGCAAGTGGCACAAGTATGTCTCCACTCTGGGGCAAATGATTTCGGCTCTATCATGATAGAAGAAAACGTGGTCTCTGCAGCTGGTGCGGCATTTAGATTTACCGCAGACGGTATCCAAGAAGCTATTAAAGAAGCAGGATTCCGACCCCAACTACGAACCCAACAATATGAATACAGAGATCTTCCAGAGAATATAAAACAACAGAAACTTGATCGTACGACTATGATAGTAGATTAAAATTATAGTATATATTATTTTATCACTTTCAATGAAGGCGCATAAGATATTTTCAAAAGACCTCTATAACTCTTTGAAATAAGTAAGGCTCTAGGGCATTTATAGATTTTCCATTATACTCATCAAAGAGCCATTATTACCCATCTATACGACTGGTAAAATAGTTTGATTCGGCATATAGCTCAGAGCCTTCATTCTAAAATCATTGTTATAATTCCACTATTTTTTTGTTTATTTATGAGGTAGAATCTTTATGCTTACCTGCATTCAACAAATAAATACAACAATATGAAATTACTTCTCAGGACCTTTGCTTTTATACTATTTTGTTCTTCTATATCATATGGTCAAAATGGTATGGAATATTACCTTCCGGAAGGCGAATATGATACATCTATACCTACGCCAAAGGAAATATTGGGGTATGATATCGGTGAATGGCACGTAAGTCACGATCAATTGATCATCTATCTGAAAGCACTAGACGCAGCATCTGATAGGATCGAAATGATAGAATACGCAAGATCTCACGAGAATAGACCGCTTTACACTGTAATGATAAGCACGCCCGAAAATCTTGCCAGAAAAGAAGAGATTCGACAAGCACACATACAATTGACAGACCATAAGGAGTCTTCTAAAGTATCAATAGATAACCTGCCAGCTGTGCTCTACCAAGGATATAGTATCCATGGAAACGAGTCTAGTGGAGCCAATGCAGGTTTAGTCAATGCATATTACCTCGCAGCGGGAAGTAGTAATGAGGTAATGCATACGCTAGAAAACGTCATCATACTAATGGATCCGTGCTATAACCCTGATGGACTAAATCGATTCGCTTCTTGGGCGAATTCGCACAAAAGTAAAACCTTAGTAAGTGATCCTTCTTCTAGGGAGCTGAATGAAGTATGGCCGAGAGGAAGAACGAATCACTACTGGTTTGATCTCAATAGAGACTGGTTACTCCTTACTCATCCAGAAAGTCAGGGTAGGATTAAAGTCTTCCATCAGTGGAAACCCAATGTACTGACCGATCATCATGAAATGGGAACCAACTCCACATTCTTTTTCCAGCCTGGAATACCGTCTAGAACTAATCCCAATACTCCCCAACTGAATCAAGATCTCACGGAGAAAATAGGAACTTATCATGCGGCAGCTTTAGACAGTATAGGGTCACTCTACTATACGAAAGCTAGCTTCGATGATTTCTACTATGGCAAAGGAAGCACCTATCCTGATGCAAATGGCTGTATCGGCATTCTCTTCGAGCAAGCCAGTTCTAGAGGCCACCTCCAGGAAAGCGCTAATGGATTATTGTCTTTTCCATTTACAATAAGAAATCAGTTTGTGACATCTCTATCGACTCAGAAGGCAACAGCTAATATGAGAGAAGAGCTGATCAACTTCAAAAGAGATTTCTATACGAAACAGAACAAAGCCGCAAAATCATCTAAAATAAAAGGATACTTGATTACGGATAAAGATGAAGTGAAAATGTCAAATTTCCATAGAATATTATCTGCCCATAAAGTAGATATGTATGGATTATCCCAAGACACTAACCAGGATGGTAAGCGATTTCCAAAAGAGAACTCATACTATGTGCCGATGGATCAGAATCAATACTTGATGGTCAAAACGATCTTCGAGAAAGTAAGAACATTTCCAGATAGTCTATTCTATGATGTATCTGCATGGACACTTCCTCTAGCATTCGATCTGACCTATGCAGAAGTTACAGGAAGTATAAAGACAGGAGAGAAGGTCACATCTATGGAGCCGATTGGACAGCTCCACAAAATAGATGATACTTATGCATATATACTAGACTGGAAGAGCTACAATGCTCCAGCGGCACTCTATCAAGTAATGGATGCTGGTCTCAGATCTAAAGTCATCAATAAAGAATTCGCGGTCAGCACCCAAAAAGGAAATATACAATTCGATAGAGGAGATGTGGTAATTCCTATTCAAAATCAGAAGCTTAATAAGGAAGAAATAGAATCTAAACTATCAGCAATATCACAAGCATATAATGTTGATTTCTACGCAGTGAGTACTGGACAAGCAGATAATAATATGACGCTCGGAAATCCTCAAGTCGATATATTAGAAATGCCTAAGGTAGCAATGATTGTCGGAGAGGGTGTAACCAGCTATGACGCAGGAGAAGTATGGCATCATATCGATCAGCGATACAATATTCCACTTACGATGATAGACAAACGACAGCTTTACAGAGCTAAGATGGACAGATACAATACACTCATCATGGTCAATGGTAACTATAATAACCTAACCACTCAAGAACAAGAAAAAATTACCACTTGGACAGATAAAGGAGGAATCCTTATCCTATTCCGAAATGCAATCGACTGGGCTAGATCAAAAGAATTAATCGAACTTTCAAAAAGTAAAAATAATATATCAATCGGTAGTGGATCTAATAAATATCATATGTCATCGTCCTCTAGAGGAGCGGGTGTACTTGGAGGGGCGATATTTGCCGCTGAGATGGATTTATCTCATCCACTATGTTATGGTTATGATGATAGTAGTATTTCGATGTTCCGCAGGGGTACTTCCTTGTACGAAACCCCATCAAACAGTTTCGCCACTCCAGTGATGTATAATAATACTCCAGTGCAATCTGGCTATATTCCAAGAGGATTCGACAAACTAGCGGCGAATAAACCCGCAGTAACGGTACATAGATCTGGCAGTGGTAAGGTAATCTGTTTTCAAGACAATTTGCTATTCAGAGGATATTGGTATGGCGGCAACAAGATGTTTGGAAATGCTCTTTTCTTCTCTAGTATTATCAACACTCGTACGCTAGCCAAAGAAGATGAACACGGACATGGACATTGATTTATATTATTCAAAATGAAAAAAGTGAAAATAATTCAATTGGTACTTATTGCGGTTTTGTTTTTTGCCTGTTCTGGACAAAAATCTACTGAAACTGAAGGCTTAGATATGAATATGGCAGAACCAATCAATCTAGATCTAACCGCAGCGAATAATTTGATAGCGTTGCCACTGGCTTGCGTCCTACAAGAATACCCCAATAAACTAAGTCAAGTAATAGGAGGTAAAAATGATTTGAGAGAGCCGAAAGATCTTCATCCGTCATTCTATGGCTGTTTTGATTGGCACTCCGCTGTACATGGTCATTGGTCGCTGGTAAAGCTGCTCAAAGATTTTCCAGAAGTAGAAAATTATGGGAAAGCAATCTTAATGCTGAGACAGAATATAAGTAAAGAAAATATTCTCAAAGAGATAGAATACTTCGAAGGTCACAATAAGTCATATGAACGAACCTACGGTTGGGCATGGTTACTGAAACTAGCGGAAGAACTGCATACTTGGGACGCTCCGATTGCTAGAGAATTAGAGTCTAACCTTCAACCCTTGACGGATATGATCGTGGATAAGTATACAGAATTTCTTCCCAAATTGGTATATCCTATCCGTGTAGGAGAGCATACAAATACAGCTTTTGGAATCTCTTTTGCCCTAGACTATGCAATAACTGTCGGAAACAAGCCCTTCACCGAATTACTGAAAAATCGAGCTAAAGCTTATTACCAATCTGACCAAAACTGCCCTATAACGTGGGAGCCAAGCGGGTTCGATTTTTTGTCCCCTTGTCTAGAAGAAGCAAGCCTCATGAGTAGAGTATTGCCAAGGGATGAATATGTTATTTGGCTAGATGCATTTCTTCCACAATTGAAAAAGAAGAGCTTCGAGCTGGAAGTAGGCAGAGTGAGCGACCGTACAGATGGAAAGCTGGTCCACTTAGACGGAGTCAATTTTAGCCGAGCATGGTCTTTGAAGTCAATAGCCTCAACGGATAATAAATATAATCATCTCATTACTATCGCCAATAATCATATTAACAATTCTCTACCTTCCATAGTAGGGGATAGTTATGAAGGCGGACATTGGTTGGGTTCATTTGCTATATATGCATGTCAGTAACACTATACAAAAGATTCAGATCTGCTCAAAGCCTAAAGAAACTCTAAATATAAACCTTGAGAAAAATGAAAAAAATAATCATCAATATTCTGTTTATACTTTTTAGTATAAATAGTTATTCGCAACGGGAAATTACTCAAAGAGAATTACACGAAGCGACAGTCGCCTCTTTCGAAACACTCAAGGAATTATTAGCTATCCCCAACGATGCCAATTTTCCTGAGGATATTGAGAAAAATATAACTTGGGTAGAATCTAATATGGCGGCGCTAGGATTCACGACACAAAGATTGGATACAGAAACTGTCCCATTGGTATTGGCAAATTACAAAACTGAAAAGCCTGACCAAAAGACAATCATGTACTACTTCCATATAGATGGTCAGCCCGTAGACCCACAGTTTTGGTTTCAAGATGATCCATATCAAGCCGTACTCAAGGAGCAAATAGAAGGGGAGGGATGGGTCGATATCCATTGGAATAAACTTACGACAGAAGATATAAATCCTGATTGGAGAATCTATGCACGATCAGCCTCCGATGATAAATCCCCGTTTGTCATGTTTCTCACGGTAATGAAATTGATAGAGGAAAAGGGAGAAACGCTCCCGTTTAACTTGAAGGTGATATTAGACTTTGAAGAAGAAAAAGGATCCCCAAGACTTGCAGGAGCTGTAGATAAAAATAAAGAGGTACTTGCCGCTGATATGTTACTGATATTTGACGGTCCCAAACACATAAGCAATAAACCAACCATCACATTTGGTGCCCGAGGCATCACTACAGTAAGTATCAAAGTACATGGGCCTACTTTTCCGCTTCATAGTGGTCATTATGGAAACTATGCTCCAAACCCTGCACTACGCCTAGCACAATTATTATCATCAATGAAAGATGAAGATGGCAGAGTTACTATTCCCGGATTTTATGATGGGGTGGTGATTGATGATGCTACTAAGGCGATATTGGCCAAAGTTCCTGATGATGAAAATGAGTTCAGAGTCAAGCTAGGCATCGGAAATATAGATAAGGTAGGTGCAAACTATCAAGAAGCTATCCAATACCCATCACTGAATATAAGAGGTATGGGAGCGGGTTGGATTGGAAGCGAAGCTCGTACAATAGTGCCCGCGACTGCAACTGCAGAGATCGATATCAGATTGGTCCCAGAGACTCCAGCACAAAGACAAGTCGACCTCGTGAAACAGCATATCGTAGATCTGGGCTATCTAGTTCTCGATCGAAAACCTACTTCGAAAGAACGGTTTCAAAATCCTAAGATCTGTCAATTCACTAATAGTCGTGCCTACAATGCTTTTAGGACTGATTTTGATTCTCCGATAGGAAATATGGTCTATAATGCGCTAAAGACTGAGTTCGTAGAAGAGCCGATTCGAGTTCGTATATTGGGAGGAAGTGTTCCTATTTCTCCATTTATTCAGACACTTGGTGTACCTGCTGTTATCATTCCATTGGTAAATAGTGATAACAATCAACACAGTCCGAATGAAAACTTACGCGTGGGAAACTACTTTGATGGAGTCAGGACATTCAAAGGTTTATTGCTCAATGAGAAATAAAGCCACACTTACTAAAGTGACGCGCGTATGCGTTGCAAGCCACACTGACTAGAACTGGGTTCTGTTTTTAACGAAAATTAGTCTCAGAAAAAAAATACACTGACAAAGCCCATTTTATCCTGTGCCAGTAACTCTTCAAAGTTCTTGAGGTCACAAAGTGCGGCGTTCTCCTTAATATTCCAAATATGAATTAACTACCTTTTGTCATTTGAATTATGGAATGGTAAACTATTATGCATTTAAGTTTTTAAAGATAAAAAACGTAGTGTCGGTGTGATCTGATTGTGTCTTGAAGGTGAAAATTTATTAAAAACCCAACTACACATAATGAAAATGCTAAGTAATTTATTCCAAATTTTGTCTATTGTTTTTCTATCTACTAATTTTCTTGTCGGTCAAGCAGACCTAGCAGACCTATCAATGAGTGCATCCGTAGATTTTGAAAATGACAAACTAGTATCTTATATAAAAAGAGAAACGAAAAAGGAAACTATTATATCAAAGGATATTTATTTCGATATTAATGAGGTTGATAATAGTACATCCATAAATGTTGCTTCCAATGAATTAGATTTTTCTGGTCTGCACAACAGAAGGTTCTCAGCACTCCAATTGATTTTGAAGAAGTCTAATAAATCTGTCGTTTCTAGAAAAATAGACAATGACTACACTATAGACCTTAATACATTAAATCCAGGTTCTTATATCTTCATATTGTCAAATGATAAAGGGGAGCTAAAGACAGAAGAAATTATAATAATTTAAAACAACAGATGGGTTTTAAAGAATTGTATTGGTAATCTGATTTAGAAGTTGTCTGTTTCTGCCAACTTAAAACTCGTGTAGTCTTATTTCATGTATAATGAGATCGTGAATATTTAAGATGTCATGTTAATCAGATTATCACTCGATTCTTTTGGTTCATAGAATAAAAGACCATCTACATACGGTACATTATTAATGTGCTTTTATAACATTAAAAAAAGCGAGTACAATATTGATTGTATTCGCTTTTTGCTATTATTATTTTGGCGTAGAGTATTAAATTATAATCTCATCTCTTCCACGTTAGTCTATAAATTATAGTCTATTTTATACGGCAGCCATATTTCTTTCCTCTGCCATTTTTCTCATATTGATAAGTGCATATCTCATACGACCGAGAGCTGTATTAATACTTACTCTAGTCAATTGAGAGATTTCCTTGAAGCTCATATCAGCATAGTGTCTTAAGATTACTACCTCTCTTTGCTCTGGTGGTAATTCGTCTACTAAGCTTCTTACTTTTTTGTGCATTTGCGACTTGATCATAGTAGTCTCCATATTATCATCTTTTGATTCTAAAACATCGAATATATCGAATGTCTCAGTTGACGATACTTTGGTTCTTCTCTTATTTCTTCTGAAATTATCTACACACATATTGTATGATATTCTCATTGCCCATTGCAAGAATTTTCCTTCATGGTTGTATTTTCCTTTTCGCAGCGTATCTACGATTTTGATAAATACATCTTGGAATATATCATTAGCCATCTCAGTATCTTTTACAAAAAGATAGATCGATGTATAAATTTTGTCCTTATGTCTTTTTAAGAGAATTTCAAAGGCTTTGTCATCGCCTTTAAGGTAGGTTTTAATTAACTCTTGGTCCTTCATTTCACGTACATTCATAGCTCTACACTTTTAATCGGTTAGGTAAATAATAATCTGATTAAGTATTCTAAGTGTAAAATCTAATGTATAGGCGAAATGTATTTCTGTTAATTAATAATAGTGCAATATATGATGTTATATCCAAAGATGAAAGCACTTCTGATAAAAAACACACATTTTAATATTTATATATATCGTAACATGTTGATTGTCAGTAATAAGCATCTTCTATTTGTATTCATTAAATAAATCCTAAAATATATTTACATCGGATCGATTCTTATTTCGACTACCCTAGATGCTTGTCCGACCCCTTCCGAATATGCAAATATACGATATGTTCCATCTTGCGTTTTGATTCTTGCTACTCTATAACTAGATGCTTTATCTGACGATTTTCCATTGTGAAGTATTTTGAATTTCTGTATCTTTTTGGAAGACAGAAACTTTTCTAATTCGGAAATTGCTGTGGCTTTACTTACTTTTTTCTGATTGTCATTGATACAGAAAGAAACATTCGATGCTAGATAAGACCCAACATTTGATAGGTCTTTTTTACCCACAGCATTAAGGAAGTCAACTTCCGTCTGTGCGGATAAGTTTATAGAGACAAATGTCACTAAAACGATTAGTAATGATTTCATGCTTTTTATTTTTTGGTTGATTTGGCTATCGAGGTCCTCAAATCTAGAGCTCAGTATTAAATGTTATTGTTATTGCATCTAATTACAGTCTGATAACGACAGGCTTGGGCAATATAGTTCATATCTCAAATAGAAAGTAACAGAGAAGAATATAGTAAACTAAGGTTATACATCTAAAACGCGGATTCCGTCATGATCAAAAAAACTTATCACATATTCTACGATGCTAGGATAACAGCAAACATAGAATCGAAAAACCGATTAAAAACCAATAGTTTTATTTCATCTTAGAATCTAAGTGATTTGTACCCTTATTTAGTAAGGTTTTCCATATCTTTGCACCAAAATTTAGAAAGCCTTAATTTATATAACTTAAATTTCTATAGCACTATGGCTAATATCGGGAAAATCAAGCAAATCATCGGACCTGTAGTAGATGTAAGCTTTTCTCAGGAAGGATCAAAATTGCCTGAAATCTTAAATGCACTTGTTATCAAAAGAGACAATGCAACTGATCTAGTATTCGAAGTACAACAACACCTTGGAGAGGATAGCGTAAGAGCTATTGCCATGGATTCATCTGATGGATTGACAAGAGGTACGCAGGTAATCGACACTGGAGCTCCTATATCAATGCCTATTGGTGATGCGATCAAAGGTAGATTATTCAATGTAACCGGAGATGCTATCGACGGACTCGGTAACTTAGATAAATCTGCAAACACAAGATCAATCCACCAGAAGCCGCCTAGATATGAAGACCTATCAACGGATACTGAGATTTTATTTACGGGTATCAAGGTAATTGATCTTATCGAGCCTTATGTAAAAGGTGGAAAAATTGGTCTCTTCGGTGGTGCAGGTGTAGGTAAGACAGTACTTATCCAAGAGTTGATCAACAACATTGCAAAAGGATACGATGGTATATCAGTATTCGCAGGTGTTGGAGAGAGAACAAGAGAAGGTAATGACCTTATGAGGGAGATGCTAGAAGCTGGTATCATCAACTATGGAGACAAGTTTATGCATTCTATGGAAGAAGGTGGATGGGATTTGAAGTCAGTGGACAGAGAGCTACTTAAGACTTCCAAAGCAACATTCGTATTCGGTCAGATGAATGAGCCTCCTGGAGCAAGAGCAAGGGTAGCACTTTCTGGTCTATCAATCGCAGAATACTATAGAGATGGTGACATGTCTGATCCTCAAGGTGGAAAAGATATCCTATTCTTTATCGATAATATATTTAGATTTACTCAGGCAGGATCTGAGGTATCTGCCCTACTAGGAAGGATGCCATCAGCCGTAGGTTACCAACCTACTCTTGCAACTGAGATGGGTCTTATGCAGGAAAGAATTACTTCTACTAAAAGAGGATCGATTACATCAGTTCAGGCCGTATATGTACCTGCAGATGATTTAACAGATCCAGCACCAGCGACAACATTTGCTCACTTGGATGCAACTACTGTATTGAATAGAAAGATCGCTGCAAAAGGTATCTATCCTGCCGTAGATCCTCTAGATTCTTCTTCTAGAATAATGGATCCTGCTGTAATCGGAGAAGAGCACTATGAGACTGCAGAGCGAGTAAAAAGAATCCTCCAGAGATACAAAGAACTTCAAGATATCATCGCGATCCTCGGTATGGAAGAGCTTTCTGATGAAGATAGAAATGTAGTATACAGAGCTAGAAAAGTAGAAAGATTCTTATCTCAGCCGTTCCACGTTGCGGAGCAGTTTACAGGCCTCGAAGGGGTGTTGGTACCAATCGAAGATACGATTAAAGGTTTCAATATGATTATGGATGGAGAATTGGATCAGTATCCAGAATCTGCATTCAACCTAAAAGGTGATATCGAGCAAGTAATCGAGGCGGGTAAGAAAATGTTAGCGGAAGCGTAAGTAATTAGACCAATAGACTTTTCGACCGTTTTACTTTTCGATTAAGACAAAAATCAGATGATCAAGCAAGTCGAATAGTCGAACAGTCGAAATATCTAAATATCGAATAAACTATGGAATTAATAGTACTAACACCAGAAAAAGAAATCTTCCAAGGAAGTATAGAATCTGTGAAAGTCCCTGGAACCACTGGACAGTTTGAGATATTAAAAGGTCACGCACCTATTGTATCTAGTCTCGTCACTGGAGAAGTAAGAGTAATTACTACTTCTGGAGAAAGGCAAACATTCAATATTACGAAAGGCTTCATTGAGGTATTAGGAGAAGAAGTCTCTCTACTTGTGCAAGGTGTAGAAGATACAAAGAATTAGTCTTCAAAAACGACTAATTGATAATAATCGGGGCTCTATAGATTAATTTCTATGGAGCTTTTTTTTTAGCTTATATTTCTGATCTATTATCTCAGGTGATGGATATTTTGACGCGGTTAATCTCTATTTCAAAATACAATAAAAGAAAAACAAAATCATGAAGCCTATCATATTAATTCTTTTTATGGTCTTTGGACTTGGTTGTGGATCGAAGACAGGAACTCCACATCCACACATACCACCTAGCCCGATGCTAGTAGAAGGTAGATATAATGTAGGTATACTTATAATGGATGGCGTCTATAATACAGAACTGACAGCTCCTATGGATATTTTCCAGCATACGGTGTACAGAGAAGGAATCAAAGCGATGAATGTATTTCTCGTCGCTAAGGATATGGACATAGTTACTTCTTTTGAAGGAATGAGGATTCTGCCTGACTATTGCTATCTTGACGAAAATCACCCTGATATAGATATTCTAGTAGTGCCTAGTGCTGAGCATCATCTCGATACTGACTTAGAAGACGAGTCTTTGATCGCGTGGGTAGCGAAAACTGGTGCCACCGCAGAATATGTGACCTCTCACTGTGATGGCGCCTTCGTACTCGCTAAAGCAGGACTTCTAGATAATGTAGCCTCTACCACGTTTCCTTCTGATATTCCAAAATATAGAGAAACCTTCCCTCATTTGGATGTCAGACAAGATGTGATGTTCGTCCACGATGAGAAGTTCATAACTTCTGCGGGTGGTGCAAAATCATTTGACGGAGCCCTATATCTATGCGAGCACTTATACGGTAAGGAGATAGCTCAAAGTCTAGCGGGAGGTTTGGTTATTGACTGGGACGTGGATAAGGTGAAACACACAGTAGTAGTTAAGTAGATTCGAAACATAAAAAAGCCGACTCAAATTGTGAATCGGCTCTTATAAATCTACTCTAGATATTACTAACTAATTACTAGTTGAAATAATCCCTCTTTATTACTTACTTGTGAAAACGATACCTTTCAAAGATCTATTTCTAGCCTTTCTTGGGTTGTATTCTTTGTTCTTTTGCTCATTCATTACACTGTCTATCACCATCATTCTTTTTTCGAATGATGAAGACTTGAATTTGCGCGGAGATCCTTTTGCAAATTTATTTAATGTGTTCTTTAACATGACTAAAATTTTAATTGGCAATATATTGTATTGTAGAATATAATAATATTGCTGATTTGTAATTTATTATTTTGAAACACAAAGATAAATATATTTATAATTCTGCGCAATAGTAAATAAAAAATAGTTGGTTTAAAATTTGTTAATGTTTTGTGAGCAAAGCAAAATTATATTTGGAGATATTCAAGTACGTCATATTGCTCAATGTTCTTTGACTTCCCTGCATAGAGAGTAGTTGATAAGTTAGGAGAGCCTTACAATTGTGTGATGATATTATCTTAGTCTAGTGAATAAAAGCATATTCTTATTCCGAAATATCCATTCATATCAATTGTAAAATCAAAAAAGGGTAACCTCTTACACAGAAGCTACCCTTTACTATTATTATAAAAAACTAAAATCTAAGGCGTACCCAACTTTTTAGCTTTATTATCTCTTTGCATCAGATTTTCTCTTGATCTTCTTTTGCTGTCCTTAAACATATCGAATCTATCCGCTTTTGCTTGTGGTGGATAGTGATTATTCGATGTATCTACATCTGCAGTCTCTAAGAAAGGATCAAGCGTGATTCTTTTTACCTCTTTTTCACTAGGGAATACTTTTGTTACAGTTTCAGAATCCATTTTCCAGATTTCTGCAGGTATTCTTTCTACATGCTTAGTACCATCGGTGTATTCGAATTCTAGGATGACAGGCATATTAAGACCTCCGATTTTTTTGAACTCAATCTCATAATAATTCAAGCCACTATTGAGAAGTGCCTTATCTTCTTCTGACAAATTAGCTACATAATCATTATATTCTTTGATATCAAGAGCATTCGGTACAGCTGCATCATAAGTCGTATAGAAATCATTCAATGTAGGATCTTTCTCATTATAAGTCTGCTTGATCTCTTTTTCATTTCTTATTTCAGAGATATTTCGCTGAGCAGTCTTACGTTCTTCCATAGCTACTTCCATTCTTTTGGTAGGATCTTCAGGGTCTAGCTTAAAGTGTTTTACGCCATTTATAGCAAGATCACAATGATCATTAGTATAGAACCATCCTCTCCAGAACCAATCCAAATCTACGCCTGATGCGTCTTCCATTGTACGGAAGAAGTCTGCTGGGGTAGGAGTCTTGAATGCCCATCTTCTAGCATACTCTTTGAATGCATAGTCGAATAACTCACGTCCCATGATTGTCTCTCTCAAGATATTTAATCCAGTTGCAGGTTTTCCGTATGCATTGTTTCCAAATTGGAATATAGATTCAGAGTTCGTCATTATTGGAGATATCTTAGATTTATCTCCTCCCATGTAACTCGTGATTTTTTGTGCTGGTCCTCTTCTAGAAGGATAATTTCTTTCGAACTCCTGCTCCGTAATATATTGCATGAAAGTATTTAACCCTTCATCCATCCATGTCCACTGACGCTCATCAGAATTGATAATCATCGGGAACCAGTTGTGCCCTACTTCATGGATGATTACACCAATATGTCCATATTTGATTCTCTTACTATAAGTATCATCGTCTTCGCACCTTCCATAGTTGAAGCATATCATAGGGTACTCCATACCCATGCTGCCATCGATAGACCACGCCACAGGATATGGATAATCTATCGTATACTTAGAGTATGTTCTTAGAGTTTGAGCTATTGCCTTTGTTGAGTATTTCTTCCAGAGACAGTCTCCTTCTTTTACCCACATACTCATCGCCATCACATCTTTTCCGTTTGGCAACTTGACATTAAGAGCGTCCCAGATAAATCTCCTCGATGTCGCAAAAGCAAAATCTCTTACGTTTTCTGCCTTAAACTTCCAGGTTTTTTTAGAGGTAGATTTTTCTTTTATTCTCTCGTCTGCTTCTTCTTTGGATGCTATGGTTACAGGTTGATCATACGATCTCTTTGCTTCGCTCATTCTACTCTTCTGCTCACTTGTAAGTACAGCACTTTCATTTTGGAGTGTTCCTGTAGATGCTACTATATGATCACTAGGAACGGTGATTTCCACCTCATAATCTCCAAATTCTAAAGTAAACTCACCCCTTCCTAAGAATTGTTTGTTCTGCCATCCATATACATCGTAATATTTACACATACGTGGAAAGAACTGAGCAATTACATATACATTGTTACCGTCTTCTGCAAAAGGCTCGTATCCAGATCTCCCTCTATCTTCTCTTGTGTTATTGATATTATACCACCATTTGATATTGAAGCTCGTCTTCTCACCAGTTTTAAGCGGTTTTGGTAAGTCAATACGCATCATAGTCTTATTGATCGTAAATGCCATTCCTTGATTAGAAGAGTTCGTTACTGACTCGACCTTGAATCCTCCATCAAAATCATTATTCATAGACTTCAGAGCCCTCATAGATGGTCTCTCTGATATAGTGTTACTTCTTAATTTTGGAGAGTCACTTTCTTGAGCTCTCACATTCTGATCCAACTGCAACCATAGGTATCTTAATTCATCAGGAGAATTATTTTTATATGTGATGTTTGATGTTCCATACAACTTTGCATTCTCATCATCGATTTCGATTTTCATTTTGTAATCAGCCTTCTGCTGCCAATAGTCACTTCCTGGCGCCCCTGACGCAGTCCTATAACTGTTTGGTGTTGGCAATTCTTGACCTAGCTGCCTAAAGCTGTTTTGATTAGTATTTTCCTGAGCACTCAAAGTCAGAGCAACAAATGAAAATACCATTAAGAGTAACTTCTTCATATTTTATTTAGTAGATGGTATAAATAAGTTTCGATCTGACACATCGCCAGATTAAGTTTCCAAAAGTATAAAATCAAAAAGAGTTTAGTGTATACTTTGCCATTATAACTATAATATAACACCATTATATATACGAATGGTATATTATATAAGACAAAATCAGCCGACCACAACCTTTAATTTCGTATTCCATCATCTAAATCAATCATTCGTCGACAAATCTATATCGTTCATATAGTACTATGTATAAAAGTGGTACTATGTATTGCATAGTACCTGTTTCTTTTATACATTTGTATTATCAAGTGAGAAAGATATATATATCCTGAAGCGATATACATAGAATAAAACATCACAATCCATAAAATCAAATCAGATGGTAAAAAAATACTTACTTACATTTTCTCTTGCGGCAATAAGTTGTCTAGCTACAAAATCTATACACAATATAATCGTAAAGAAAGACAGTATACAGCAAGTCGAAATCGCAAATAATAAATCTTCATTGAGTGAATCACATGCACAAGTCACCTATGATTCACATTTGAAAATGAATTGATTTCAGACTATAAGAAGAATATTATCCGGTAAATGCAGAACCAGTCTTTATTTGATAATTATTAAATAATCAATATGAAAGTAGAGAATACCAGAGCCCAAATGAGAAAAGGGATCCTAGAGTTATGTGTTCTATCGATTATATCTGACGAAGAAGCATATCCGTCAGATATAATAGCCAAGCTGAAAGCATCCAAACTTATTGTAGTGGAGGGGACGCTGTATCCGCTTCTCAGCAGGCTCAAAAATGCAGGACTACTACACTACACTTGGAAAGAATCAAAATCAGGACCTCCAAGGAAGTATTATCACATGACAGAGGATGGCAATGCTTTCTTAACAGAATTATTGGACACATGGAAAGAATTAAATCATGCTGTCAATCAATCAACTTTAAAACTAACATCAAATGAATAACATCACTACAGTAAACTTAGGTGGCTATCCATTTACCATAGATGAAGATGCTCATCAAGCATTAGATTTATATCTCGAAACTATAGAAGCTCATTTTGCTGACTCAGAAGGTTGTGATGAGATCCTAGATGACATCGAAGCTCGTATTGCAGAGCTTTTTACAGATTTCTTACAGGGAAAATCAATCGTCTCACTAAAAGAATATGATGCCATGGTGAAAGTCATGGGTAGACCAGAGGACTTTGGAGCCGATCCTATATATGATGAATCAGAAACTCCTGCTGGCAAAAGTAAAAAAGGAAAATATAGCCACATAAAAACAGGGAAGCGACTATTCAGAGATCCTGATGAGAAAGTCATCGGGGGTGTATGCTCAGGTATAGCAGCTTATTTTGGAGTAGCTGATCCGTTATGGATAAGACTTGTATTTATTGCATTGTTGTTTGTAGGAGGTATTTCTGTACTCGTATATCCTATCCTATGGGCTATCGTCCCTCCTGCTAAGACAGCAGGAGACAAACTAAAAATGAAGGGAGAACCCGCTACAGTTAGTAATATAGCTAAGACTGTAGAAGAAGAACTAACCGAACTCTCTAATAAGATTACTGAAATCAGTAAAGATTTGGGGTCTAAAAAAAAAGTTAAGTCAGCATCCTTTTTATCGCCGAGACACGTTATTTCAGGACTGATATCGGGTATAGGAAGCATGGTTTTAAGCATAATTAATTTGCTTAGGATGATTTTCAAGCCTATATTTTCTCTTACTCTAGGGGTTTTACTCTTGGTATTAGGGTTAGCGTGGGCAGCATGGATACTTTCGTACCTATCATCATTTTCTTTGATCAATGCTATCGGCCCCTCGTCTTCGTTAGTATCTAGCATTGGAGGTTTTGCAGCATTTTTGACAGTAGGTATTCCTATTATAGGACTTATGCTGTTGATTACCAGATGGTTTTCTACTTATAGGATCCCTAGTAAATGGAGGACGGGATTGAGGCTGGGATGGGTAGTTTCTTTTATTACTGCCGCAGGAGTGGGTATAATGACTAGTATGAGCTTTAACCACGATTCTGAGATTTCTGAAAGATCATCATATAACATTGATCAAGATGTTATCAATATTGAAAGATTTGAAAGTCCAGAGAACGCAACATTAGGAGTCTTCAACTTCGGCGGGTTAAAATATGCTAAAGGAGGACTTATCAATGATGAGATAAAACTTGACATCGTCGCAGCGGCTAATGAAGAATTGGAAATTTCGACCAATGTATACTCACAAGGCGCATCATCCAAAGAAGCTAAAAATTTGGTGAGTAATGTAAATGCTGACTATAAAATAGAAGACAACACTATTTATATTCCAGAAGAATTCAAAATCGATAAAGCTGATAAATATCGAAATCAGTCCATCACTTATACCATGCATATACCTTTGGGAAAATCTATCAACTTCGATAAGTCCATCGCAAAAAGATTAATACGTAACACAAAATTCGAAGTAGGCGGTAGACCTCGACACTTTGAAGATTACACTTGGACGATGACAGATGAAGGTTTAGCATCAGATGAATGGCTAAAAGAATATCACGCAGAGAGGATCATAGATGCTAAAAACTTAACCAATATTAATCTCGATGGAGATATGAGAACATCCATAAAGTACGGACCAAAAGCGGAAATAAAACTACTTGGTATAAAGTCTGATTTAGAAAAAGTAGATGAAATCGTAACAGAAGAGGCAACGAAGATAGTCCTCGACAAATGGATAGATGGAAGTGTATCCTTAGAAATCACCACTCCAAAGCTAGAAGTACTTAATGCCAAAAATTTAAGTGCATTGACACTCGAAGGATTCAATCAAGAGAAAATGGAAGTAAACTACAGTGGTCGTCTCCATAGTAATCGTACAATAACTGCATATATGGACATAAAAGATCTCACAATAACCGTAGGAGGATCTAATGATATAGACCTTACCGGATCCGGAGAGAATCTTAATATTAATATTCTCGATGGTTCTAGAGTGACTGCAGAACAATATAAAGCCAGGAAAATAAAAGTAACTGGCAATATATATAGAAGAAGTACTTTCTATGCATCTGATTCTTTCGATTGTCCGAAATATAAAACGAGTAATATTAAATTATTCGGAAATCCGGAATTACTTGCATTGATAACACAAACGGATTAGATACGATAATCCATTTAGCAAAAAAGAAGATTAAGATAATGACGATTATAGATTGGTTCTAGGGGTGAAATACTCCCCATATTTCTTTAGATGTAGCGGGGGATTATATTCCTGTTACATCTTTTTTTTGCCGTGCGGTTACAAAAAAATCCCTCAGAAAAATCAAAATTCTCTGAGGGATTATAATTTTTATTAACCCTGAGTTTAATAAACTAGACTTAAAGAAGAGATTGTAACTTCATGGCTAATCCCATATCTCCCTTGATTTTTACTTTTCCACCCATCACGGCCATCATAGGGTTCAAGTCACCACTTTTTAGTTTAATTAGAGTTTCTAGACTGGTGATGATTACAGTATCTGCTTCACCATCATCTGTGCTTACTACATTCTTTTCACCAGTACCATCTATCATCAAAGTTTGATCGTCTAGTTGAAATTTAAGCCTTGCACCTAAAGGGGCAACATTTTCTGCTTGCTTGTTTATTTGATCTAATACTACGCTAAAATCCATCTTTTTTCAGATTTCGTGATTCTGAAATCACAAGTAACTTTTTACAGTATACCTGTATCTCATCCTCTATTAATAATAAAATTTCTTCTTATGCAAAGACATCTATATCTTCATTCATTATAGTCAACTCCTCATCATTGAGAATAGTTGCTAAAGTAGCTCTTACATGTGGTAATTCATATTTAAAATAAAACTTCATCGTATGAATTTTGCTTTCATAGAATTTAGACTGATAAGTTGTATCTCCCGTCACAATAGCATGTTTTGCACTTGTAGCCATTTTTAGCCATTGGTAGGCGATTACTACATTACTGGTCATATTCATGAATGCAGTTGCATCCGCAAGGAATGATTCATAATCGCCCTTCATTGCCATTGGTAGCAAATATCCTAGAGCCTGCTGTACATTTCCCACCGCTTTATTCAGTTGATCTACATATGGTTTTAGTTCATCATGATTACTTGCTTCATCGGTAACTTCATTTATTTTCTTTAGCAATAATTGGAGTGCTGCACCATTTTGAGTGGTCACCTTTCTTCCTAATAGATCTAGAGACTGTATGCCTGTTGTACCTTCGTAGAGCGACATGATTCGTATGTCTCTGTAATATTGTTGTAGAGGGAAGTCCATACAGAATCCATATCCACCATAGATTTGTAGACCATTATTGATAGCTTCTTGCCCTTTCTCAGACGGATAAGTCTTAGCGATAGGCGTCAGTAGCTCCAATAATAAATGATACTCATCTTTTACGTCTCCTTCTTCCACATGGGCGAGATCGCTGTATTTTGCAGTTTCTAGAAGAATACTCAGAGATCCTTCTACGATCGCTTTCTGTAACAACAACATCCTACGTACATCAGGATGATTGATGATCAATGTCTGCCCTTGATTTGGGTCTTTCTTTCCAGAATTTTGAATTTTTCTTCCTTGAGGTCTTTCTTTCGCATATTGTAACGAATGATGGTAAGCCGCCATCGCAGTAGATGCAGCTGTCATTCCTACATCAATTCGTGCTCCGTTCATCATTTTGAACATATGTTTTAGTCCTTTGCCCTCTTGACCGACCAGATGACCGATACAGTCTCCTTTCTCTCCAAATACGAGGTGCACTGTCGCATATCCGCGCTGACCCATCTTCTCGAATTCGCTTATCGTTTCTACGTTATTGTAAGATAATGTACCATCATTCCCTTCCATATGCTTAGGAACTACAAATAGTGAGATGCCTTTTGTCCCAGCAGGAGCTCCATCTATCCTAGCTAATACTAGATGTACAAAGTTACTTGCTGCCTGGTGATCTCCTCCTGATATAAATATCTTTTGACCAGAAATTTTGAATGAACCATCCGCTTGAGGTGTAGCAGAAGTTGTAATATCAGATAGGGAAGATCCAGCTTGGGGCTCTGTAAGGCACATAGTTCCTCCCCAATCTCCCGACATCATTTTTGGTATGTACTTATCCTTTAGTGCTTGTACTCCAAAAGTTCTTATCAAATCTGCAGCTCCTGTTGTCAATCCCATATAGCCTGGTATATGATTATTTGCACATTGAAAAATGTGATTGGTAGCATTCGCTACAGCGTGCGGCATTTGTGATCCACCATCATCATAATCAAATGTATTCCCAATCCATCCATCATCACCAGCTTTTTTAAGGATTCTATTCAGATTAGGGTGCGATGTTATCTGCCCATCTACGAACTTACATGGATTCTCATCCATCTCCCTAAATATAGGATAGAATTCTTGGTCAGACCATGATTTGGCAGTATCTAATAAGATATCTACACTATCTTTATCATAGTCTTGATATCTTTCATATTTGAAGAGATCTACTACACTATGGACATCATTTAGTAACCACTTCAATGTATCCATACACATATACTTAGCCATATCTATCTATTTTGAATTTAAACAAGAATCAAAAATTAAACTCTAAGTTAAATTTTTTATTTTATTTGTAAAGAGAATTTTTACGAAAAATCATTTTGTAAGTCATCTATATTGTCAAACCCTATCAAATGTCCATCAATTAGTTTGCTAACTATTCTCTACCTTTCTAAATTAAACTATTTTTGCACCTTCCAAAAATGATTATTGTCAATCAAAAAGATAAAGCGAATATTATGGATTTCAAAAGTCTAGTGTCTCATAGTAAAGAGTATGGATTCGTATTCCAATCATCAGAAATATATGATGGCCTAAGCGCTGCATATGATTACGGTCCGAATGGAGTAGAACTAAAAAATAACATTAAGCAATACTGGTGGAAGAGTATGGTACAGATGCATGCTAATATTACTGGCCTTGATGCATCCATATTTATGCACCCAAAAACTTGGAAGGCGTCGGGTCACGTGGATGCATTCAATGATCCGATGATCGACAATAAAGACTCCAACAAACGATATAGAGCAGATGTACTCATAGAAGGATACTGCGAAAAAATCGAAAATAAGATCAATAAGGACGTAGATAAAGCTAGAAAAAGATTCGGAGACGCATTTAATGAAGCTGAGTTCAGATCTACCAATGGTCGTGTCCTCGATCGTCAAGCAAAGATAGACGATATCTTGGCTAAGATGAATAACGCTATGAGAGACGGCAATATGGAGGAACTGAAGACTATCATCGAAGACCTAGAAATCTCTTGCCCGGATTCTGGTTCAAAGAACTGGACCGAAGTGCGCCAATTCAATCTTATGTTTTCTACGCAACTCGGTAATATTGCTGGAGAAGAAGGAAAACTATACCTAAGACCTGAGACGGCACAAGGCATCTTCGTCAACTTCTTGAATGTGCAAAAAACAACAAGACAAAAACTACCATTTGGTATAGCTCAAATCGGCAAAGCATTTAGAAATGAAATCGTAGCTCGACAGTTTATTTTCAGAATGAGAGAATTCGAGCAAATGGAGATGCAATTCTTCGTGAAGCCTGGAACTCAAAAAGAATACTTCGATTACTGGAAAGAGGAAAGAATGAAATGGCATACTAACCTCGGAACTCCTGTAGATAAGCTAAGATGGCATGACCATGATAATCTCGCTCATTATGCCGATGCGGCGACGGATATAGAATTTGAGTTTCCTTTCGGATTTAGAGAATTGGAAGGAATACACTCTCGTACAGATTTCGATCTCAATGCACACCAAGAGCTATCGGGTAAGAAATTACAGTATTTCGATCCAGTAGACAAAGAGAGTTATGTCCCATATGTAGTGGAGACTTCACTAGGATGTGATAGGATGTTTTTATCACAACTGGCCAATGCGCTACAAGAAGAAACCGTACCTGATGCTGCTGGAAATGATAGTACTAGAACTGTGCTAAAATTAAATCCTGCCATCGCTCCTGTGAAAGTAGCTGTTCTTCCTCTTTTGAAAAATAAAGAAGAATTGACTAAAGCAGCCTCTGATGTATTCGATAAGTTAAAAACAAGCTTCAACTGTCAGTATGATGAAAAAGATGCAATCGGAAAAAGATATAGAAGACAGGACGCAATCGGTACACCATATTGCGTGACCATTGATTTCGATACGTTAGAAGACGGTACAGTTACACTCAGAGATAGAGATACCTTGCAGCAAGAAAGAGTAAATATCAACGATCTGAAAGCAAAAGTATTTGCTAGAACCGACATGGGTAACCTAATGTAAAATCCGATTTGAGATTTAAAAAAGCCAGATAAAGTAAAATTATCTGGCTTTTTATTTACAAAATAGCATACCACATGGCATGGTAATAAACGCTACTAAGCAACCAATTTATTCACTTTATAAAAAGCTATTCACATGAAAAAATTATTTGGTATAGCTATAGTGTCTCTTGTGATTTTTTTCATTTTTACTTTGTTCTCTCCAGATGTATCTATCAATTCCCATCATGCTATACATTTGTCACATGCTTTACCAGACGCCTCTCTGGTCATATTGAATAGTGATAGTGAGCTATCGTATAACGACGATTTTACTGAAGAAAGAAAACTCCATCTTGATGGAGAAGCATTCTTTGATGTAGAAAAGGGGAATCCCTTTACCGTATGTACTGATGAGGGGAAAGTTGCTGCGTTAGGCGCTTCTTTCAATGTATTGGCGAGAGGTGGTGTATTTGTTGTTTCTTGTAAATCTGGTATTGTAACCGTAATGGCTAAAGATGATCAATCCATAACAATTTCTTCTGGAGAAAGAAGCAGATCTAAAAACGGTAATTTGAAAGCAGTTGAAAAAATAAACCCTAAAAAAATAGACAGTTGGACTACAGGAGAATCTATTTTCGAGCTTGTTCCGCTGGTAGAGGTAATTGCGTCATTAGGATATAAATATGATATTATCATTGATCTGCCTGAGGAATATCACGATAGATTATTTTCGGGAAGCTTTCTTCATAGTGATCTAGAGGAAGCTGTACATAATGTACTAGCCCCAATGAAAATAGGCTATGATGTAGATAAAAATAATAAGGTATTAATATATTAGGTAGTTTCCAGATTTTCGTTTTTTCGTCTTCTGATAATCACTTCTCTGATCCATATAGGGATGATTATCGCGCCGCCTATTAAGTAGGAATAGTAGGTAATGATCCTCCATATCAAAGCGACTAGAGATGCTATACCCTCTGGCACATAATCAATAAAATACCCTCCAAACAAGTATTCCGCGACTCCAGCTCCTCCAGGGGTGGGAGTGAATGCAGTGGTTACATGCATCGTCTCAGCTCTGGCCATAATCAATAGCTGATTGTAAAAATCAAACGGTGTATCGACCACAAAAGCTAGGATAATACAGTTGATCGCTAAAAATCTGAATACCCAAGCACCCGTGGTAGCTATCATGGCTTTGATGTGGTAGCCGATTGTCTTTTTTTGCATCTCTACAGATGTGGCGACTACATCTTCTGCCGTCTTTTCTAGATCCGATCTGAATCGCTTCAGAATTCCCCATTTACTTATAAATAAGAGTATACTCTTGATCGTATTGGGATTTACAAAAAGACCATAAAAGAAAACCGCCCCATATAAACTCATAAACAAGATCACCCCAAAAAAGGTATATCCAAAACCGTCTAAATCAGTCAAAGACTGCATCCCGGGTCGAATCATTATAGCTCCCAATGCTAGATAAAGGAAAGGTAAAGAAGCTACAAAAAATACCGTGTCTAATACCATAGAGTATAACACTACAGAAACTGTCTTCGCCGTAGATAATTTCTCCTGAGCCAATAAAAACAACGCTACACCAGAACCACCTACACTAGTAGGACTAACCGAGGAGGCAAACTCCCACAGTACTATCAACTCCATGGACTTTGGCCATGAAAACTCTCCATCCGTCATGATTCTAAGTCTCCAACTGTAGAACAAATGTCGAATCACGTACATCATCACTGCCATAAATACCCAAAAGAACATAAAGTTGCTCCATGCGATCTTAGATAATTCATCCAGATCTAACTGTCGATACATCATCCAACCTACTACAGCTAGACCTATCATCATTGGGGGGATAATCCTACTCAGTCTGATCGATTTTAACATCGAATCGTCGTCAATATTATGGTCTGTATGAACTTCCAATTTTACTCTTAGGTTATGCTATAATTAGATAAGATACAAAAGTACTAACATAAACTCCAATGCCGCATTTTAAGTTTGTCTTATTCTAAGAATATTGGACATCAATTTATCTGCATCCAATACATATGTGATTTTTTTACAATATAAATAACAGGTTATGAAGATTGTAAATTGTATACATATTTAATTGATTATCAGATATATGTAAGTTAAAATCACGATTTGTAAACCACAATTATTTCTTTTTCTAATAGCTGATTATCAAGAAAAAATATTGATTTGGAATGGTTCTTGTTCCGAGTTGAGTGTCATTTCTATTTTAATACCCTTTAGTAGTTTGACCTCTGATGTAAAATCATTTAGTTCGATTTTGAGCATACTTAATTTTTAAGCATGCTGGAGTTAGGTTTATGCTGACTTCTAGTTTACCAGAGCTACGCAATCGATCCAATTAGATTATCCTACATTTTTGTCAAAAGCAATATTGTAGGATTATTATACTTAAAAACCTTTTTATCAAAAACATTTAGAAATGAAAAAAATCTTACTACTCGTAGCATGTCTGTTCGCAGTCTATACTACTTCCTACTCGCAAGAAGATTGTACAGGGCCACTGACAGTGACCATACAAGGATCAAGTTCTTCGACTCCACTTGATGCTAGTGAATCTTCAGTAATTCAACCTGATTGTGGTCCTAACGGATCTATTTCCATTGAAGTGACTGGTGGATCGCCAGACTACTCATTACAATGGATAAAAGATGGGGAAGAAATCACAATGGATCAAACAGTTACAAACACTACAGATGGAATCGACGTTCTAGTCGAAGATTTAGCAGCCGGCGAATATGCTGTAAGCATTACGGATGATTCAGGATGTAGTATGGAACTCGGTCCATGGACATTAGTAGAGCCTGCTGGTATTGTCATCACAGGAATTGAAACAGATCCAAATTGTAATGTAGAAGGTACAACATTTAATGGTACTATCGATGTATCAGTAAGTGGTGGTGTCGCTGCTAGTGGATATACATACGCATGGTCTACCGATGACGGTGAGATAGCAGGTGCAAATGATGTAGAAGATTTATCCGATTTAGGTGCGGGTACATATACTGTAGTAGTAACCGATGATAATGGATGTACAGCTGAAGCTTCATATACATTGACAGCACCAGACGAACTTACACTATCTCTAGCGAGTACAGATCTAAACTGTCACTCTGATAATGGCGCTGCTGATGGATCAATTACTGTGACTACAGAAGGAGGTACAGGAGAATATACTTACAGCTGGACAACAACAGATGGAGGCGGAGACTTAGTCGCTGATGCAGGCGACCAGACTGGACTTACAGCGGGTACATATACTCTAGAAGTAAAAGATGAAAACGGATGTTCGATCTCTGCAGAAGTAACGCTAGAAGGACCGACGGCGATCGCTGTAGCATTAACAGCAGAAGATGCAACTTGTAACTCTGATAACGGAACATCGGACGGAAGTATTGATATTACAGTATCAGGAGGTTCTGGAGATTATACTTATGAATGGACCGCAGAGAACGGATCAACTGGGCTAGATGTTAATGCATCTAATCAAACAGGTCTAAATGCAGATACGTATACAGTAGTAGTTACTGATCTGAATGGATGTTCGACAGAAGCGTCGATCACAATCGAAGGACCAGATGCAATAATAGTTGATGCTTCTACTGTAGATCCATCATGTGGAGATATCCAAGATGGTAGTATCACACTAGCTTCTGTAACTGGTGGCGACGGATCATTCACTTACAATTGGAATACTATCAATGGCTCTGGTGTAACGACAACAGCACAATCTCAGTCTGATCTTGGACCTGGGACTTACATGTTGACTATTACAGATGGAGCTGGATGTTCAGCTACATTTGATTGGGAATTATCTGCGCCAGAAGCTATCCTAGTATCTGTGGATAACCAAGAAGATCCTGATTGTCACCCATCAAATGGACCAGAAAATGGAACAATTACGGTATCTGCCACGGGTGGAAGTGGAACATTCACATACACATGGACATCTGATAATGCTGATGCAGTGCTTACTGACAACGTAGCTACCCAGTCTAACCTTCCAGGTGGAGAATATACTGTAGTAGTATCTGACGAAAGTGGATGTAGTGCAGAGGAAGTGATAAACTTAACTCCAGCACAAGACATCGTAGTATCTGATCAAGTAGTACCGCCATCATGTGCTGGTAATAATGGTAGTATCTGGTTAGCGGTATCACCTGATGAAGGCGCATCATACACATATGTATGGTCTACTACTGACGGATCAGGTATCAACCAAGGTGAAAAAGATCAAGTATCACTAACTCCTGGAACATATACTGTAGAAATCACTAATCAAAACGACTGTTCTAAAACACTAGAATACGTAGTACCTAATACTTCTGGTGTAGAGATCGCTGGGGATGTAACTTCAGAGATTCTATGTAATGGCGACAATTCAGGAGAAATCACGATCACTGCAAGTGGTGGTACTGGAGACTTGACATACAGTATAGATGATGAGGCTTCTTTCCAAGAATCTAATGTGTTCGGAGGCTTAGAAGCTGGTGAATATACGATCGTTGTAAAAGATAGCAACGGATGTACAGAAGATTTCGAGATCACTGTAGAAGAGCCTGCACAATTAACTGCCGGTACATGTACTGAAGCGCAGGATTTATGTAATGCTAACGAAGGAGAGATTAAAGTACAAGCATCAGGTGGTGTAGCACCATATACTGTTACTTGGAGTTCTCCAGACGGAGGTACATTAGCTGAGACATCAGGTGTGATTGATGCAGCTGGTGGGTCATTTACATTCACAGAAGCACAAGGGGGTAAGTCTTACTCATTCATTGTGACTGATGCAAATGGATGTATGATTCCATAATAATGTCGAATAAATTATTCACAATATAAAAAGTGTATTTCGCCCTCGTTTCGATGAGGGCGAAATACCTATTTTGATTGGTTAGAGACGAAACGATACCGTGTTTCTACAATTAATGAATAAAAAAATCCAACCAGCTTTGAAACAGTACATTCATATATTAGTGTTCTTCATTTTTTCAGTGTGTTCAGTATATTCGCAAAATTGTGAAGGCCCTCTGACCGTTACTATGGTAGGAGCGAGTTCGTCTTTACCGATCTCTATAGATGAAGAATCGACAGGCGTCTATTGTACAGAATCCAACGAAGGAATGGTAAACATCACCGTCTACGGCGGTACACCCTCATATGACTATAAATGGGCACATGAGGATGTGAATCAAAATTTCTTAGTTGATCTTCCAGTAGGATCTTACTATGTAACTGTAACCGATGCCAATGGATGTGTCGAAGAGCGAACCATTACCATTGTCAATATTGACCCTCTAACTGATTCTTTGGATTTGATTGATATTTCTGCTTGTGGCAGTTGTTACATGCATGACGGTACACAGTCTTTCTTTTATTTTGAGGAAGACTACATCGGAGCTATAATCGACATCACAACGGATAAAGATCTTGGCACATCAATGATGTGTGCTGAAGTAGCAGAAGAATCTATAGTCTGCTATGGAGACGCAAGTCTTGGTAGAAAATGGTGTTTCAAAACTGACTCTATAGAAAATGCAAATATTCGTTTATTTTTCACTCGAGAAGAATTAAATGATCTAGCTGCTAAAACGGGATATCCTAATGAGGTGCAGTTGATAAATTCTGGGAGCATTTATTTACAGATATACGAATTTGAAGCGTCAGATTGTGAGAATGATTATCCTATAAAATTTATGGAGCAGCATCAATTTTCTTTAACGAGATTCGATGAGGAGAAAGGAGTATGGTCACTAGAGGTGACAGGGATCGATGATGTCTGTGTCGTATTATCAGCAAGAGGGTCTATCCTTCCTGTAGATTTATTATCATTTGAAGGAGAGGTACTCGCCAAGGTAAATCAACTGACATGGGAAACCGCTAATGAAATCAATAGCCTAGGTTTTAATATTGAAAAAAGTAAAAACGGATTGGCCTTTGATTCTATCGGATTTGTCCCATCTACCAATAATCAAGAAGTCGAATATGTATTCGATGATATCAATCCATGGTCTGGAAGCAACTTCTACAGGCTCAAACAATTAGATGAGAATGAAGATTTTAAATATTCTCATATTATTCACTTACAAAGAAAAACTGATTTTGATTTTAGAATCATCGAGAATCCATTCCAACAAACACTTTTCATAGAGGTGGCTACAAATGTGGTAATTGACGCTAATATTTCTATTTTTGCTGTAGATGGTCGCATTGTAAGAACTCAGGATATAAAACTCCAAGATGGAATTAGAAATCTGCAATATGACTTAAGTGATCTCATACCAGGAAATTACATGGTTCGGTTTTATAATAAAACGAGTAATGAATTTCTAACTAAAAAAGTGGTTAAGATCTAGTAGATTGTATAATTAATGTATCTATGTGAGCAAACGGCTGTTATATATTTTGCACTTTCTCATTTTTTCTCTTTCGGCTTACAGTCAGTCATGGCTTTCTCCGTGGGAAAACAGACAATCTATATCCGTCACCAACTATAATTTTGAAGTGATGGAGGATTTTCAGACTAGGTTAGAGATTGAGTACAAGCCAGGTATGCAATCAGATTTTTCGGATATTAGATTTACAAACTCCGACGGCAGTACACTTCTTTCTCATTGGATAGAATATTTTGAAGAAAATACGATAGCTGTCATTTGGCTCGAACTAGATGAGGTGCCACCATTCGGCACATCAGATTTCTATATGTACTATATTAATCCTGCCGCTGTGTCTAGTAGTAACCCAGAAGAGACATTCGTGTTCTATGATGACTTTGATGAAGATGACGGCTGGAATATCATCGGCAATGATGCGTCTACCGCCATCGTAATGTTTGATACGCTGACTTCTACACTTCAAAAATATGATGCTTGTGGTAGTGATGGAGCGTGGAAAAGCATCGGAGATACACTATCAAGTTTTAAACTGATTACCCGAGATTATATGCCAGCGGATACTGATCCATCATGTACTATCAATGAATATGGTATCGAGACCGCTGATTTTAATGGGGTCAACCTGCGCAGAGATGCCAACGATACTGGATCAGGATCAGAATATGGATTAGAATTAAGAAACGGAGCTTCTACAAATGGTATTACCACTACTATGGTCAATCAGCCTGTAGGCAATTGGTATCGAACCACTTTGAGCTATGCCTACATTTGCCATTTCAATCTGCACACCATGATGTTTACAGATGATATGCAGCTTGTCGGAAATGTATACAGCGAAACATTTAATACCTACGAATTTGATCGGTTTACCATGAGAGGAGGACATACGTACCACCTAGATTATGTAGCGGTAGCCAAGCATGTCTGCGTATGGCCTGTGATCGTATTCGACCCTATCATAGAATCGTGCCCTCAAGGAACTATTGTTTCTATAGAAGATGATCTTTGCGAAGAAGGCCTGGGTATGATTACCATCAGTGTATCTGGTGGCGTGCCTCCATATCAAGTAACATGGTGTATTGATCAAGATTCTATAGGATCTACAGTGATGGATACAGTCGGATTGATGACCCTTGATAGCTTGGTTCCAGGCAACTACAACTTCTCGATTATAGATAGTGAAGGTTGTGAGAACTAGCGCTTTCAGAGGTATGTTCATAGGGATATTCAGTAGATCTGAATATCCGTATTTATATAGCCCTTCATTATTCCTCTCCCAACACCTTCATTTATTTCCTTTTGTATGAAGTTTTTATTCAAAGTTTTAGGGTATTTTAATAATACTCCCCTTAAAGACTTAAACAATTATTTGTATTGTTTTATTTTGTTTTTATAAAATATTATACTTAAATCGTACAATATTAAAACAATTAACATTGTATATTAAATCCAATTAGTACTATT
>CALLMH010000020.1 GCA_938007965.1 uncultured Saprospiraceae bacterium | reverse complement strand
CGTTTTTTGTTTCGTTTTTGGGTCAAGCCAAAAATGAAAGCCCGAACGGCGAGTGGAAGTTTAGGTTGAAATTTATTACCTCTTATTTACGTAAAATCAAGCGTAAACGGGGTATTCATTCAGAAGTAAGCGAAGTGAAGGACTTTATAAATGAGGATATTCAGATCTACTGAATATCCCTAATGAATTACAAAAAAAAGCCTAAGCAATCTCTCACTTAGGCTATAATTGTTTATTATAGAATTGAGTCTAATAGGCCTTAGCGAATAATACTCTTCTCTTACTTGGCTTACCGCTGTATACACATATTCCATCTTCATCTACTGTATCTACAGGAATACATCTTATGGAAGCCTTTGTTTCTTCTCTGATCTTATCTTCTGTCTCTTCTGTACCGTCCCAATGTGCATATACAAACCCGCCTTTTTCTGCTATTGCTTTTTTGAATTCATCAAAAGTATCCACAGTCGAGGTATGATCTGCTCTATGTTTTTTTGCCCTAGCTAGGAGGTTATCTTGTATCGTTGTCATCAATCCATGGACGTGTGATACACAATCAGTCAATGCTATACTCGCCTTTTCCTTTGTATCTCTTCTTGCGATTTCTACCATACCTTTTTCAAGATCACGCTTGCCGATTCCTATTCTTACTGGCACGCCTTTCATCTCATATTCTGCAAATTTGAATCCAGGTCTTTTCTTCATGTCTCTATCGATCTTTACTCTCACTCCTAGTGCTTTGAGATCGGCTGCAACTTTATCTGCCACTTCCATGATCTCATCACTTGGTTTTGGGATTGGGATGATTACCACTTGGATAGGAGCCAATCGGGGAGGAAGCACCAAACCTTCATCATCGGAGTGTGTCATGATCAATCCACCTACCAGACGAGTAGATACACCCCATGAAGTAGCCCATACGTGTTCTTCTTTATTCTCAGAGGTGAGAAATTTCACATCGAATGCTTTGGCAAAATTTTGACCTAGGAAGTGACTCGTTCCAGCCTGTAGTGCCTTACCATCTTGCATGAGCGCCTCTATAGTCAGTGTATTATCTGCACCTGCAAATCTTTCTGACTCTGTCTTATATCCTTTGATCACAGGCATCGCCATGTAGTCTTCTGCAAATCTCGCATACAGCTCATGGATTAGTTCCGCTTCTTGTATAGCTTCCTCTTTAGTAGAGTGTGCGGTATGACCTTCTTGCCATAAAAACTCCGCTGTACGCAAGAATGGTCTAGTTCTCATCTCCCAACGCATCACGTTCGCCCACTGATTGATCAATAACGGCAGATCTCTATATGATTGAATCCAGTTTTTATATGTATTCCATATGATCGCCTCGGAAGTAGGACGTATGATAAGCTCTTCCTCCAACTTTGCATTGGGGTCTACTCTAAGTTTTCCTTCATTGTCGGGATCAGTTTGTAATCTATAATGAGTAACTACCGCACATTCCTTGGCGAACCCCTCTGCATTTTTTTCCTCCGCTTCGAATAAGCTTTTGGGTACCAGCAGTGGGAAGTAAGCATTCTGATGACCAGTATCTTTGAATGCCTGATCAAGTACTGCCTTCATGTTTTCCCATATAGCGAATCCATAAGGCTTGATGACCATGCATCCCCTTACAGCGCTATTTTCTGCCAAATCCGCTTTTTTTACAATATCATTGTACCACTGCGAATAATTTTCTTCCCTATTGGTTATTTCCTTTGCCATATCCTATTTTTCTTAATTTATTCATTCAGAATAAAATCCCTATTATTTCACTCAATCTCCCAATTTTCGTTAGAATTCATTGTGAATTGCAAAATGAAAGATTATTGTTAACAGTTATTGTTAAAATATTAATAAGAAATCATGTTTCGAAACTTTTCGAGTCCAAAATGCGTCGTACATTATGAAAGCAGAACACTAGAAGATTCTAAAAAGTAAGTTTTCACGATTCTTTATTCTTTTTAAAAGTTTTTTAACTGAATAATAGGTACAAAAGTAATAAATTGCACAGTATACGATATAGAGAGTCGAATTAATTAAAATCAAAAATCCTAAATTATGAGATTTATGAACACAAAATCAATTTTCAGCCTGATGATTATGTCCTTGATGACATTTGCAGTGACTGCACAGTTTGATGACTTATACTACGATTCTAACGATGCTGATAATATCGTATTCGAAGATTCGGATTATGACGAGCCTATGTATACTTACACAGATTCTGATGATGAATATTACTCTGAAGACGATAGAGACTATCGATCATCTGATGATTCTGAATACTATGATGATTATGCTTACACTAGAAGGATAAATAGATTTAGAAGAAATTCTTTCAACAATAACTTCTACGGCGCTAACTTCTACAATAGCTATGACCAGTGGAATGATCCATTTTACAATCCACATTTTGGAAATAGTACTGTATTTATCAGTATCGGCTCTGGATTTGGATGGAACAATGGATTCAACAGATGGAATAGATTCAACAGATGGAACAGATGGAACAGAGGATTCAACACTTGGAACACGTGGAATCGATGGGATAACGGCTGGAATGTCGGTTGGAACAATGGCTGGAATGGAGGATTCGCATATGGAAACCCGTATAACAGCTGGGGAGGTTGGGGTAATGGATACAATCCATACTGTCCTCCAAGGTTCTACAATGGATTTAGAGGTAATGGAATCAGGAACAATGTACCTGTAGCTACCAATCCAAAAGGAACCTATTACGGATCTAGAAGAAACGGATCTGGTACTACATCTAAGAATGGAAGATCTAAATCTCCTAGACTCAATGGAACAGAAAGTGGAACTGTAAACGCTACACCTAGAAACACTACATCAAGTGATAGATCTAGAATAAGAAATAGAAAAGGTGATGGAAACACATCGGCTACTAATAGATCATCTACTAGAGGAGAATCTGCAACAAGCGGACGTACAACTAGAAGAAGAAATAACAGTGGAACAATCTATTCTGGTAGAAAAAGAGGTTCAAGTGCGACGAGCGATCGAAATTCTAATAGAAGATCAAATGCTACTTCTAGGACATCGTCAAGAAGAGGTTCTTCGGCAAGATCTAATAATAGCAATAGATCAAGTAGAGGATCATCAATGAGATCTTCAAGCAGATCTAATAGGAGTTCTTCTGTAAGATCATCTTCTAGCAGGTCAAATAGATCATCCGGATCAAGTACACGATCATCTTCAAGTAGATCAAGTTCTAAAGGGTCTTCTTCAAGCAGACGAAGAGGAAATAAATAGAAATAAAACCTTACAATAATACACGATGGGGCGGATAATTAAATTTATTCTCCCCATTTTTGTACCCGGAAAGCAACAAACTACTCATATTTTTAAACCAATTACATACTATAGTTTTTATAAAAAAAATCAACGCAATGAAATATCTATCATATATAATAATAAGCATCGTAAGTCTAGGCACAGTAAGCGCTCAGACTGTAGGTGATGCAGTCAGGTATTCCAATTATTCGCCGCTTGGAACAGCTGGATCAGTAGGACTAGGATCTTCGATCGGTGCCATGGGAGGAGATTACTCTGTTATTGGAATAAATCCAGCGGGTATTGCTGAGTTTCGAAGTAGTGTGTTCACATTCACACCATCTATTAATACTCAATCGTCTGATGGATTTTTTACAGGTGACCCCAATACATCAACTAATCGTAGTAGAAGTTCATTTTTAGTAGATAATATCAGCTTCGTGGCTTCTGGTGGTAATAGGAATGGAAAATGGCAGACATCAAATTGGGCGGTCGGATTTAGCAAGTTGGCAGACTTCAGTAGAGATGTAAAAATCGAAGGCAGTACACAAGGTACTATTACAGATCGGTTTGTAGCCTTGGCCAATAGCTCTGGATTAGATGATTTTGAGGCTGGTGTAGCAGACGAAGCTGAGGCGATCTTTCTAAACCAAGACAATGTATTTCAATCTGACTTCTTTGATGATGACATAGTGAATAAAGATGTATTCCTAGACCAAAGAGGATCAATCAATGAAATATCATTTGGCTGGGCAGGTAATTATGACAATGTACTCAATTTGGGTATAAGTGCAGGGATACCGTTCGTTTCATACTCTGAAAATAAAACTTATAAAGAAAATTTTCAGGCAGATGACTTTAGCAGTAATTTGGAATATATCGAAAGTCTAAATACTTCGGGAGCGGGGATAAACTTCAAACTTGGTATGCAGTACAGGGCTATGTCTCAACTTAGAGTTGGTGCGGCTATTCACTCTCCTACATGGTACAAACTCAATGATAATTATGCGACAAGTATGACTTACCAATTCAGCTCTAATGCTGAAAGTGGCGGTGGATCTGGTCAGTCTCCTGACGGATCATTTAAGTATGGATATACTAGCCCTTGGAAAGCAGTGGGAAGTATAGGCTCCATATATAAAATAGGATCAATAAAAGGATTTGTAAACGCGGATATAGAGTATCTAGATTTTAAGAACAATGAGTTTGACTTTACTACCGATAGTAATGATCCCAATGAAGGGACTAATACTCAAAATATAAATGGTGAAATAGATAATGCTCTAGGTTCTGCGACTAATCTGAGATTAGGTACCGAACTAGCTTACGAGTCAGTAAGATTTAGATTGGGTTACTCTTTAAGCTCTTCTCCATATACCAATGATAGTGAAAATTCCTCATCATGGTCCACAGGTCTAGGATTTAGAGGCGATGGCTTCTTTATAGACCTAGGCTATAGAAGAAGAAGCGTAACAGAAGGCTACAATGCATATTCGGTTCCTGGAGATAATGAAAGAGACGGATTAGCAAATATAGATACCAATTACGGGAAGGTAGTAGCAACCGTTGGGTTTACTTTTTAAAAATAAGTATCGACATCATTGTGAATTAAAAAATAGGGCAAATGATTTTTCATCGGCCCTAATTTTTAATTTACTCATTTCTTCATTTTAAAAAGTTAGATCTTTTATCTATTTATAGAGTCTAGTGCATATTGAATCCTTACATTTGCGTTTTGGTAAATATATAAGATATCATGCGCAGACACTTCGAGACCAAAGCGATACGTACCCAAACAGAACGATCTCAGCACGCAGAACATTCTACACCACTATTTCTTACATCCTCATTCGTATTTGAAGATGCAGAAGAGATGCGTGCAGCATTTGCTGAAGAAAAAAAGATGAATATCTACAGTAGGTTTACCAATCCGAACGCTACAGAGTTTGTAGATAAGATGGTTGCCCTTGAAGATGCAGAGGCAGGATATTCTTTTGCGACAGGTATGTCGGCGGTATTCAATACATTTGCTGCATTGCTAGATGCTGGGGATCACATTATATCCAGTGATTCGGTATTTGGGTCTACGCACTCGTTATTCAAAAAATTTCTACCGAAGTGGAATATCAATACTAGTTTTTTTCCAGCGGAAGACCTTACAGCTATAGAGGCGCTCATCACACCGAGTACTAAGATCATATATGCCGAATCTCCTACCAATCCTGGAGTACAGATATTGGATATGGAAGCATTGGGGAAAATCGCGAAAAAGCACAATCTATTATTAGTAATTGATAACTGCTTCGCCACTCCGTACATCCAGCAGCCGATTAGATTTGGTGCTGACCTGGTGATTCATTCTGCAACGAAGCTGATCGATGGACAGGGGAGAGTACTAGGAGGTGCGGTAGTAGGCAAAAAAGAACTTATCCGTGAGATCTACTTATTTGCAAGGAATACTGGTCCGTCTATATCACCGTTCAATGCATGGGTATTGTCCAAAAGTCTAGAAACACTAGCCGTAAGGATAGAAAGACATTGCGAGACAGCACTCAAAATAGCCACAGAACTAGAGAATCATCCCAAAATAAATTGGCTCAAGTATCCATTTCTAAAGTCTCATCCAAAATACACTCTAGCTAAAAAACAAATGAAACTTGGTGGTAATATCATAGCATTCGAGTTAGAAGGAGGATTAGATGCCGGTCGAAATTTTCTCAATAGTATAGAGATGTGTTCACTTACTGCCAATCTTGGAGACAGTCGTACAATCGTGTCTCATCCTGCATCTACGACACATAGTAAGTTGTCAGATACTGAGAAGGCAGCCGTCGGCATCACAAATGGAATGATCAGAATATCTGTAGGATTAGAGCACCACGAAGATATAATGAATGATATATTGAAAGCATTGGGATAAAATGAGGTGGTCCATATTGTAGAGATTTTCATCTTTTCTTTTATCGTATTGAATATGATAACTTTTAGTGTATTTTCGCTTCTTTGACGATATGTCCAAGCTTCAATTGGAAAATCAATTCATTTCTTAAATGTAGTTTGCCCCATGGATAATGCACGTAGAAACACGCTCGAACAATTCAATCAAGCATTCCTCAATGCCAAAGAGACACTGAATGAAAAGCAACGCATAGCTGTAGATCAGATCTATGGACCAGTCATGACAGTCGCTGGACCAGGAACTGGGAAAACTCAGCTACTGGCCGTACGGATAGGAAATATACTTCAGCAGACGGATGTAAATACAAAAAATATACTTTCACTTACTTTCACTGATTCAGGAAGTATCGCCATGAGAGACCGACTGAAACAATTCATCGGACCAGAGGCGTATAATGCCAATATTTTCACTTTTCATTCTTTTTGTAATTATATAATCCAGGAGAATATTCAGTTTTTTGGAGGGTTTCGAAATCTACAGTTGATATCAGATCTTGAATTGGTGGATGTATACCGAGAGATTATTGATGGATTTGCTGATGATCACCCTCTGAAACGATTCAAAGGAAATCTATACTTCGAGGCGGATCGTCTCAAGAGCTTGTTTAATATCATGAAACAAGAAAAGTGGACGACTGAACTGATCGAAGAAAATGTAAAAAATCTCAAAGAATACTACCACGAAAAAGACTTGAACGGTGAATACATAAATCCCAAATATCTCTGTAAAGCTAAGCAAGTAGGTAAGCAGACAGGTACCATCTATGTCAAAGGTGAAATAAATGATGATAAAGTAGATCTAGAAATAGCTAAATTTGATGGCTTGATCGCAGCGAGCCGAGAATTGGAAAATTATAATAAAATCTTAGCCAAAAAAGAACGGTACGACTACAATGATATGATCCTCTGGGTCATCAAAGTACTCTCCGAAAATGATGATCTACTCGCATCTTATCAAGAGCGGTTTCAATTTATACTCGTCGACGAATATCAAGATACCAATGGGGCACAGAATGAACTCCTCTTTTTACTCGCTGACAATCCTGTAGATGATAAGCCTAATGTATTCATAGTAGGAGACGATGATCAATCTATCTATAGATTCCAAGGGGCAAATATGAATAACATCATAGACTTCGCTGATAAATACGATCCTGCTGAGATCGTACTCGATAATAATTATAGATCGGATCAGAGAATCTTAGATTGGTCGAAGAGGCTCATCGAGCACAACAATGAAAGACTCGTAAAAGTCCGACCACATCTCACCAAGGAACTCATAGAAAGTAGAGATAAACTCAAAAACAGTGGAGAGGCACCCAAAATATATAGATATAAAAATGTAGCTCAGGAGGAAATCGGAATCATCAATGATATCCTCGATAAACACAAAGCTGGTACTCCGCTCAACGAAATAGCTGTAATCTACAGAAAGCACAAAAATGTAGAGAATATAGTAAAATACCTCACCCTCCAAGGTATACCGCTCAACATCAAGCGAAAGGTAAATGTCCTAAAAGAAGGAGAAGTCAAACGATTGATTTCGATTCTGAAATACATAATGGCAGAACTGGATAAGCCATTCTCAGGGGACAAGTTTCTCTTTGAAATGATGCACTATGACTACTTCGGCATATCAGCGATGGATGTCGCAATGATATCTGTATACTGCTCCAACCGAACTGATGAAGTAGAAGATGATAAGCGATGGAGAACGGTAATCAACAATGTAGAAAGTCTCAAAAAGGCGGGAATAGAAGACGTAAGTAATATCATAAAGTTCAGCGATGCGCTCGAAGGATGGATCAAGGATATACCAAATGTTACGGCACAGGTTCTCTTCGAACGGATACTGACGAGAGGGCGCGTACTCGATGATATATTGGCTAGTGCAGACAAAGTATGGAGACTTCAATTGGTAAATACATTTTTCAATTTTATCAAAGAAGAATCTTCTAGAGAAGAAAATATAACCATGCCTCAGATCCTAGATATGATCGAGAAAATGGAGCAAAACAATATCGAACTACCACTCAATAAAATTATATATTCGGAGAAAGGGGTTCACTTTTTGACGGCACACGGATCTAAAGGCCTAGAGTTTAATCATGTTTATATATTAAAAGCCGACACCAGCAACTGGGTCGCTCGTAACTATGGCGGAGGCGGTAAGTATACCTATCCCCAAACATTGGTCCCCGCCTCAGATCAAAGTGATATAGAAGATGATCGCCGTCTATTCTATGTAGCTATGACGAGGGCTAGAGATGTACTGACGATCACACATGCGGATTTCAACGAAAAGGAAAAAGCACTAGAGCCTGCAAGATTTATAGCTGAAATCACATCAAAGGAGGAGGATGTAATCCAAAGATCTGTAGAAGATGATGAAGTAATCAACTATACCGGCACACTCATGAAGTATGCACAAGGAGAAATCAAGCTGCTCGAGCATGATGAGATAGATAAAGTACTGCAGACATTCAAGATGAGTACGACGAGTCTCAATAAGTACCTAAAATGTCCGATTACATTCTACTTCGAGAATATACTAAGGGTCCCTATGGCTAGAAGTGCATCCAATGGATTTGGAAATGCCATCCACTATGCACTAGAGATGTACTTCCGAGATATGGAAGCCGATCCCGCTAGAGGTATACCAGATGAAGAAGTGCTGCATAATCACTTCCGAATAGGTATGAAAAAATATCACTCACACTTCACCAGCAAAGAGCGAGAACTCAGTGAAACCCGTGGAAAAATATTACTCTCAGAATACTTCGCCGAATATAGTAGTGAGTGGTCACTCCCTCGAAAATTTGAAATGGAATTCGATATCAAGACCGAATACGCTGGTGTCCCTATCTCAGGAAAACTCGATCAAGTAGCCATATATGATGATCATCTACAAGTGATTGATTATAAGACAGGTCGGTATGATTCGGCGAAACTCAAAGGCCCGACAGGAGATGAAGATCCTGGAGGTGACTATTGGAGACAGATCGTATTCTATAAACTACTGCTTAGAGGTGATGATAGACTGAAACAATCAATGAGGTCAGGCGCTATGGATTTCGTAGAAAGGCAAAAAGATGGTCGATTCCAAAGAAGAAAATTTGAAGTAGAAGAATTCGAAATGGAGATAGTCGGTAGGCAATTGGTAGAATCTTATGCAAAAATTAAGAACCATGAATTTACCGAAGGTTGCGGCGAAGAAAATTGTAAGTGGTGCAACTTTGTCAATGAGAATATGGCCGTTATGGAACTCATTGAAGGGGATGATGAGGATTGATTTCTTGGGTTGTCGAAGTCTAAAACCGAATTTTTATAGTTTTGAAAATCGCATATCAACACACAATTGAAAGCTGGTAGCGCTAAAAATGCCAACGTGCGTTTGCTTCTTCGTAGCAAGCCATTCTTGGACGAGCGGCTGATAATATTGACAAACAATAGCACCGTTTTCTGGCTAAAACACCTGTAAGCAGGGTAATCTTTTCAGAAGTAGTTAGAAAAACTGTTATGGAATAAGGATAATCATTATTAGGGATATTCAGAAGTAAGGACAATAAAATTATATCACTTACAAGGAGCATTAATTTGTGGCAGAGATTAAATCGACCTTAGCTGGCTTAGGTATTTGGATTTCATTTTGGCGTTAAGAACTTGCAACTGTCTGAGCGTAAGCGAGTTTTGCAAGTTTAGTCAAA
>CALLMH010000019.1 GCA_938007965.1 uncultured Saprospiraceae bacterium | reverse complement strand
AATTAGTGGACTAGAATAATGAAAAAGTCAAGAGACCAATACTTCATAATCGATCTCTGTATCTTCTTCTAAGTGTTGGATCAGGTGATTTGCCCAATATGGTCCTAGAGATGCTCCCTTCGTACCTAGCCCGTTAAAAATTACAAGATTAGGATATTCGGAATGTCTTCCTAGAAATGGACGTCTGCCTTTGACACATGGTCTGATACCAGCTATATGATCGACGACCTCGTAGGGAACATTTAAGATTTCATCTAACTTATCTCTTAATTCTTGACCTTTCTCTTCGTCTGGAGCATCATCATCGAAGGTCCACCGGTATCCAGACCCAACCCAATAATGTTCTTCGTCTATCGGGCACACGAATACTTTATGACGTAGTATATTATCAAAAGGCCTACCTTGAACTTTTATAATTAATACATCACCCTTAGCTGGTTCGAAGGCTAGATGCTTGAAGTATGGATTGAACTGAGCCTGATAACCCTCCGCAAATATTATTTTCGCAGCTTTAACATCTTTATATTTTACTCCACTATTGGTAATTTCTAATTGAGCATAATCAAACTTTTCACTAAGAATTGCATTTTGGTTTTCTAGAATTTTTCTGTAGGCTACTACAAGCTTCCCCAGCTGTACTTGCATCCCCTGCTTGAGTACTCCGTAGGCGAATATACCATTGACCTTATCATCAAACTCCTCAGTACTCGGCTCGTCTACTATGAACTGTCCCGCTACAGGGTCCGCTTTTCTTGTTTCCCATGTGTTCTCGTCTTTGATGCTGTAGAGTCCTCTATATATGAGCTTATCATGGTATATCTTTTCATTGATATACTTTGAGATAGCTTGATACGTCTCACGCGCAAATGGCAGCAATTCTTCGATCCGCCATGACTTCACATACTTTCTTCCAGTAATCGGATTGATAACACCCGCTGCGATTTTCGAGGCTGCTTGATAGTGATCATTATCTATGACCAGGTGAGTCTTCTTCCTCTCATGTAAAAACCAGGACAGCAAAGTCCCACCCACTCCTTGACCTACTATGATATAATCGTATTCTCTCTCTGACATTCAATTTTATTTTTTCAAAGACGCGAGTTCTTCTCTTTTAGCTTTAGTAAGAGACTTTACAACCAACTCATAAGAATGATCGATAAGACTATGAATGATAGATTGCTCCAATCCTCCCTCGCCTATGATCAGTGTATTCCAGTGTTTCTTATTCATATGATAACCTGGAATAATCTCTGGATACTCTTCTCTCAATTCTATAGACCGATCTGGATCACACTTGAGATTAACACGGAGTACCTCATCTGTGATATTTGACAGAGCAAACATCTTTCCCATTACTTTCCAGACTAGTGTTTTCTCATCAAATGGAAAGGTCTCTTCTACCCCAGCCTTTGGAGAAATGTACGATAGCAAATGATCTAAATCCATAATCAAGGTTTTATAAAACAAAGATGAAAAAACTCCTGGATAATTTATTCATATCTCGAATTCTGATCTGAGTAGATCTTTTCTATAAGACCTGAATCACGATCGCTTTTTTTCCAAGCGATAGTCATTTCGACTACTTTACTATAATTGGATAATCCGCCTGCTACACCGTGAGACTTAAGATAGGTATCGTATACTGCATCCCTGACCTTAGGCATAATATCTGGATACTTATCCATCTCATCCATTACGGCGATAAGGTCGACCCTTACATTTGGGCTGATTTGCTTCATCATATTCTTATATAATCTTGGCGAACCTATTCTTAGATTATTAGCCATATATCTCCATATGCTCATCGACGCAGAATACTGGACAAATGGATCATCAGATGCCATACATGCTACGAACCCTGTGAAATTACACGTACCTTCATCTGCTAAGCCGTAGCCATGACTCATCTCATGCGCCATTGTAAATGGATACTGTATTGGATGCAACCCGGCATCTATATGCCCTTCAAATACAAATGGGATATATACTCCAGCTGTAGAAATCCTTAGCAATATGCCCTTAGGGTATAATTCTCTGACTCGTACTCTACCTGTAGTCGGAATATCCCAATCTCTAAGCACCCATTCTAGGTTATGTCTTATCTCAGACTCTAGATCGTCATCCATATGATCAAAAGATAGTGGGATCGTATCTTGTGAAATTACACCGCGTAATCTCTCAAGTTTTTCTAAATAAAATATGGACTCTGCATACAACTCCGTAGTATCCGCAGTGATTTCGGGTAGTTTTAGATAATTACTGAGATGCTCCTGTTTGTAATTGAACCCCCACAAAAAATAAAAGAAAAAAATTACCGCTCCCGCTAAAGAAAATAACGGTAAGAGAATACTCCAGATTTTTTGTACCAAACCCGTCGCAGTTCGAAATCCTCTAAACTGGATGAATTTATAGATAATCTGAACAACAATAAAAAACAATATATACACCATAGGGAATGGAATCCAGCCCAATGTATAGTCGTAGATCGTCCTTATAATTTGAAATATTCCTCTAAAATATATCGCCTCATATAAACTAGGAAATACTCCAAACAACCAATTGAAGACAAGTGATAAAGCGCCTAAAATAACCCAGATATACTTTTTTGCTTTCAAGATTGAAATTTAGTAACCAAATA
>CALLMH010000018.1 GCA_938007965.1 uncultured Saprospiraceae bacterium | reverse complement strand
GACTGTAGAGGGTTGAAAATTCTTCAATACCAGGTACTTTCTGTACTCATGGACTTCATTTTCTACTTTGACTTGATCGGTTTTCATAGTAGTATTTTTTTGATTATTTAATACTACTAAGGTAGAGCTATAAGTGGATATTACATTGATTTACTGGGGCTTATGGTTGAAAATATGGATTGGGGATGTTCAACGGTCTCGTATATGCGGCGTGACCAGCTTTTGCTGGGCATGACCGTCATATACAATGTTAGGTGCAGGATTCATTTTTCCCAAATTTTTCTTATCAATTTTAAAGGTTTCAAATCTGACCAATTGATTTTCTTTTCGGGTTCTGCTTTTTGACTTTTTTCTTTATTATCCACAACTGGATTATTCCTTTTTTCCTTCTCTTCTTCTTTTTTTCGTTCAGCCATTCTTATTTCCCATAATTCATTTTCGTCAGGTGGTTGAACTAAATCTGCGCCACCTTTATGTGCGTATTGTACGTAATTTTCAGGTGGTTGAGGAAGTTTTTCTTCACATTCTTTTGAGCAAAGATTTGCGAGTAGTGGAATTGTATCTGTTCCCGTTCTAAGAGTAATCCATAATTGATTTGTTTCTTCATAAGTCATTTCCTTTTTACAAATACTACATTTTAAAGTTTCTCCTAAATACCTTACGGGATTATGGTCGAGTCTCGGAAAGCCCATTCTGTTTTTAAAATTACCCAACAAAGCCCTTGTACTTATTCGACTATCTTTTAATTTTTTACAATCCATGATTTCGTAGGGAAACCAATTTAGTTTATATGATGTGTAAGGGTCAAAGTATTCAAGAGATTCCATTTGTCCAATTTCGGGTGGTATCCTTTTTAATTGACTTCCATATAAACCAATTTTCGTTACCTTCTTCAATTTCGATATTGATTCGGGAAGAGTATGGATTTCAGCGAATAACTCATTTCCAAGTGCTTCTCTTGGAACAAATTCATCTGAACCATTTTCCGCAACTTCATCAATATATTCACAAAGCTTTTTCCAAGCTAAGGAATCTCTGTCTTGAACATCGTTTTCTATTTTTGAAATTCGCTTTTTCATTTTTTCTTTTTTCTTGCACCTAACTTGTATATACACGGAATTAAAACTACACAATTCCACATATTTCTACTAAAAGAACACCATTATCTTCCTTTTCCATCCTATCCATATATCTATACAATGGATATCAGCCTCCATTATGGTTGATATTTGCTAGATGGGTGTAGATTTTATCTATCTTTCGGCTGATTCGCCATAATGCATTTTCGTGGAACTATGGTTGTGAGGCAGTTGAATTACTTTACGCTTTTTTCGGACCGAATCAGATGTTGTTTATATCGTATCAATAGACATCAAAATTGCGTCTTCGTAATCCGACAAATACATTATCACAAAAAAGCATAGTACTTCTAAGTATGATCATTGCAAAGTTTTATTTTCTACTAGGATATTACTAAGATCTATACAGTGGTGGAACATCAGATTCTGATTCACTGTTTCGCATTAGGTTTCCTATCCCATAGCATAATCATATCCCATCTTCAATAACCGTAGTAATTCTTCATCAATCTGATCTGCATCTTTGATCCTTATTTGATGGGCCCATTTTTTGCCCCAGAGGGAGGACTTCTTTATGTATGGACTTTGGATGTTCTCTTCGTGATAGAACTTCAAGTCTAACTCTTTACTCATAGGTTTTACGATCAGCCATGCCTTCTTATTGGTGAATACGATTGCTTTTGTTGCAGTACCCACATCGTTGGGTTGCCATTCCATGACCCTGTATAATATACCATCAAATGCAAGTAGCAACTCTGGGGGTTTGTTAGGGAATAGATCGTCTAATTCTACTTTGGTGCAGGAGTGAGATTGGTTAGTCGTCTTAAATTTTCGATTGCATTTTGGGCAGATCCACATCATTATCTCTCATTTTTTATTCACGATACTCTGATCGATCAGAGATCCTACTACCACATTCCATTCCACTATACAGTATGATTTTACTACCTCATTGATCACATAGGGATCTGATTTGACACATGCCACTATATCTTTTTTGGATAGCTTGGTAAATATAAGCACTCCTTCTGGGGTTTTAGATTCTGTAGCTCCTCCGAGTAATAATTCACCCCTTCGTATATATGGTTTTAGATGATTGAAGTGATCCATCCTATGGCGCGCGCGCTCAGCAAGGTAGTCAGCCGAAAAAGTGTAAGTAAGAATATGAATCATATGCGAGTGCGTAAGTATGTGGTAAATATAGCTTAAGATATCTTACCAAAACAACAAAAAAAAACCGACAAAAGTGCGCTAACACCCCTGCCGGCAATTATCATAGTATATTACTATGAAAAAAAACGCTCACTACTTCGTTAGTTTTATTGGTAATGTGTACGTCTGTCCGATACGCATATCCGTTGATTTTAGAGCTTTGTAATTTAATGCAGACTTTAGACTTTTGTCCAATGATTCGTTGTCAGTCGATATTACTACGATTTGGTTTTTGGCATTGACATGAAAAGTTACATTGATCGTAATTTCAGAAATTACTTTCGCTGTTAATTCGGCATTCATAATCATTTCTTTGATTTCTGTCCTTGCCGATTTTAATGTTGGGTCGGTGTTAGCTGTAGCACTTCCTATTACAAATAAAAATAGAATGGAAAACAGTAGGCTTTTAGTAATTCTCATAATCTTTGAAGTTTTTAAATGGTTAGATATTCGGCATGTTAGCTGCCATATTAATGTATTCTTGTAATAAATATATTTTTAATTATAATTTATAATGATCTGTATTTGAGTATTGAGTATGCATTTTGATGCTAGTTTTCTTTATATTTCGTTTTCGAATAGATGATGCATAATATCATTTTGTTGATTGTACAGGAGTGACGGGAGTGCCTCGTTTTAGTTGCATGTCAATCGACGAACCGACGACAAAAATCTGACGAACGGATATAGCATTCGGTCAAAAGGTTTCTTAAGGCTTTTATAAATAGATCAATAATTCTCCTAATTATTGCTTAAAATATGAGGTCATTGCACTTAATCAGTTAAGATGAAATGTAGAAATCCACTTTAGAATATCATATATGAACTTTAAAAATCTATTTTTGCTATCATTTTATAATTAAGGAAGAATTACAATGCAAAATCACTTGAGCGAACAAGAAATAGTAAGACGGAACAACTTACAAAGTATGCGCGATATGGGCATAGATCCATACCCTGCGGCCACATTTGAGATCAATGCCAATTCAAAAGAAATAAAACAGAATTTCAAAGAAGGAGACAAAACTTATCAGGAGATAAGCATTGCAGGAAGGTTGATGAGTCGTAGAATAATGGGTAAAGCCTCATTCGCAGAGCTTCAAGATTCTGAGGGCCGTATCCAATTGTATGTTTCTAGAGATGATATCTGTCCTCCTGATAATACGGATTTTTACAATAAGGTATTTAAGAAGATGCTCGACTTAGGAGACTTTATCGGGGTCAAGGGATATGCATTCTATACACAAGTAGGGGAGTGCTCTATCCATGTTACCGAATTGACAGTACTGTCTAAGTCACTGAGACCACTACCCGTAGTGAAGAAAGATGAAGATGGAAATGTATACGATGCATTCACTGATCCAGAACAAAGATACAGACAGCGATATGTAGATATGGTGGTCAATCCTCATGTCAGAGAAACATTTCGCCAGAGAACTCAGATGTACAGATCTATGAGAGAATATCTAGATGAGAAGGGATATCTTGAAGTAGAAACTCCAATCTTACAACCGATATACGGTGGTGCCGCAGCTCGTCCATTCAAGACTCATCATAATACTCTAGATATGACCCTATACATGAGGATAGCCAATGAGTTATATCTGAAGAGACTGATTGTAGGTGGATATGATGGAGTATATGAGTTCAGTAAGGATTTTAGGAATGAGGGGATGTCTAGATTTCATAATCCAGAATTTACACAGATAGAACTGTACGTAGCTTATAAAGACTACGAATGGATGATGAATCTGGTAGAAGAAATGGTAGAAAAGGTAGCCATGGATATCCACGGAACTACGGAGGTGCAAGTCGGCGAAAATGTAATCAACTTCCAGCGACCATGGAAGAGGTACACGATGTATGAGGCAATCGAGCACTTCACAGGTATAGATATCTCTGAAATGAGCGAAGAGGAAATATTCAATACAGCAAAAGAACTGCACGTCCCTGTAGATAAAAGTATGGGTAAAGGAAAGCTGATCGATGAGATATTCGGAGAGAAGTGCGAGCATCTATTAATCCAGCCAACATTTATCACTGATTATCCTGTAGAGATGTCTCCACTGGCTAAGAAGCACAGGAGTAAGCCGGGTCTCGTCGAACGATTCGAAGCGGTATGTAATGCTAAGGAGATCTGTAACTCATTTACAGAACTAAACGATCCGATCGATCAGAGAGAAAGATTCGAAGCCCAATTGGAACTAGGAAAGCGAGGAGATGACGAAGCGATGGTCCTAGATGAGGATTTCCTGAGATCACTAGAATATGGGATGCCTCCGACGGCAGGTCTAGGAATCGGTATGGACAGACTAGCGATGATCATGACGAATTCTGATAGTATCCAGGATGTACTGTTCTTTCCACAAATGAAGCCTGAGAAGAATACAGAAAAAGAAGAAAAGTCTGAAGAGAAGTAAATGGTAATCTTCCAAAATATTTTAGCGGGCATAAGAGGGGTTTTGCTGATTGTAATGATGGCGGTCTATCTTCTAGGGTATGCAGTGACTAGGATATTTTGGAAGCACACCAGATCATCTGGATTGAAGTTGCGTAAGGCTTATGTCAGTCAGATGGCATTCCCAATATTGAATATCAAAGTAGAGGTCGTGGGTAAGCCAATCGACAGGCCAGCATTATACGTATGTAATCATAGATCGTTTTCTGATCCTGTCGTATCCTCTAAATTTTTGAATGCATTCATCATCGCCAAAGCTGAAATAGCGGACTATCCTGTCATTAATAAAGGTGCGGAAGTTACCGGCATTATATGGGTCAAGAGAGGCGATAGGAAAAGTAGAGCCAATGTGAGGAGAGAATTCGTCGAAGTCATAAAAGGTGGTCACAATATCTTAGTCTATCCAGAAGGTACGGTATCTACGACGAAGAAAACACTACCATTCAAAGTAGGGACATTCCGAGGTGCCGCTAATGAAGGTCTTACCGTAGTGTCAGTTGCACTCGAATATAGAAACGAAAAAGATCTATGGACCGAGCCCAATATAGTAAGTCAATATCTTAGGGCATTCGGGAAGTGGAAAACAGAAACAAAACTCACGTTCGGGCCTGCAATCACTATGGATGATGGCGACCTAATGGCCAAAAAATGTGAGGCGTGGGTCAATGAGGAGCTTGAAAGAATGCACAAAGACTGGACAGAAGTAGATTTTACAAATGATGTATAGAATATCCAACTGCGAAGTATTTCAGAGGATTGGTTGCTAAATATTTTTGTACGAATAAGGCCTATTATCAATAATCTAATTTGTTTCTCATTATATTGCAAGTCTATCAAGTAGAGTATTTATGAAACTTAGAAAGTTAATTTTCCTTATTATTCTCTTTATTTTTTCGGGACAAGTTATTGTAGCTCAGGTCAATTCTCACTATTGGTCGCATCAGTATGGTGCTCGAGGTCTATTGTTGAACGGATCTATCATAGCTTCAGTAGACGATGAGACAGCCATTTTTTATAATCCTGGATCAATGGCACTCACAGAAGAATTCGGTATTTCACTATCACTGATCACACCTACTTATTCAGCATTGAGAACGACTGATTTTTTGGGCGAGGGAACATCATTTACGAATCAAGGTTTAGATTTGTCTCCCGGATTAGTTGCGGCTATGTTTAAGCCATTTGGGACGGATAGGATTACACTAGGATTGACGACATTCAAGAGATTCAAATCAGAGATCAATGTAGAGGATAGAACTGTAAATGATGTAGAATCCAATAGCAATCAGATATTTTTAGGAGATCTGGATTTCAACAGGCGTTTGTCAGAAAACTGGTTTGGGTTTGGTTTATCGGCAAGGCTTTCTGATATGCTCGCTATAGGATTTACTCAGTTTTTTACATTTAGAAATGAGAGAATAGGTCTTAATTTTAAGAAAGAAATCCTAGCGAAAAGTAATCCAGCTAATCTCATTGCAGGCTGGAGATCTAATTTTGACTATGGGTATTCGGCCAATGGAGGCATGTTGACAAAGGTAGGTATTTGTTGGGCGCCAAGTTTTGCTAAAGTAGGTGCCACGATTACCACTAATACGTATGGACTCATACAAAAAAATGCCAACTACGCATTTGATGATCAGAGGATAGCTTTTAATGGAGGAAACATTTCCTCATCTAACGATAGATCGGTAGAGCTCAACGAATATAAGACTCCATGGTCTTTTGGTGTGGGTATTGCGATTCCATTAGATGGAAGTAATCTGTCTATTTCGGGAGAGTACTTTGCACAAGTCGATAAGTATGATCTAATAGATGATCTTGATGATCCCTTAGATGGATTTGCAGACGAAACCTCTCTTACTTCTGTGAAAATCGGACAAGCAAATAATAGAGTACTAAACATAGGTGTAGGCATAGAACGATCATGGAAAGAAAAATATACATGGTTCTATGGATTTAGAACTGATTTTAGTCCGCGAAGTTTGTTTGATCTCGGTGAAGGGATCACGTTTTTAGCAAGCACACCCAACATATATCACATATCTACAGGTGGCGCATACAACTACAGGAAGTCTCAATTTAGCATTGGCATAGATTATGGTTTTGGATTCAAAAGCGGAGGGAAGCAACTGACAGATATCACGAATATTTCTACAGATAATATATTTGAGTTTTCAGGCGATGATTCTGTGAATACATTCGTACATCAAGTGGCACTGTATGTTACTTACGATCTGTAGACTACATATGGTCCAAGTAGACAGAGAATCAATCAAAGGAGGGCGAATCCGCTAGTTTAAAATTCATCCACACCAAGTACCGCTATGAAAAATGCAGCTACTACGATCGGAATAATCGTAGACGCAATCATCCAAGTAAAATAGGCACGTGGGACTCTAGATTTTTCGATCAACTCGGTAATGAGTGATATCACAAGTACGGCGAAGACGATTACGGTCAAAATGACGGAGATCAATATAGCGAAGTAGTCATCAATCAGCCACATAGCACTATAAAAAACAATCTGTATCAGGCTGATTTCAAGTAATCCGATATTTTTTATAAAACTTAACATTCTCAAAAGTAATTAATAGTAAGGTATTTTCGTACTATAACCGAACGAACAAACGATCTATGTACAGATCTATAATATTGATCATGAATATGAATATGAAGTTACTATTTTCAGCAATCCTATCCTTAGTATTAGTTACAGGCCTGTCTGCACAGGATAAAGCTCCTTACCCAAAAGGGAAGAAGGGGTATGAAGAAACATACAAGAGGAATATTAAGAAATCAAGAATCGGTGGGGTATATATTCCAAAAGATATCCACGAAGCCATCCAAGAGCTTGACGCCTTATCTCCCGATGGAGCAAAAGCGAAATTTACAAATGCTCCTGAGGAGGTGATAGCGACTAAATTGCATTTTGGGCTCGGTCGGTGGATTTCAGTTTTTTGGAATTTCGAGGAAGGGTCTAGATATGTAGAGTACCTCAGAAATCTAGGAATTACAGATCCTGATCATATGATCCAATTTACCATAGTATCCTATCACAGATATAAGAATGGAAAGGATCTTGACATCGATAAACAAGTGGCTCATTACAAATCTGAAAGAGCAAAATTCTTAATTGAATATCGCGAAAAGCAAAATATCATAAGTAAAGAGACACGGACTATAGATAAAGGAAATTGATCGGGTATTAATTTTTAATGTTTGACTAGTTAGTGGTTTTGGAGTCGATTTTTTATGATTCACGAGTTCCATGATGCTTTTATTACTGTGATCTTCTATATTTACAGTGATGAAAATACTACACACTGCAGATTGGCATATTGGGAAGGTTTTGCATAAGCAGAGTCTGGCCGAAGAAATGAATCTATTCTTAGCATGGTTACTTGATATTATCGAATCCGAAGAGATTGATCTGTTGTTGGTTTCGGGTGATATTTTCGATGTGGCGAATCCTGCGGTAAAGGACAGAAAGGTCTATTACAATTTTCTGAGTAAGCTTATCGGTGGAAATACACAAATCATAATTACGGGCGGAAATCACGACTCTATTTCATTGTTGGATGCGCCACAAGAAATCTTAGAACATATCAATGTCGCTGTGATAGGTGGAGCTAGGGACAATCTAGAAGATGAAATCATCGAGGTGAAAAATCAAGATGGAATAGTAGAATTAGTGGTAGCGGCTGTCCCTTTTCTTAGAGATAAAGATTTACGATCAACCGTAGAAAGTAGTGAAGGGAAAGATAGATCTACTGTATTAAAAGAAGGTATCCGAAAACATTATGCCGAAGTAGGGCAGTTATGCACAAGTCTCTATTCTGATGTGCCTTCGATAGCTATGGGGCACCTATATGCGCAAGGCGTATCTACCTCTGATAGCGAGAGAGATATACACATAGGTAATGCAGCTGCAGTGGAATCTACTGTATTTCCTCCTACGTTTGGTTACGTAGCACTGGGGCATATTCATAGACCACAGATGATAGGAGGGAGTGAAATGATCCGTTATTCTGGTTCGCCGATAGCATTAAGTTTTTCTGAGAAGTCTGATAATAAATGTGTCTTAATTGTAGAACTGGCGCACGGAAAATTTTCAACTCCCAAAGTAGTAGATATTCCGAAGAAGAGAGCGCTTACCAAGTTCTCTGGTACATATGATGCAGTCCGATCAAAATTAGAGAGCTATGAACCGGAGTTTGATTTAGTTTCGTTTGTAGAGATAGAGGTCATGGAAGAGGATTTTAGTTCGATAGTATTGGCCAATGTAGAGGATTTGGTTGCAGAGTATTCCGCTCATCCTAGGTTCCGGATATTAAAAAGTAGAACTCAATTTAAAAATGGAGCAAATGACACTTCCGACCTGTTCGAACAAGGGGTAAATGTCGAGGACCTGCATCCAAGCGAAGTATTCGGCAAGAGACTTCAGACGGAAACAATTGATGATGAAAAAAGAATATTTCTAAAGTCAGCTTTTCAAGAAATCTTAGAGGATGTGTTACAGAAAGAATAACTGATTTAAATTTATGGGCAAAAAAGTTCTATTTACGTGTTTCTCCATCTTTTTGGGAGTTCAATCTGTCAAGCTGATTGGGTTTGTCTCTATGGTAAGTGTAAGTGCATGGTATGCTCATATTATAATAGCAGTACTGGTCAATCTATTCGTTACAGGTGTATTTGCGTTTGCAGGATTTGTGTATCCTACACAGCGATTATTACCAGACTTTTATTACGATGTTGAGAATATTTCGTTTCAGAAATCGCTATATAAGTATCTGCATGTAGAGAAATTTCGAAAGTTTCTATTGGCTACAGTCTGGCGAAAAAAGGAAATGCAAAAGACTCATTTTGATGGAACGAAAAGTGGCATAGATAACTTGATCTTACAATCAAAAAAGTCTGAGTTTGGTCATTTAGTACCATTTATTATTTTGACTTGCATTGTATTCTATTGGGTAGTAATAGGAAAGTGGGAGGTAGCTATTTGGACTTTTATTATAAATGTAATCTTCAATCTATATCCAATAATATTGCAGCGACACCATAGGATGAGGATACGACTGATAAGACAGAGGCAAAATAGGAATTAGTGGATTTTATGCATCTATTAGAGGATTAATCATACCAAACTACTTACTTAACTGTATACACTTCCAGTATCCTTTTGAGTATACTTTTATCAAGTGAAATCCAGATTGTTTATATTTTTCGGATACTAATATTTCGTCCTCTTCGAGTATTCCGGATAGGAGTAGTACGCCATCGTCGGCGAGTCGATTGTACAATTCAGCGGCAGAGTTCAAGAGTACATTTCTATTGATATTGGCTAATATAATATCATATACTTTGACATCAAAAGTCTCTAATGTGGCACATGCTACGTTGATATTAGAAACATTATTGATTTGAGCATTTTCAATCGTGTTTTCATAAGACTCTTCTTCTATGTCGATGGCGTCTATGTCTCCACTATTGAGTTTTGATGCGAGGATTGCTAATACTCCAGTGCCACATCCATAATCGAAGACGGCCTTATCCGTCAAAGTCATATTTCTCATTGCTGACATCATCATGTAGGTGGTCTCATGGTGACCTGTGCCAAATGCCATCTTTGGATTGATGATGATGTCGTGCTCCACATTTTCTTGTTTGTTATGAAAATCGGCTCTTATTACACAGAAATCATCTACGACTACAGGCTCGAAACTAGACTCCCACAATGCATTCCAATTTTGCGGTTCTATCGTTTCGATGGTAAATGAAACGTCGAACCGATTCAACATATCTTCTATTTCGAGCTTTACGTCTTCGGTAAGTGCATCTTCAGGTATGTATGCAATCATGAAATCATCTCTCTCTTCAAAAGATTCGAAAGGATAGACAGAAAGAAGTCCAACGATGATCTCAGAAGTACTTTGTATCGTATATGAGTTATATGTTTTCATGTGTTTATTTTTGCTTGGATTCTAGGTTTTAGAACCATTTATCAGAAGTGATATGACTTACTTTCGATTGTATCGGCGTCAAATATCTATAATTCTTTCATTATAGCTATCGAATGGCTTTTAAAGTTTACTTTTTACAGTTTTTGGAGTATGTGATTGATAGATATGTCTAGATTTATAAGTTTTATCCTATTTTAATCTAGTTTTGTGGATACTTAAAAATTATGAAACTATGAATAATACGATTCTACTTTACTTTACGCTTATGATTGGATTGGCATCTTGCGATGTAAGTAAGCAAGATAAATCTCAACATACCTTCAAGGCTTCAAAACTTATGCAGGATGATTCTGATACGCTCAGATATGAACAGGAAGTCCATCTGAAAAATGTGAAGCAACTGACATTTGGTGGGGATAATGCAGAGGCGTATTGGAGTTTTGATGATAAGCAGATCGTATTCCAAGCTAAAAATGAGGCTTGGGGAGCACCATGTGATCAGATCTACGTCGCTAATGTTGGTGAGGAATTGAGGGATGTGCCACAGCTAGTTAGTACAGGAAAAGGTCGAACAACTTGCAGTTATTTCTTGCCGGGAGATAAGAGTGTCATCTATGCATCTACTCATGAAGGTGGAGATGCCTGTCCACCAGAGCCTTCTAGGGCTGAAGGGTATGTTTGGCCTATTTATGAGACATTTGATATATATACTGCTGATTTAGAGGGGAACTTATTGAGTAAGTTGACTGACTTCGATGGCTATGATGCTGAAGCTACTGTTTCAAAGCAAGGGGATAAGATCGTATTCACATCTATGAGATCTGGCGATCTAGAATTATATACAATGGATATTGATGGTAGTAATGTGAATCAAGTAACTAAGGGATTAGGATATGATGGTGGAGCATTTTTCTCTCCAGACGGTACGAAGCTGATATTCAGATCATCCAGACCCAAAACTGATACTGAGATCAAAAAGTACAAAGATCTTCTTGCCAAGGGACTCGTAATGCCTAGTAATATGGAACTTTACGTGTGTAATGTAGATGGAAGTGATCTCAAGAAAATAACTGACTTAGGTCAAGCAAATTGGGCACCTTTTTTCCATCCAAATGGAGAGAAAGTGATTTTTTCGACCAACCATAAATCGAAAGAAGGGGGAAGACCTACATTCAATTTGTTTATGATCAATCTTGACGGTACAGGCTTAGAGCAAATTACGTATGATGGAGTGTTCGATGCGTTCCCTATGTTCTCTAATGATGGTAAGCGACTTATCTTCTCTAGCAATAGAAATAATGGCGGTACCAGAGACACAAATTTATTTGTAGCTGATTGGGTAGAGTAGGGCTTGGTTTATTTTATTATTCGAAATATGTAGAGACCTATCTTTTGTACTAGCTTAGTAGTAATCAGGAAGAGATATCAGTGATATGATTATTCAGTACATATCTATCAGTAAAAAAGCCCTCAAATCGTTGATTCGAGGGCTTCTAACATGCTAACAGATATGTTCGTCTTTTCTGTCGTCTTATCTACTTCTTTTTAGTAAGCTTTCGAGTGATTTGTTCATCACTGTTATGCTTTCTGCTTGTGTTTTTATAGTTGATCTGAGTGCATTTATTTCTTCATGAAATGCATTTCTCATATTGGAGGGATTCGGCATAAAAGGTGAAATTTTGAGATTCACCAGCCAGATTTCTTGGATTTCATTGGCATCTACCTCCATAGTTTTGTAGTAACTGCCATTGTCAGAGTTGAGGTACAGTTTACCTTCTTTTCTGATTCTATTGATCACTCTTTTGACAAGGATATCTCCATTTGTGATTACTACATATACGTAGTTGTCTCTTACACTTGAGTAACAATTATCCGATGATACCAGTGAGCATATGATCTTATCTCCTCCAAATATCGTTGGTTCCATACTGTCTCCTGTCACATCGAAGCATCTATGCTCTCCATAGTTGGGTTGATATCCAGGCAGTGAGAAATAGTCTAGTTCTTCTTTTGATATTGATTCATGGAATTGATCACAATATCCTGCGTGAGCGGCCATAGGGACATACATGATCTTGTCCTCTTTGGATGGTTTGTCTTCTATCTCTTCTTTGAACATGGGGCCGTATCCAGCCATTAGGTATTCACTATTGACATTGAATTTTTCGATTAATGTCATTGCATTTACAACGGTTACATCCCGTTTTCCTTTTAATACTTGATTTAGGCTTTGTGGGGCTGTATCTAGTGTTATTGCAAATTGGCGGGAGGAAGCAATCCTCTTTTCTTCTTTTAATCTATTGTGGCAAGCAATAAATCGTTCAGTTACTTGATTTGGCATAGTGGTGTAGTGTAGTAGTTTTCTAATAATAAACAAATGTATAAAATTATACATATAGAAAAAAATAATATGTACTATTTATTAAAATAATTTATAATATGTATACATATTGTTGATAATGAAAGTTCAATATATTATTTAATTTCTTTATATATTTATTTTTCATATTCTATAATTTTATATGTGTCTTAAGAAATACAAATAATAGAAATCCCATGTATTGGTATATTGTATGTGTTTCAGTACCTTTTTCCTTATTTAACCTATAATTGTTTCATGTGCACTTAGGCTTTTCATTACAGTGATCTACAAGAGGAGAGGATACTGTGATTGGCACTCATTTTTATTTTACTGATTTACATAAGATGCTTCGTGTAGGCTGTCAATTTGTCCATTTTTATTGAAAAATTGCCTTACGCTTACCGAAATATGTGGCTATAATTTATGTTTTGTAATTTGCGGTTTCATCAGAGCACAGATTATCAGTAATTACTTTCATATCATCCGACCTAAAAATTTAATAATTGTAGCGATTTCACAATTGCTCATTTATTGGATATACATTATGCCGCTCGTAGCGTCTTCGGAGATTATTCTTAGTGGAAGTTTATGGTGGTTGTTTATTATTGATACTATTTTGATAGCTTCATCAGGTTACATAGTGAATGATATCTTTGACCAAGACAGTGATTTTCTCAACAAACCTGATTCTATATACGTAGGAGATGAATTCATATCTACTAAGGTCGCTTGGTGCTATTATGCTATACTAGTTTTGGTAGGTCTCTTTATTGCAGCTTATATTGCTCATTCGATAGATAAGCTTCACCTGTTGATTATTTATCCAGTTGCAGTGATCATGTTATTTCTTTACTCGAAATACTTTAAGAAATTGCCTCTCATTGGAAATCTGGTGGTAGCTATATTTTGTGCATTTGTACCAGGCATATTATTGTATGCAGAATGGGATACACTTGCGAGATTGAAGATTTCCAGTTCTTATGTTTATGATCGATTTATGATGGTGTATGCGGGGTATATCGCTTTTGCTTTTTTCTCTACTATGGTGCGTGAGATAGTGAAGGATATAGAAGATGTCGATGGTGATCGTGCAGTGGGATATAAGACCCTACCTATAGTGTGGGGAACCCGTAAGGCACGATTTATAGCTTTTGGATTTGGTGTAGTTTTGTGCGCGAGTTATATATTATGGATATTACCTTATTTGACAGACGGATCGTATGTGTTGTTTGCGGTATCATCGTTGTTTATGCTGGTTACATCGCTATATTTACTTTACAATATTTTAGTCGCTCAGACTAAATATCATTACACTAAACTAAGTAGGCAACTAAAGTTACTCATGGTTATCTCTCTCTTAATTTTTTTATGTAATCCGTTTTTTGTTTAGTTTTCATTTTTCACAAATGCGATTAATTAAATTAGTAATAAATAGCCATATTCGGACCGAAAAATAAAAATATGAAATCAATCCTCAATAAAAGAAGATTAATACTAGGATCTAAATCACCAAGAAGAAGTCAATTGCTCAAGGAATTAGATCTACCCTTCGTAAAAAAAGTAGAAGACACTGAAGAGTCTTTTCCTAGCGACATGCCTGTCTTGGATGTTGCAGAATATATAGCAAGAATAAAAGCGGAAGCACTTCGTCCAAGAATGAAGGGTAGCGATATTATCTTGACTGCGGATAGTGTAGTCATCTGCGAAGGTGTGATTTATGGAAAGCCAAAAGATGCCGAACAAGCCAAAGAGTACATCAGAATCATATCTGATAATGTACATCAAGTAGTCACAGGCGTTTGTCTGATGGATGCGAAGCGTATGGTCAGTTTCTCTGAAGTCGCTGATGTGAAAATAAAACCTATATCCGATGATGAGCTTGATTATTACGTAAGTCAATATATGCCGATAGACAAAGCTGGTGCTTATGGCATCCAAGAATGGTATGGTCATGCTAAGATAGAGTGGATAAAAGGCACTTATACTAATATAATGGGACTGCCGACGGGCAAAGTATATGATGAGTTAGTGAAATTTGTCGGAGGGAAAAAGAGATGACCGATTCTAATTGAGAATGATTTAGTTAAGTTGTTTTCGTTTTCGTAAGAAATGTTTGTTAGAAATCATAGAGTGATGAAGCAAATAAAACACTCTAGTGATCGATTGATAAATCTCGTCTCTCGATTTATCTATTAATATTGAATTTATTATTTTTTTATGTGTTTTATTTTAAATCATTGAAAGTCAGTTTAGTACGACGAATTTTTGGTTTTTTGTAGATTTAATTTCAAATGAAATGAACATTTTAATTCTATATTGAAACTATTAGTCTTAGAAATACGTATTAACTACCGACGACGAGATGCAATGTCGCAAATCGAGTCATTTAATTTTTTATACATAATACAATGAATAACGGTACAGTTAAATTTTTTAATGAAGCAAAAGGCTTCGGATTTATTACTCCAGAAGATGGTGGAAAAGATGTTTTCGTTCACGTGAATGGACTTAAAGATGATATCAGAGAAGGAGATGCAGTAAACTACGATGTAGAAGAAGGAAGAAAAGGACCTAATGCAGTAAACGTAACAGTCGTTTAAGCTGGGTTTAGATCATAAATCTTACGCCTCATCATTGGAAACAGTGATGAGGCTTTTTTTTTGTTTTATATCGAAATATCTGATTCTTAAAATCAATTTTAGCGATACCATTAATCTAGATGTGCGTCTTGATTTTGATGGAGATACACTTATGTAATGCCAACGTAGGATAATCAAGAACCTCGGCACCTTAACTAATTCCCCGATAAGTAGGGTAGTCCAGAAGTAAGATTAAAACGGGGATAGTTGTATAAAATCAACTATCCCCGTTTTAATTTGAGTAATTTTTAATTCTGATACGCGTATAAAAAACTTATAGTAGACTTTTGAATCTTGGTCTTTTCGGAGTTATGTCCCCAAGTCTTGCTTTTTTAGCATCTTCATAGGCACTGAAGTTCCCTTCGAAGAATACGATATCACCTTCGTCTTCGTATGCTAAAATGTGAGTTGCGAGTCTATCAATAAACCACCTATCGTGACTGATCACTAAGACGCACCCTGCAAAATTTTCTATTGCCTCTTCCAATGATCTAAGAGTATTCACATCAATATCGTTTGTCGGCTCATCGAGAAGGAGTACATTTCCACCTTCCTTGAGTGTGATGGCGAGATGGAGTCTATTTCTCTCTCCACCCGACAGTACACCTACTTTCTTTTGCTGATCAGCACCTGCAAAGTTGAATTTAGATATGTACGCCCTCACATTCACTTCTTTGCCGCCTACTTCTATAAAGTCTTGACCACCACCCACTACTTCGAATAAGGTCTTGTCTGGTTTAAGATCTTCATGGCTTTGGTCCACGTATGATAATTTTACAGTGTCGCCGACAGTGATTGTACCGTTATCAGGTTTTTCTTCTCCCATGATCATTCGGAATAGGGTAGACTTACCCACACCATTCGGTCCTATGATTCCTACAATAGCATTTTTAGGAATAGATAGTGAAAGATTGTCAATCAGCACTCTGTTATCATACGATTTTGTGATTCCATCTATCTCTATTACCTTATCGCCCAATCGAGGACCCTTTGGTATGACCAGTTCTAATTTTGCTTCCTTCTCTTTAGTTTCGGCATTATTCATTGTGTCGTAGGCATTCAGTCTGGCTTTACCCTTTGACTGCTTCGCTTTTTGAGCACTTCGTACCCAGTCTAGCTCTCTTTTTAGTGCTTTTTGTCTTTTGGATTCAGCTTTTTCTTCATTGGCTAACCTGTTAGACTTCTGATCTAGCCATGAGCTGTAGTTTCCTTCCCATGGGATACCTTCTCCTCTGTCCAATTCTAGAATCCAACCTGCTACATTATCGAGGAAGTACCTATCGTGGGTTACTGCAATCACTGTCCCTGGAAACGATTTTAAAAACTGTTCTAACCAATGTACACTTTCTGCATCTAAGTGATTGGTTGGCTCATCGAGAAGCAATATGTCAGGCTTGCTCAATAATAACCTACACAACGCAACCCGTCTACGTTCTCCACCGGATAGCACTGATACTTTCGCATCGTCAGGAGGAAGCCGTAAAGAATCCATCGCCAATTCAAGAGTATGGTCTAGGTCCCAAGCATTGAGCTGGTCCATTTTTTCGAGAAGTTCACCTTGCTCATTGATGACTTTCATCATCTCATCGTCACTCATTGGCTCGGCCAACTTAAGTGATATCGCTTCGTAGGCATCAGCAACTTTTGCGATTTCAGACACGCCTTCACGGACTATTTCCTTTACCGTCTTTGTCTCGTCTAGGACTGGTTCTTGAGCAAGGTATCCTATTTTATATTCTTTGTCAAAAGTTACTTTTCCCTGATAGTTATCATCGAGACCCGCTATGATTTTAAGGAGACTTGATTTACCTGATCCATTGAGTCCAAGTACACCTATTTTCGCCCCGTAATAAAAAGAGAGCCATATGTTCTTTAATACTGTTTTACTAGGAGGATATACTTTCGTAACGCCTTCCATCGCAAAAATCACTTTTTTGTCGCTCATTTATTTTATGTCTATTTTAATATTTTAATACTTATGCCGAAAATATCATTCTTTTATTAAAGTACTTAATTAAAAGACATTTTTAATTTGATGCTTTCTTATAATCTAAAAGATAAAATGATAAATCCTCTGGTTATGATTTTGTGTAAAACTATAAGTTGGTTACATATAACGAAGCACTCGTGACATTATATGAGCCAATTAATGGATATCTCTGAAATTGTGAATTTCTTCTTTTGGCGACTCAATACGCCGAAGCATTTACTTCAAAACCTAATTAAGTTGATTATATTTTTGAGTTTTTTATCGAAACATTGTTTTGTGCGACACCTTTTATAGTAAGTGGAATAAGAGTAGTTGTTGTAATGTGATTGATTTCAGTATAATATTTTGTTTTTTTCGGTGTATTCATAAGATCAATATTTGCTCACTTTGGAATTGAAGAATTTAATGACTATTTTTACGATATAATGATGAATATTAAATGATTACTAGAAAAATCAGACATATAATAGCTTTTACTTTTTCACTACTAATACTTAGTGCGTGTGAAGAGGCGATCACGTTAGATTTGGAGTTTGAAAGTCAATTAGTAATCAATTCTTTTTTTGATAGTAATTCTTCTTGGGAAGTTGAGGTGTCGACTAATGGTAATAAATTCGATGACACGGAAAATATTGAATTTGTAACGGATGCAAGAGTAATCATTTACGATCAGAACAATGTAGAGTTATATGAGCTCTATCATGATGAAAATGGTATGTATATAAGTCCTGAGGGATATAAGCCTTCTCCAACTAGAGGATATTTTATCAAAGTAGAGGTCGGTCCCGAGGTTTTGACAGCATATAGCTACGTTCCAGAAGAATCAACTCTAAAAATCAATAAACTTTCTGTAGTCGAAGAAGAGATGTCTAAAGGAGTCGAAGTTGATTTTCAAATCGAAGACAAATCTAATATCGAGGCTTATTATATATGGGAAATCGTAATGGTAGAAGAAGATAATAATTCGGAAATCAATAACAGTGAAAAACTATCTGATGCCTTGTTACTTAATTTGAAAAGATCAGAAATAAACTCTGAGGTGAGTAAAAGAGAAATCATCGGAGCTGGAGTATTTGGAAATGGTACATACTCTACCGTGTATAATACTATCGAAGGGCGTAGAAATGGATTTAATCAAGTTGAAGGTGCTGATAATTCTATCAATAATAATCTAGGCGTTATTGACCTAGATGGATTAGAAGAATTTGATGATTATATCGAATCTCTCGATCCGGAAGACGAAGATGAAGATTCTGAGGGACAAGAAGACGGAGAAGAAGGAGGAGAAGTGATTGCGCCTAGTTATGAATTAAGAGTTGTATCAATCAGCAAGGAACTATACGAATTTTATAATAGCTTCGAAGCCTCTATAGTTACAGGAGGATCAAAAAAACACACATACACCAATGTGGTAAATGGACAAGGCATCTTCGCTGGGTTCAATGAATCAACCATTCAGTTTTAAATAATTTAAATTGTATTCTAGTATTATAGATTTCGGAACACCCCAATATGGTGAGCTCGTAGCATTGCGAGATTTAGTATTACGGAAGCCATTAGGGTTGGAATTTAGTGTGTCAGATATAGCACAGGAGTATGATTCCTTTCATCTTGCGGTGTATAGTGATAGTAATCAGTTGTTAGGTTGTCTAGTTCTGAAGCCGCTATCTACTAATAGGATTAAAATGAGGCAGGTAGCCGTATTCCCAAAAGTACAAAAACAGGGTGCCGGTACTTTCTTAGTAAATAGTTCTGAATTGATTGCCAAATCATTAGGCTATAAAAAGCTGGAGCTTAGTGCAAGACTACCTGCTGTTCCTTTCTACGAAAGACTATCATACACTGTTGATGGCGAAGTGTACCAAGAAGTAGGTATAGACCATATGAAAATGTGGAAGGATCTATAAGCCGTCAAGCATCTTAGCAAGAGGGAATTCGATAGTTTTATCAAATACTAGAATTCAGAATAAAGAGAACCATACAATTGTATGTACGTCGATGTGAGAGGCGCACCTCTGTTAGTAACTCTAGTCGGGGACGTCTACTTGATTATGTAGCGTTTCCTACCTTTCTGTTCAATCTTCTTTCTTCAACTTCTACTAATTTCTGATATTTTTTCTCAGTGTATCGTATTCCATTTTTGAACAGATTTGCTTGAAGGTATGCTGTACGGTGGTGTGAGAGGCGCACCTCGGCTAGTAACTCTAGTCGAGGCCGTCTACTTGATTATATGGGGTTTCTTCTTTTAACTTAGATTAATTTTTAGCTCTAATTCCCCTCCTAAACCAATTGAAACGATTTTTTCAAGTGTTGATATTCTAGCCTCTTTAATATTATTTTCAATTTTCGAAATATACGATTTTGTTGTACCTACTTTTTCAGCTAATTCTTGCTGTGCATATTATCATCAAAGTGTACCACCAATTATCATCTAATGTGTACCACCAATTATCATCTAAAGTGTACCACTAAAAAGAGCAATGATTCTAGGTTCAAAAATAGTTATTATTTAGATAGTTTAGGTATTAGTTAGTAGGTCTTGTGGAAGGAGCCCTCAGGGCGACTGGAACAAGACCTACTAACTGCTGATTTTGTTTTGTCTCCTCATAGACTCTCCTTTGAGTTGAATACGATGAGCATTGTGAACTATTCGATCCAAAATGGCATCCGCGATTGTATCTTCACCGATGAGCGGGTGCCACTTATTTACGGGTATTTGAGAGACTATGATGGTAGAGTGCTTCGCATACCTAAAGTCTATAATATCGATGAGTGCCTTACGAGTAATACTATCTATTGATGTCAATCCAAAATCATCTAATATCAAAAGTGGTACTTGTTGCAGCTTCTTGATCCATTTGGGATAGTTCCCTTGTATCTTCACTGCGTTTGCTTTATCGGTCAGCAAACTCATGGGGTAGTACATTGTTCGATATGTATTTTCGCAGGCACTAATCCCTATAGCTTGCGCTAAATATGACTTTCCTGTACCCGTTAATCCTGTGAATATGATATTCTCGGCTTGCTTCAGGAAAGTAAACCCTAATAGCCTCTGCATTACACCTTTGTCTAATTGGCGATCAATTGTATAGTCTATATTTAGCGGATGTGCTTGTTGTCTGAAGTTGGCCGCTCGTTTGAGATTTACTATCTTTCTATTCTGTCGGTGTTCCCATTCGGCATCCGTCAGTTTTGCTAGATACTCCGCTATTGTATGATCAGCAATTTGTCCTGTACTGAGGTCTTCGTGATAGGTTTGAGACATCCCTTTGATGTTCATACTCGTTAATTTTGCTATGGTTTGTTGTTCCATTTCCTTAGTGTTTTTATTTGATTAATAATTTTATTGATAGTAGTCTATTCCTCTTACATTAGCATGATTAGGTATAGTATGATCTTCCGCCTGATCTGTACTATGTTCTGCTTTTTGATCTTGGTTATTTGATAAGATTTCTTTGATCATTCTATAAGTACGGCTTGGGTGTTTATTTGCTAGTTCACATGCTAGATCTACCCTCTCAGCTGAGTATAGTTTGACTAATGCTAATATTCCTTGAGCCTGTTTATAAGCCTGCTCTGGATACGGCCGCTGTTCGATTAGCTCATTTATATATGTTTGAATATGCGCTCCATGCTGTGCAGCTAAATCACTAAAATAGGATGGTGACCACTTTGTAATTGCCTGATTGTTGCTCGATAAGTGTTTTGGTTCAGTTACGTAGTGCCCCTTTGTTTGAGAAGTGGTATGCATCGCTATTCGTTGGCTTTTATAGTAGATTTCTAATCTTCTTGTATCATACCGTAATTCTACTTTTTTGCCTATATATCGATACGGTACGCTGTAATAATTCTTGTAACTATTACACAATACATATCCCATCTTTTGCACCTTAGCTTTAC
>CALLMH010000017.1 GCA_938007965.1 uncultured Saprospiraceae bacterium | reverse complement strand
ATTATGAATTGTAAAATACTTTATCTGATTTGTTTTTCTTTTTACGTGCATTTTAATTTTGGACAAATGCAAACAAAAGATTATAGCTATCTAGTCCTAGATAATACAGATGTAAATTTTAAACCAAATGATATATTGGAGTGCAATAATATGCTAGTGCTTTCAGGCAATAACTCAGTGAAATTTTATGATTTAGACGGAAATACAATACACGAGCTAACGTTTCCAGCTGAGGATAAATTAGTATCGATAAGCGTTAATAAAGAAAAGTTATATGTCTCAGTTTTGAATGGTTTGAATGCTAAAATAATTGCATATGATGATAACTTAAATGTGGTCCAAAGATATTCTCCTGAATTTAGATTTACTGATTTTGAAAAACTTGATGAAGGTTTTATTTTTTATAATTCTAAAATAACTCAAGAAAACAAAAACCTAATTATTATAACTGATAATAAATGTAACGTTCTAAAAGAAATCATGGAATATAATGAAGAGTTTGAATACCTAATTGCTGCCTCTAATAGAAAGCTTTTGAAAAGGGATGGAAATTCAGTTTATTTTAATCTACCCAGAGAAGGAAAGATTGTAGAATTAGGTATGAATGGTGAATCATCTGTTTTATTTGATATCGTACCTGAAAGAAAAAAACTAAATTTCGAAAATTTAGATGTAAAGAAAATAGAAGAAATCTCCAAGAACACACCCATTTTAACTTATTCCATAAGTGATGATTATCTTCTTTTTTACAACCAAGTAAATGGTAATTCTCTCAATTATTACAACAGAGCGACTGGGGATTATCAGTCTAAGCCTTCATCAGTAAGACACGATCTAATAGAAAGATTTGATTTTCAAGGATTGCATGCCTCAGCTTATTTGAGTATTAGAAATCAATTCGTATCTATAATGAAATGCAGTGATGTAGAAATGATAAAGAACTATATCCAGTCACCATCGAAAGCAGAACACTTGCCCTTGTGTGATTCAAATGATATAGTCCTTCGATTTTTTCAAATAGGAACTGAATAAATAATTAGTGATTGCAATTTTATACTTCTAATCATCTGCAAGGTCATGTGACTCGATGAAAAGTACAATTTTTAAAAACATAATGAGATTACAGATGAGTAGATATAGTATCTAGACTTAGGTCTATTACTTTTTAGTCTCTGAAAGAATATACTATAGCAGCATAGTTGTTTGGTAGCCTTTTATTTAAGATATACACACCAATTAATCATTATAATGAATCTTAGCATTATAATATACGATGAGGACTTAAAGTATTTGTCAACACTAAACGTAATACTTTTTTGAAAATAGTACGTGTTTCCTTTTGTAATCAGACGGGATTTTCCATTTTTGCAAATATATAGGAGAGTTGGCCGAGTGGCTTAAGGCGCTCGCTTGGAAAGCGTGTATACCTCAAAAGGGTATCAAGGGTTCGAATCCCTTACTCTCCGCAATATGGGTTATTTGCACAAGAGTAGATAATTTGTAGATTTTATTTTAATCGAGTAAAAGCGGTGACGTAGGCACTATCCTTGGTTTTTTGGTTAAAATAGATGAATACTTTTTGAAAAAAAATCAATGACGTTGCACTACTTTACATAATATTTATAATTTTAGTGTTTCATTGAAAGTTAATCTTAACATACTAACAGAAAATAATTAAATCATGCGAAAGTTATTTGTACTCTTTGGAGTGTTTGTTTATGCCTCTTTTTTCGGGGCTATTGAATCAGTAGCCCAAGTTGCGGCAGCTGAACCAGCTACAGGTTTTCAAGGCCTAAAAGAAAAATTTATTGAAGGAGATTGGTTCTTCATGAGTTTCGTACTAGTCTGTCTTATCTTAGGATTGGCATTCTGTATCGAAAGAATTATAACGCTTAATATAGCAACTACTAATACTGATAAGTTATTAGCAAAAGTTGACGAGAGATTAGCTGATAATGATATGGAAGGTGCGATGGAGACATTGAGATCTACTCCTGGTCCAACTGCAAGTGTATTGTTAGAAGGATTAAAAAATGCAAATAAAGGACCTGCTGCAGTTGAAAAAGCAATTGTATCAAATGGTTCAGTACAAATGGGACTTTTAGAAAAAGGTCTAGTTTGGATATCTCTTTTCATCGCGATTGCACCGATGCTCGGGTTCATGGGTACGGTAATCGGTATGATTGAAGCCTTCAACAGAATCGAAGCGGTAGGTGATCTATCTCCTTCAGTAGTTGCGGGTGGTATTAAGGTAGCCCTATTGACTACAGTATTCGGTCTTGTAGTGGCGATTATTCTTCAGATACTATATAATTACATAGTATCAAAGATTGACGGTATCGTAAACAAAATGGAAGATGCAACGATCGGATTCGTTGATATCCTAGAAAGAAACAATAAGTTAGGAGCTTAATTTTATCACTTATTCAAAAGACAATTTATTATGTATAAATTTTTAACTAAAAACGGTCAGTCATTGGCTCTGGGTTTAGGTGTCTTAGTGATTGCTATATTTTTCATAAACATATACAGTGGATTTAATGCTGCTGGGTATGATATGTCAACAGCATTAAATAAGTTACCTGATGCAGATCAAGCTGCAATTAGCTTTTTTGATACTGGTATATTTCTGACCATCGTGATGGCCGTAGTTGCATTTGCACTTGCATTCGTCGTATTTGGTTTGACAGACCTTATCAAATTTCCAAAGAATGCCATGAAAATCGGTGGCGGAATCCTATTTATAGGATTGATATTTTTCATTCTATACTCTACATCATCTTTCGATAATACTGGAAGACTTGTAGGATTGAATGAGAAATTCGATATAACAGAAAATATCAGTAAATTCATCTCAGGTGGTATCAAGACTACCCTTGGACTTTTAGGATTCTCCGTAATAGCATTGGTATTGGGAGAGCTCTGGAGTCAATTCAAATAATATAACATTATGGGAAAGACAAGTAGTAGAGATAGAATGAAGAATGAGGTCAATGCAGGATCTATGGCGGATATCGCCTTCTTGCTATTGATATTCTTCCTAGTAACAACAACAATCGCCGAGGATAAAGGTGTATTAGTAAGGCTACCACCATGGTCTAACGAGCCGCCAGAAAACCTCAAGATGAATACACGTAATGTATTTTCAGTACTTGTAAATGCTGACGATCAGCTTCTTGTTAGAGGTGAAAATATGAGAGTCGAGGATCTTAAAGATGCAACTAAGTTATTTATCAGTAATCCTAATAAGGAAGCCGATAAAGCTGAGTTGCCGACCAAAGCTATCGTATCACTGAAAAATGATAGAGGAACGAAATACAAAACCTTTTTGACGGTCTACAATGAACTCAAGGCGGCATACACAGAACTAAGAAATGAAGAATCAGAAAGAAGATTCGGAAAGTTGTATGAGTACTGTTCTAGAGAACAAAGAGATGAGATCAAAAAGATTATACCTGTTGTAATCTCGGAGGCAGAACCTACGAGTTACGGTGACGAGAGTTAATTATTAATCACTTAAAAAAGTAAACACATGGCAACTTTTGAAAAGAAAAGAGGTAAGGCGTCCCCTGAGGTTTCGACCGCTTCTTTGCCGGATATCATATTCATGCTTTTGTTCTTCTTTATGATGGTAACAGTGATGAGAGATGCAGAACTAAAGGTAGATGTAAATACACCAGAGGCAACAGAGCTGACAAAGCTCGAAAAGAAATCTCTTGTGAATTATATACATATTGGAAGACCGAAAGTAGCATATAGAGATACTTACGGAACAAAGCCTAGAATGCAGTTAGGAGATAAATTCGCTACTGTTGCTGATATTCCATTATTTCTAGAAAAGCATAAGGCAACATTACCAGAGAATCAAAGACAAGGAATTACTTCTTCTCTTAAAGTGGATGGTTCTGTAACTATGGGTATTGTAGCTGATGTAAAGACTGCACTCAGAAAAGCAAATCAATTAAAAGTGAATTATTCCGCAGGAAAACGTGTAGATTAATCACTCAGATTAGATATAAGAAGCCTCTTCAATTAATTTTGGAGAGGCTTTTTTTTATGCTGTTTTCCATAGTCTCCGACACCTGTGGATTAATAATTTGACTATTTGTTTGGCGTATCAGACCAGGCTAATCTTGATATTCTTGCTTATGCTTTATCATTTGAAAGATTCAAGTATTTGAAAAATTCCAGATTAGATAAATTTGTATGATTGAACTACTCCTCTTCATCCAGATTAGGATTAAAATACTTATAAACTTTCTTAGCATTTGCTTTGCCTACTACAGTTGCGAGAGAATGCTCACTTTGACTCTTTACTTTTTTTACACTTTTGTATGTAGTCAATAATGTATTGGCAGTTTTCTTACCGATACCAGGGATGTCTGTTAATTCTGTGCCAATAAAGTGCTTAGATCTTAGATTCCTATGTAATGTGAGGGCAAATCTGTGTGCCTCATCTCTTGCTTGTTGGATCAGCTTAAGAGATTCTGATTTTTTATTGATATGCAGTGGGATAGGGTCGCCTGGAAAGTATATCTCTTCCAGTTTTTTGGCAATCCCGATGATGGTAATCTTCCCTATCAAATCCAGCTTCTCTAAGCTCTTAACTGCCGATGAGAGCTGACCTTTTCCACCATCTATTACTATTAATTGGGGTAGGGGTTGCTCCTCTTTGAGCAATCGACTGTACCTTCTGTATACCACCTCTTCCATTGAAGCAAAATCATCTGGTCCCACTACAGTTTTGATTTTGAAATGACGATAGTCTTTTTTTGATGGTTTTGCATTTTTGAAGACTACACAGCTGGCGGTAGGATTGGTCCCTTGGATATTCGAGTTGTCGAAGCACTCTAGGTGCATCGGGACTTCCTTCATGTATAAGTCAGACTGGAGTGTTTTTAGTATTCGCTCAGCTGAGGTTTGTTTCCCGATATTGTTGATTTCTGATTTCTTTTTTTGTAATAAATGATAGGTTACATTTTTGATTGATAGATCCATTAGTTTCTTTTTGTCTCCTCGCTGAGGGACTGTAACCAAGACCGATTCGTCCTCCATCTCTACATCAAATGGCGCTACTACTTCTTGGGCAATGCTATTGTACTTTTCTCTTATTACGGGGATTACGTATGATAGTAGATCTCTTTCATCTTCGTCGAGATTTTTTTCCATTTCTATCGTATCCGTGTTTATCATTGCACCATTGATTACCTTGATATAGTTTACAAATGCATATTTATCATCTGTTTGTATTGTGAATACATCCACATCTTTTATAGTAGCGCTTACCACTGTTGATTTTGCTTGATAATCTACCAATGCATTCAATTTTTCCTTAGTGAGTTGGGCTTGTTCGAATTCCATGATCGCAGCTTGGTCTGCCATTTCTTGCTTGAGATAATCTCTTACCCGCTTGAAGTTGCCTCTCAGTATATTCTTAACTTGATCTATCTTTTCATTATAATCTTCTTCGTCTTCCAATCCTTCGCAAGGCCCCATACAGTTCTTGATATGATATTCTAAGCATACTTTAAACTTTCCCTTATTTATATTTCCTTCTGATAGATTGTATGTGCAAGTCCTAAGTGGAAATATCCTCTTGATCACTTCTAGTAAGACTTTGGTCCTGTACTTAGATGTATAAGGTCCGAAATATGAGGAACCATCCTTCCATACTTGTCGAGTAAAGAAGACTCTCGGAAATCTTTCTTTTTTGATGCACAAGTAGGTATAAGATTTACCATCTTTAAGCGAAACATTATACCTTGGTTGATTTTTTTTGATAAGTGTATTCTCTAGTAATAATGCATCATGTTCTGAATCTACGATGGTAAATTCTATATGATGCGCATTTCTGACTAAAGCTTTCGTTTTATACTGTTGGTGTTTTTTTACCCCAAAATAGGAATTGAGCCTATTCTTTAGATTCTTGGCCTTGCCCACATAAAGAATGACATTATTCTCATCTAGAAATCTGTATACACCGGGGTCTTTTGGGATAGAGGGAGAAAATTCGCGAAATTCCTTTGTAGTCATTGTAGATCTATATTACTATTGCAACTTAGGAAAAACAACGTAATTATACGACTACAGGTTTGAAATTAAGTATAGAAATTAACGTCTTTTCTAGAATGGTGGGTGGTCGATAAGACGATTAATATGATTATTGAGATGAGGTAAGAACTATTTATCTTTTTGTTCTTCTAATGCATGTTTGATGCCTTTGAGTATATAATATGCAGATTTGGGATTAGTGGCGAGTGGTATATTATGGACATCGCACAATCTCATGAGCATCTGTACATCGGGCTCATGAGGGTGCTTATCCAGTGGGTCTCGAAAAAATATCACAACATCGATCGTCCCCTCAGCAAGCTTTGCGGCGATCTGAGCATCACCACCTACAGGACCGCTTAGAAGTCGCACTACATTGAATCCTTCCTTCTCGATATGTCCACCGGTGGTTCCAGTCGCATATATGGTTGTGCCGTCGAGAAATCTTTTATTTTTCACAACGAAAGACACCATTTCTGGTTTCTTTCCATCATGTGCGATCAATGCAATATTTATCATTTACTTTTGAATATATGAGTAGGAAATAAAAGGTATTCATCACTATTAGGGCGTTTTGCTCAAGTGCGCATGGTTTTCGTGATGAATACCTAGATCTTTATTTACTTATTATATGTTGGCGAGATTGTATGTTACCATTCGTTATACTTTGGATGGTGTAGATACCTGATTCTAGGTTCGATAGATCTATGAGAGTATGATTGCTTACGATGTTATTATATTTTAATTGTCCTAACTGATTATAGATTTTAACTGTATTCTGTTCGTTTTCATTGTGATTCCCATGGTCAATAGTAAATACACCATTGCTTGGGTTGGGGTAGCTTGATAGATTTCTGTTCGAATTTCTATAAATACTAAGTATGTCAAAATTCGTTGTGCTGCCATCTTTATCTATCTGTTGGACATAGTAGTAAATTGTTCCAGCTATCTTTTCTTCATCGCTGAATACATACTCCGCACCACTCTCATTGATTGATTTTGATTTTACGGTCCCGATTTTATCAAATTTTTTCGAATCCATAGATCTAAAAATTGCAAATTCTTCATTATTTGTTTCCCTTGAAGTCGACCAAGAAATAACGGCATTATCATTTGATTTTTTAATTCCATAATTCTCTAGGCGTATAGGGAGTAATCCTCCAAGACCTTCCGAAGACCCTAGTGTGTTTACAGCCGTTCTTCCTTTGAGTTCTGTCGCTACAGCTAGGATATAGGTCTGATTTGGTCCAGCATTGAAAAATAATGACCAGGGTGTTTCTCCAACTACACAATCATTTATCACTCCTCCGCTATACGAAGCGGAATCAAGTTGTACTGGCCCGAAAACAAGAATTTCGATAACACCCACGCTATCTATTGGCTCAGCAAGTAGCTCAACGAATCCACCAGTTAGATTTGAATTGAATGCATAAAAACTTTGATTTGGTTGTGTCAATCCTCCCGAATAACATGAGTTTCCTACACTTTCAAAATCAGTGAAGTCTTCTAATTTACTATTTCTTGTACAATTATTATCAATTTCTAGATTAAAGAAATCTCCTCCATTCAGCGGCATAGGAAGGTCGACCCCATCGGTTACGCCATTGCTTAGGGTTGGTGCACAGCATGTTACTTCTGCACGCCATCCTGTGAGTCGTTTTGCATTATCAGATTGGAATCTTACGTAAAAACAACCTGTATTGTTTGTTGGTTTGAATTTATCTCCGACATTCAATGTGTGCCCATCTATAAATGATTTATCACCAGATCCACTTTCTTCACCACAAAAAGAACCTACTAATGGCGCACTATCGTCTAATCCATCATAAATGTATAGAACATCATGGCATCCTGTGCTGTCTAATCCTTGGTCAAAGGCTGTTTCAATATCTACATGTGTAAATTCGATCTCCAAATACTCAGATAGTGTATCTGGACATATGATCCATTCGGAGTTTTCGTCATTCAAGTAGTTCTCGACTTCTCCGCCGATATCTACAAATTCTGCGTTGCAACTGGTGATTAGGGTTTGGGCATTTAGAGATGTCAGAGTACTGATAATAGTTACAAATAACATCATGAATTTAAAGGTGTGTCTCATTTCTTCTTTGTGTCCTTATTAATTAAAAAATCCTAGCTATTTTTGACCTTTGGTTTTTAGGACAAGACGAGTTTTTGTCGCCTATTTGTCAAAACATCATAAAATTAAAAGCAAATACCATGCCGTCTATTAGAGAACTTTATATCAGTCATGTGGCACAAACCAGTGAAATCTCAATGATGTTAGAGATTGAAAAGGCCGAAGGGATGTACATATATAGTACTGATGGGAAGCGTTACTTAGATCTTAATAGCGGGATTTCTGTATCCTCTTTGGGTCATAGGCACCCTCAAGTAATAACTGCTGTAAAAGATCAGCTTGATAAGCATCTACATACCATGGTGTACGGCGAGCATGTACACAGCCCGCAAGTGGAGTTTGCAGAACTTCTTGCTGGCGAATTGAATAATGGGCTAGATTCTGTCTATTACCTTAGCAGTGGGACCGAGGCAGTGGAAGGTGCATTGAAGTTGGCAAGAAAATACACAGGCAGGTATAATATTGTAGCATGTTCTAAAGCTTATCATGGAAGTACCATGGGCAGTGAATCTCTGCGGAGTGATGATGAATTTACCCGAAGCTTTCTTCCAGGCATCCCTGGGGTCAGGCATATTGATTTTAATGATGAGGCACAACTATCTAAGATCGATGAGCATACTGCGTGTATTATTTTGGAGCCCGTTCAAGCTGAGGGAGGTGTAAAGCCACCCCAAAATGAGTACTTGAAAAAGGTAAGAAACAGATGTGACGAGGTCGGAGCCCTGATGATATTAGATGAGATCCAAACGGGTTTCGGTAGGACGGGGTTTCTATTCGCTCATAAAAAATACGATGTCGTACCTGATATATTACTCTTGGGCAAGGCTATGGGAGGTGGTATGCCTGTAAGTGCATTCGTAGCTCCCAAGGATATGATGATGGCATTTGCAAGAAAACCAATGCTGGGCCATATTACCACATTCGGTGGACATCCTGCATGTGTAGCTGCGGCTTATGCTACGCTCAAGGTACTGGTAGATGAGAAGTTACATGAAGATGTGCTGCGCAAGGAAGAATTGATAAGAAGTAAACTCAAACATCCAATAATCAAAGAAGTAAGGTCATCTGGGTTGATGATGGCCGTAGAGTTGACTAGAAGAAAATACCTTAAGCATGTAGTAAACCATACCATTGAGCATGGAGCATTGATAGACTATTTTTTATTCAATAATAAGTCTTTCAGATTAGCACCACCACTCATTATATCAGATCAGCAGATAGAAGAGGGATGTGACATACTATTGGCAGCTATGGACTATGCACAGTTTAAGTACACAAAAAGATAGCCACCATCATAGGGTGTATGATCATATATAACACATAAATCTGCCGAAGTCGAAAAAATAGTCAGACTGTAGGATAACTACTGCTTACCTAGAAGTAAATACATATAATCTTATTATCCAATACTCTAAACATGAACATGAAAAATATCCCAATAGGTACTTTGATAAATGTGGTTACGATCATCTTAGGTAGTTTATTAGGATTATTTCTAAAACAGTTTTTTTCGGATGGTATGGAGGCTATAATATTTCAGGCACTAGGTCTCGGCACTATTTTGATCGGGTTGAAGATGTCGCTAAAGTTGCCAGATGGGTATATGTTGATATGTATATTCAGTTTAGTTCTTGGAGGGGTATTTGGAGAATTGATCCATTTGGATCAAGTTATTCTTAGCTTGTCGGATGGGCTTAAGTCTGTGTCGGGATCTTCGGATTCTAGTTTTTCAGAGGGATTGATTACGGCATTTTTACTTTTTTGTATAGGGAGTATGACTATAGTAGGTGCCATCGAGGAGGGACTGAACCAGAAGAGAGAACTGCTTATTGTAAAATCAACGTTAGATGGATTTTCATCTATAGCGCTTGCCGCTACATTAGGGATTGGAGTTTTGTTTTCGATAGTACCCCTTTTGATATTCCAAGGGGGACTCACTCTGAGTGCGGGCAAATTGAAACCAATTTTTGATCAGACGACTATTGATGTACTGAGCTCTGTTGGTGGTATTCTCATTATTGGAATATCTATCAACCTGCTGAATTTGGGACATATCAATTTAGAAAACTTACTGCCGAGTCTAGCGCTGGCTGTCATTCTGAGTAAGGTTTATCAAGGGTATACAGATAGGCCAAAACACCAATAAGCAGGGTAATCTTTTCAGAAGCAGTTAGATAAACTGTTATGGAATAAGGATATTCGTTAATTACAGATATCCCGACTTAAAACCATTTCATCACACAATCGTATTGCTCTCCTTACTTCCTAAACTAGCCTACGAAGTTCCAGTGGATAATGCGGATTTAGCCATCGCTTTTTTAAAATCTGTTTTAAAAAGTATGAAAAGAGAGATCAGGAAGAATACAGCTAAGGCCAGGACACTGTATCGCATATCCCCAGTGAGATTATCGACTATTCCAAATGCCATAGTACCCGCTACGATAGCTACCTTGTAGAGCACATCATAAAAGCTGAAATAAGAAGTCACATCAGGAGAATCATCATCGATCATCTTAGAATATGTAGATCTGGAAACAGATTGTATACCACCCATGACCATACCCACCGCCGCCGCTATAATGTAGAACAGTGTCTTATCATTACAAAAGTGAGCGGATATACAGATGAAAAGCCATATGATCACCATGAGTACGATGGCTAGTTTGTTTCCGATGCGATCACTTACTGCTGCAAATAAAAATGCTCCGACAATGCCAACCAATTGTAAGACTATTACGATGATTATCATTTCACTCGGCTCGAATTTTAGAATCTTCTCTGCAAACGGGGTAGCAAGGTATATGATAGTCTGCACTCCTGCCGAATAGAAAAAGAACGCCATCAAAAATTTCCCAACGTTCCTCTTGGTACGAAGTTCTCCAGCAACTTTTTTTATTTCTTGAAACCCTTTCTTAAGTACATTTTCATTATTGGATATTTTGTCATCTTTTGGGAGATACTTGAATGTGATCAATGCAAAGCCCAACCACCATATACCCACGAGTACAAATCCAATCCGTGCAGGCATCCTATCATCAACAATGCCGTACCAATCGGGCTTCAGAACCATCGAAAGGATGAAAAGTAAAAGGATTACACTGCCCACATAGCCAGCGGCAAACCCTTTAGCACTTACCGAATCATATCGATCTTCTGTCACGATAAGGGGTAGGTAAGAATTGTAGAAAACGATACCTCCCGCAAAGCCAACAGTAGCTAAAATGAATGCTGAGGTGCCCAACCATATATGTGATTCTCCACTAAAAAACCACATCGCCATACAGGCCAACGATCCCATAAAAGTGAAAACTTTAAGGAAAAACATACGCTTACCTGTGTAATCTGCTATGCCCGATAATATGGGAGACAAGATCGCAATAAGTATATATGAAAACGCAACAGAGAAACTGTAAAGAGACGTATTTGTAAAAGTAAGACCTAATAAATCAATAATATCAGGCGTGTTTTTGATAAAGTATACGGGGAATATCGCCGTAGAAATCACTAATGCATAAGCGGAATTAGCCCAGTCGAAAAGTGCCCAAGCATTGATTATTCGTTTATCGTTTTTTATAATTTCTGCCATTGGGATTTCATTTTAGATTAGCTAAGATAGCAAACCAATTAAATATGAAGCCATGCAGACTATCTTAGGTCTTTAGAATAAAACATTCTAAATTTCGTCTAATAAGTCATCCCCACCTTTTTATTTACCTTATTGAGCCTACTTTATTAGCTGTGTTTTTCTTTAGAACTAAAGATTCTCTTATTCTTACGTTAAAAATTACCAAAGATGAGTTGGTTCTGTTACTTTTGCCCTTTTTACATCGGTTGTTTATTAATTATTATGCAGAAGCAATATATGCAAACGCATATTTTACATATAAAAATAGAAAAATGAATAATTCTAAAAAGGCTATCTTGACTATGATGATGGCAATACTTGTAGTGGCTACATCATGGGCACAAAAATTCGGTCATATAAATTCGCAGCAGTTACTAGTGGAATCTCCTTTAGTGAAAACAGCGGATACTCAGATTACGGAATATCAAACCACACTTATTTCAAAAGGTGAAGCTATGGTAAAGAAGTTTGAAGGAGAATATGAAGCTTATGCAAAGGACAGAGAAGAGGGTATCTTAAGTCAAATCCAAATCCAACAAAGAGAAAGTGCATTGCAAGCGTCTCAGCAGGCAATCCAAAAGTACGAGCAAGAAGTGCAGCAAAAATTAGCTATGAAGCGAGAAGAGCTATATAAACCGATTCTGGATAAAGTAAAAGTAGCAATAGATGAATTGGGCAAATCTGGTGAATACACTATGATCTTCGATACATCTACTAATGGCTTACTATTCGCTATGGAAGGTGAAGATCTGCTTGCAAAAGTAAAGGCAAAGTTAGGTTGGTAATCAATCTAATCTTATAATAAAATGAAATAGGCTTCTTAAATTTAGGAAGCCTATTTTTTTTTGGATTTATTTTCTCCTACTCATATGCAACTGCAGATAATTCTGTAGCATATTACGATCTATTACTCCGACTAGGTTGCCTTCTTCTTCGATCGCCGCAATTGCGATTCCTTCACGATTCATTTTTTCGAATAGATCCTTGAGGCTTATCTGTGGAGTAGCTCTCATTATTTTAGTGCTCATGTAAGCATTAGCTGTTGTGGTCGCTAATAAATTATCATGATAGGCTTGTCTGATGAATAACTCAGGTACCACTCCAGAAATATTATCCATAGAATCAAAAATCAAATAATTTTTCTCTCCACCTCTGATGTACTGATCATAGATCGTCTGCAATGGTTCTGAAATATGGATCTTTGAAAATTTCGTATTCATGATATCCGAAGCGGTCACTGTATCTAATATACTTTCTATGACGACCTGATTTTTTTGATTTCCAGCCATTACAAATACGAAGATCCCTATAAAAATAAGCATGTAGTCACTCGTAAATACTGCAAATATGATAAACCCAATAGCCAAAGCTCTGCCTACTATTGCAGCCCATTGCGTACCCCGGACTCTTCCAAATCTCATAGATAGAAGTGCTCTCAAGATTCTACCACCATCCATGGGGAATGCTGGTATTAGATTGAATAAAAATAATATCATATTTGTCCAAATCAATAAGCCGAAGAATCCCTTTGGAGTTATAATGTTGTCAAGCGGATTTTCATTTACGACCAAAAATGATAGGTCCTGAAATGTAATAAACAAGATCGTAAATAAGCATAGGGCAATGACAACATTAACCAATGGACCTGCAATGGCCACTACGAACTCATGTATCGGTTTTTCGGGAAGTTTCTCTAATCTAGCGAGTCCCCCTATAGGTGATATGATGATATCTATCGTTTTGACTCCATATCGTCGGGCGCTGATCGCATGTCCATATTCGTGCAGTATTACACATATAAACATGGCTCCGATAAATCCTAAAAACCACACTAAGTCTGTCCCACGCATGTCATTAGACAGACCATAGCCAACTATCAGTACAACAAACAAACCAAAAGACCAGTGGATCTTGATTGGGATATTGGCAAATTTTGCTACTTGGATGGATTTCATAGAGAATTCAGGTATTTTGATTTTGAGTCGTTAAAATACAATACTTAAATGAGTGTAGCTGTGATTTGTTGTGAATAGTCATTTTTATGATGATCTGATCTAACTCTATTTTATATGATTGATTATCTTTTGTGATGGGTGTGGGGCCGATTTTATTAGTACTCATTCTCTTTGATTCCCTAAAAAAGTATAATATCCTACCAGGTTTATTACTTCATTTGGACGACCCGGCTGGACATATATCTATCAGCATATCTGCTAGTAGTCCTTTATACTCCAAGTACACAATAGGGATATGGTTTTTCATGTACTATGATTATAATTTTAAAAAATCGAACGTAGTCCCGTGAAAATAGAGTGCTACAAAACAATCAAAAAAAACCCATGCTAGTTAAGCATGAGGTCTTGTATATTTTTAACTTCATTCTTAGAGGTAACCTAGGTGCTTACACTTTTGCTTTTAAGAGTGCAGGGTATAGTTCTCCTTTGACAATATTCCTACTGATGACTAACTTTTGGATTTCTGATGTTCCTTCATAGATTTGAGTAATCTTAGCGTCTCTCATCAATCGCTCTACATGATATTCTTTGACAAAACCATATCCTCCGTGCACCTGCACTGCTTCTACGGTATGTTTCATAGCGATGTCGGACGCGAATAACTTAGCCATACAACTGGCGGAGTCATAATTCCCTCCATTGTCTTTGAGCCATGCCGCTCTATGTACTAATAGTCTCGCAGCTTCTATATCAGTAGCCATGTCAGCTAGCTTAAATGCGATCGCTTGATGCTGACTTATCGGCTTCCCAAAAGCCTCTCTTTCTTTTGAATATTTTACTGAAAGTTCGTACGCGCCCGCAGCTATACCTAATGCCTGAGCTGCGATACCGATTCTACCTCCTGAGAGCACTTTCATAGCAAATTTGAAACCGAAACCATCTTCGCCAATTCTATTTTCTTTTGGCACTTTGACGTCATTGTATAAGATGGTATGGGTGTCAGACGATCTGATTCCTAGCTTGTCTTCTTTGGCTCCGATTTCCACGCCTTCCCAGCTGCTCTCTACTATCAGCGCATTGATACCTTTGTGACCTTTATCTGGATCAGTCTGAGCAATCACTATGTGCACACTAGAGCTTCCACCGTTTGTTATCCAGTTTTTTGTGCCATTAAGTAAGTAATGGTCACCCATGTCTACGGCAGTCGTTCTTTGTGATGTAGCATCACTTCCAGCCTCAGGTTCTGATAGGCAGAATGCCCCGATCCATTCTCCAGTGGCTAATTTTGTAAGATATTTCATCTTTTGTGCTTCATCACCATATGTTTCGAGTCCCCAGCAGATGAGCGAGTTGTTTACCGACATACATACAGAACAAGAATTGTCTACTTTTGAAATCTCCTCGATAGCAAGAGCATAGCTGATACTATCCATTCCGCCTCCACCATATTCTGGAGCTACCATCATACCCATGAATCCTAATTCACCCATCATTTTTATTTGATCTTTGGCGAATATCATTTCACGATCTCTCTCTATTACTCCAGGAAGGCACTCTCTCTGTGCAAAATCTCTAGCGGCATCTCTTACGGCTAATTGTTCTTCTGTTAATTCGAATTCCATAAAAATTTTTCATTTGATATAAGGTAGGGCAAAAGTCGCAATTTATAAATAAGCAAACGAGCCAAATGGTTCCAAAATCTATACTTTGAGTAAAAATTTTGGTAAATCAGCAGATGTTCATAGATTCAACTGTGGCTTATTACTTCCATAAGTGTTCGGAAGGCGCCAAATTTTCCATTATATCTAGCTTTGTGTTCTGCTTGAAGTTTTGGAGCATGCTGCATTTGATATCGCTCATATTCTTCGCGATTTGGGGATAAATATTGGATGGCGAATGTAGTTCCGCCTTCACTTCCTTCCGTGATTACTTTTGTAAGTTGATATGATTCGAAAGCGCCAGTAGCCATCACCTCAGGGATATGGTGGTCTATCATCCAAGATTTCCATTCGTCTATTATAGAATCATCGATGATTACTGTTACGTTATAAAAGAGCTTCATATTTTATATTTTTTGCGAAGGTACAGAAATGGATCCTTCTGATTCTAATTTATTCAAGGTAGTTAATTGTTCTAGACTGTGGGTTGTCTGAGTATATTGGATCGTATATCAGATTTCCGTTTTTAAGTATGGAGGGGATGCAAGATCAAGTGTACACAAGTGCTAGCAGGACGCCAGAATAGAGAGATTGGTAAGGGTAAATTATTAGATTAGTAGCCTAAAATCAAAAGTATTCTCCAATATTTACCTTATCACCGAAAAAAATGACATAATTTTGTTCTCCGAAACAGGGAATACCTAATCCCTGATAAAATATACAAATGAATATATTAATAGGAGGTGCTGGTGATGTAGGCTTTCATCTTGCAAAATTAATGGTTACCGAAGAGCAGAACATTACGCTCATCGACCATGATGATCAAGTGTTAGATTATGTAGCTACTCATATAGACGTATCTACCATCAAGGGTGAGATCACATCTATAGAAACCCTGATGAATGGAAAAGTAGAAAATGCAGATCTGTTCATTGCGGTATCAACTCACGAATCAGCGAATCTCCTCGCCTGTATACTGGCGAAAAAACTAGGTGCCAAAAAGACCATCGCGAGAGTATCTAATCCAGAGTACTTTCATAAAGTACAACGAAAGAATTTCAAAGATTCGGGAATTGATAATCTATTCAGTCCGAGATTGCTGGCTGTACAAGAGATCAAGCGGCTGATCAGTCGTGCATCAGTTACTGATGTATTTGAATTCGAAGAGGGAAAGATATCTATCATCGGATTTACAGCGGATCAGGATTCCAATCTTATTGGGAAGTCCATGCGTCAGCTTTCTGAAGAGGCGACAAATCACCATCTAAGGGTAATCGTACTACTTCGCGGATCTGAGACGATCATCCCAAGTATGGATATGATCATAGAGCCGCTAGATCATTTGTACTTGTCTACAGATATCAAAGACTTCGACCGGGTGAATCACTTTGTAGGTAAAACATTAAAGAAGGTAAAAAAAGTCATGATTATAGGTAGTGGTCCTCTAGCAAGACAGACCGCTAAGCTTCTAGAGAAAGAGTATAATGTATCTCTGATAATGAAGAGTAAGGCAGAATGTAAGAAATGCCATGAAGAATTGAATAATACACTCATCTTACAAGGGGATCCCAATAATACAGATTTCTTAATTGAGTATGGCTTGGAGTCGATGGATGCTTTTGTAGCACTTACGCCTAATTCGGAGACGAATATCATCTCTAGTCTGATGGCGGAGCGTACTGGGGATATTAAGACCATAGCGCTCGTGGATAATTCGGCCTACACGCATATCTCTCAGAATATCGGAGTAGATACTATCATAAATAAAAAAATACTCGCGGCGAATAATATATTTAGATTTGTCCGTAGAGGTAGAGTAGAGGCGATAGCATCGTTTCACGGGGTAGATGCAGAAGTTATCGAATTTATCATTCATGAAAAAGATCAGGTAGTTGGCAAACAAATCAATCAGATAGGTCTTCCGAGAGAAGCCATCGTAGCCGGTGTGATTAGAGATGATAAAGGATTGATCCCAAGAGGAGATTTTGTACTCGATAGGGATGATAAATTGATCATCTTTGTAAGACCAAGTTCAGTAAAAGTAGTAGAGTCAATATTCATTTCGGTCCATGATCAATAGTCGAATAGTTTCTTACGTAATCGGATTTATAACCATCATTGTCGGGTTATTTATGATGTTGCCAGCTCTAGTGTCATATCTCAGCAATGGTGATGATAGTGGATGTTTTTTTATATCAAGTCTTATTACGATAGGTGTCGGAGGAGTTTTAGCCCTGACCAAACCAAAGGATAAATCCATAAGAAAACGAGAAGGATATTTGATCGTAGGTCTGGGGTGGATCGCTATGTGCGTAGCGGGAGCACTGCCTTATCTCATACATCATGAAATATCTATCAGCGAGGCTATTTTTGAAAGTTCTTCTGGATTTACGACTACGGGCGCTACTATTTTCACTGATATAGAAGGGTTATCATTCGGTACGTTGTTTTGGCGTAGCCTTACCCAGTGGATTGGAGGTATGGGGATCATCGTATTTACGATAGCTATATTCCCTTTACTTGGTATCGGTGGAGTAGAGTTGTTTGTAGCGGAGTCTCCTGGTCCACAATCAGATAAGATACACCCAAGGATCAAGGAGGTAGCAAAGCGGCTCTGGTTGATATATGTGGGTTTGACTGCATTCTTATGCGTCATCCTTTATTTTTTTGGAGAGATGGACTTCTTCGACAGTATCAATCATGCCATGACTACCATGTCCACGGGAGGATTCTCTACTAAAAATGACAGTATCGCCCACTTTACGAGCTTGTGGGTTCAGTATCCGATATTGATATTTATGTTTGTCGGAGGTATGAATTATACGATCATTTATTTGTTATTCAAAGGTAGATTTACTAGAGCATGGAAGAGTGATGAGTTTAGATTTTATATTACACTTGTATTGACTTTGATTATTGCTGTGAGTGGATTTAGATGTCTATTGTCTGATTTGCCAGTGGAACAATTGGTACGGGAGTCTGCTTTTCAGCTAGTCTCAGTGATTACGACTACAGGCTATATATCTGCGGATTATACTTCTTGGCATCAGGGACTTACGATGTTGTTTTTTGTACTGTTATTTGTAGGCGCCTGTGGAGGATCTACGAGTGGTGGTATCAAGATCATACGTCATTTGGTATTTCTCAAAAACTCAATTCTCGAATTTAAAAGGATACTGCATCCTGCCGCATTTGTAAGACTTAAGATTGATGGTAGTACTATTAAAGGAAGAGTAATTACTCATATTCTAGTTTTTTTATTATTCTATCTCATTCTATTTATCATCGGGTCATTGGTGATGACAGTAATCATGCAAGATGATCCTACGCCTTTCTTGACGGGTATTGGTTCTACAGCGACGTGTATCAGTAATGTGGGACCTGCAATAGGAAGTGTAGGACCGGTGGATAATTTTGCTCATATCCCTGCAGTAGGAAAGATATTCTTATCCTTCCTTATGATAGTAGGTAGACTAGAGGTATTTACGGTGTTGATTATCTTAACTCCCTATTTTTGGAAGAGTAATTAGAGTTTTAAATTACAGAACAGGGATTTTCCAAAACACAGAATAAATTATTTGTTCTCTAGTAGTCAACGGCCTAAAGCATTACTAGCATCTTGACGATTAAAGCAAAGTCTGTATTACTATATTAACCTTTTTGCTTTCCTACAAATGCATTTCCTTATCAAGACAAATGAATATAAGTTAGACCAGAATTAGAATATTTCGACATAATTACTTTCGTTAATTATAAATATCTATATCTTATGCTCGAAAAATAAAGTTCTGTAAGTCGCCGACGACTAGATTAGGCACCTTATATAAAGATAATTGTAATCCTTCTACCTTATATAACTAATAAAAGATTGGAGGAGCATGAATCTTAAAAATAGTCTCAAAGTCTAAAGTCGAAAAGCGGATCTTGAAATGTGGCCTGCGATGAAGGAGCAACCACAGGAGGAAATCTCCTACTCCAAGAGGCGAAACAAAAATAATACTATGAAACGACGAGATATCCTAAAATACACTGCATATGTGACAGGGGCTGCTCTGAGTGCTCCATTATTATTATCTCTAGAGAGTTGCAAATCAGATGATTTAAATATTGATTATAGCAAATTGAGTTTTTTTGATAAAGACCAATTTAGATTAGCAAGTTCAATAGCCGATACCATTTTGCCAAAAACCGATACTCCGTCCGCTTCAGAAGTAGGAGTTCCTATGATGATCGATCATATGGTAGCCCATGTTTATACTGAAGAATCAAGAGCCACATATTCAGAGCAATTTGCTCAATTGACGGACCATATGACAAGAGAAAGTGGAGGTGTAGATTTTCATAGGTTAGACGAAGAAAAGAGAAAGGCGATACTAGTAAGTTTATCATCTTCGGAAAATGATGCATTAGCTAATGTCAAAAGAGGTCTATTAGAGCTAAAACAACAAACGATAGCATACTACTTAAATACTGAAGAAGTAGCTACTAAATTTCTAAATTACTTACCTGTGCCAGGTCCTTTTGAGGGATGTATCAGTCTTGAGAGCGTAGGTGGAAAAGCATGGGCAATATGAGTTTTAATCAAAAAGGAACAGAATCTGTATCCTATGATGCGATCGTCATAGGTTCAGGAATAAGTGGAGGATGGGCAGCGATGGAGCTCTGTAAGAAGGGACACAAGACACTCATGCTAGAACGTGGTCGAATGGTCAAACACGGAGAATATCCTACTGCGGGTCTCGATCCTTGGGAGATAAAAAACCAAAATATGGTAACCTCAGAAGAGATCGCCACACACTACTTCAAGCAAAACAGACTCAGCTGGTGGGTACATGAAGATAATAAACATTGGATAGCCAAAGATGACGAATACCCATATGATGAAGTCAATAGATTTGATTGGATCAGGGGACATCATGTAGGAGGGCGATCTATCATGTGGGGCAGACATTGTTATAGATGGTCGGATTTGGATTTTGAGGCCAATGCGAAAGATGGTATCGCTATAGACTGGCCGATCAGATATAGAGATATAGAGCCGTGGTATGATTATGTAGAGACTTTCGTAGGCGTCAGTGGACAAGCCGAAGGTTTAGCTCAGGTGCCTGATGGTAAATTCTTGCCCGCTATGGAGCTGAATTGTGCAGAACAGCACTTAAGAGTATCAGTAGGGGCGAAATATCCCAAACGAGTGATTACTCCTGGTAGAATTGCCAATCTAACTCAGTATAATCCTGAAGTACACCTCGGTACTAGGGGAGAATGCCAGACTCGAGACCGGTGCTGGCGAGGCTGTCCGCTCGGAGGATACTTCAGCAGCTTGTCAGCGACGATACCAGTAGCATCTGCTACTGGAAATCTTACGCTTAGACCAAATAGCATCGTTACAGAAATAGTATATGATTCTAAAACAAGAAAAGCTACTGGAGTCCTTGTCAAAGATGCCAACACTGGAGAAATGATGGAATTCAAATCTAGGATTATTTTTTGCAATGCAAGTACGATAGGAAGTACGGCCATACTGCTCAATAGTCGATCCTCAGAGTTTCCTAATGGTTTGGGTAATAGTTCTGGAGAGCTCGGACACAATATCATGGATCATCATTACGGAATGAAAGCGTACGGACGCTTGCCAGGGTTTGAAGATACTTATTATAAAGGAAGAAAACCATCTGGATTCTATATTCCAAGATTTAGAAACATCGATAAAGAGTCTACAATGAAGGACTATATCCGAGGGTTTGGATATCAAGGGACCGCACGTAGATATGCAGGAGGAGACAGGTCTGGCATAGGGGTGGAATTAAAAGACTCACTATTCAAGCCTGGTCCATATCATTTTGCTATTACGTGTTTTGGGGAGTTGCTTCCTTATCATGATAATAAGATGTGGCTCAATTTTGATAAAAAAGACAAACATGGAATGCCGATCATTACTTTCGATGCGACACTCAGAGAAAACGAGATGGCACTAAGAAAAGATGGAGTCACATGTATGGGCGAAATGCTAGAAGCTGCAGGATGCAAGGATATAGAATTGGTCAATAATCAAACAGCAGTAGGTGCAGCCATACATGAGATGGGTACGGCTCGTATGGGTAGAGATCCTAAGACGAGTGTACTCAATAAATGGAACCAGATGCACGACGTACAAAATGTATTTATCACGGATGGTTCTTGTATGACCAGTTCCGCCACTCAGAATCCAAGTATTACGTATATGGCTTTGACTGCTAGAGCGGTAGATTATGCACACAAACAAGTGAGTGAAGGCGTACTATAGATTTCTTTTTGATTTAGTAGTTTGTTATAGAACATTTATATTTCTATATTTGTTGTCAATGCAATTATTCTAAATCGAACTAAATAATAAGCATGCCTGTATATCACAAATTAGGAAAGATACCACCAAAGCGTCACACTCAATTTCGCAAAGAAAACGGAGACCTGTATTATGAGCAGTTATTCGGAACGATAGGCTTTGATGGGATGTCCTCATTGCTTTATCATGTGAATCGGCCGACCATGATAAGCGAGGTTGGAGAGCCGATAGATATGACTCCCGAGATCGCTGTAGAGCGCAATATGAAAGCCAGAAAGCTTGTAGGATTCGATGTGCAGGCTGAAGATGATTTTCTAGATAGTCGGGTCACTTTAATGGTCAATAATGATGTACATATCGGAGTCGCAGCTCCACGTAGATCATTGACTGAATATTTCTACAAGAATGCCGATGCAGATGAGATGCTGTTCATTCATAAAGGGACGGGAACCTTACGTACTATCTTCGGTAAAATCAAGTTCGAATATGGTGATTATCTGATTATCCCTCGGGGTATGATCTATCAGATAGAGTTTGATACGAAAGAGAATCGGATTCTATATGCCGAGTCATTCCATCCGATATATACACCAAAGCGATATAGAAACCATTTCGGGCAGTTGCTAGAGCACTCTCCGTTCTGCGAGCGTGACTTGAAGTTGCCTCAGGACCTAGAGACCCATGATGAGTATGGCGATTTCCTGATGAAGATCAAGAAGCAGGGATCTATGCATGAGGTCGTGTATAAGTCTCATCCATTTGACGTGATAGGTTGGGATGGATATAACTTCCCATATGGATTCAGTATTCACAATTTCGAGCCGATTACGGGTCGAGTACATCAGCCGCCACCAGTACATCAGACTTTTGAGACTTCGGCATTCGTGATATGTTCGTTCTGCCCGAGATTGTATGATTACCATCCATTGGCGATTCCAGCTCCTTATAATCATAGCAATATTGATTCTGATGAGATGCTCTACTATGTGGACGGTGATTTCATGAGTAGAAATGACATCGATCAGGGATACATGAGTTTACATCCTGGCGGTATACCTCACGGACCTCATCCAGGTGCTTACGAGAGAAGTATAGGTAAGAAAGAAACAGGAGAGCTTGCAGTGATGATAGATACATTCAGACCGCTGATGCTTACGAAGGCAGCCATAGATATTGATGATGGTAAGTATTATCAGTCGTGGCTAGATCATTAAGAAATATTTGAGCATTGTTTGATTCTTGGAATTTGTTTTTTGAGGATTATGACTAAGAACATATTCTAATTGTGTATTATAAATAGCATGCTTCATAATGAAGTGTAATAAGCTAAAAATGAGAAAAGGCAGATTGTCATACTGTAAGCAAAAGCACCCAAATGCTATTACCCGATAGGATGACTGTCTTTTTTATAAAAATGTAAAAACATGAAAAGTTGGATAAATATAAATGAGGATTCTGATTTCAGTATTTTCAATATTCCATTCGGGATATTCTCCGTCAATGGCGGTGGAGTGAGAATGGGAATAGCGATAGGAGACAAGGTCCTCGATTTGAGGGCGACTAACGAATTGGGGATATTCGAGGGGATAGACGTACCATCGGCGGTTTTTGATAATCAATATATCAATGACTTCATGGCCCTTGGTAAGTCGATTACCAATGCAGTCAGAACGAGAATCCAATCAGAACTGTGCGATGAGAGTAGTATACTGAAGGATAATCCTAATGCATTCTACGAGCAGTCGCGTGTGACTATGCACATGCCAGTATTGGTGCGAGACTATACAGATTTTTATAGTAGTATCGAGCATGCGACGAATGTAGGTAAGCTGTTCAGAGATCCAGAAAATGCGCTGCTGCCCAATTGGAAGCATCTGCCAGTCGGATATCATGGAAGAGCATCGTCTATCATCGTCAGTGGTCAACCGATCCATAGACCAGTAGGTCAAACCAAGCCGCCAGACGGAGATCCAGTATTTGGTCCTTGTCGACTGCTTGACTTCGAATTAGAGATGGGGTTTGTCATCGGAAAGAAGAGTGACTTAGGGAGTCGAATCACAACAGATGAAGCGGAAGAATATATATTCGGAATGGCACTATTCAACGATTGGAGTGCTAGAGATATACAGAAGTGGGAGTATGTACCACTCGGACCGTTTTTAGGGAAGAGTTTCGCGAGTTCATTGGCTCCATGGGTCGTCACGATGGAGGCATTGGATTATTTCAGAGTAAGCGGTCCAGTGCAAGATCCTGCTGTACTTCCATATCTTACATATGACGGAGATCAGAATTATGATGTAAATCTTGAAGTAACCATTGCCCCAGAAGGTAGCGAAGAGACGGTAATTTCCGAATCCAACTACAAGTATATGTATTGGAATCAACTGCAACAGCTTGCTCACCATACAGTGAATGGATGTAATGTCAATGTGGGGGATCTCATGGCATCAGGGACTATTAGTGGGAAGGATGAACATTCTTATGGGTCGTTATTAGAAATCACACAAGCGGGTAAGAAGACGCTAACCTTAAAAGGTGGAGAGGAACGCAAATTTATTCAAGATGGCGATACCGTGACGATGAGAGGCTTCTGTGCTAAAGACGGCAGGAGAGTAGGATTTGGAGAAGTCACGGCTAAGATATTACCGGCGAAACTGTAGTTATGGGAGATCACACTAATAAGAGAATCGGTTTTTTGTTGGAGCGTACAACTCGTATAGCAAAATTGAGTTTTACGAAAGCATTCAAAAATTTAGAAGTAGACATCACTCCAGAACAATGGATCGTGATAGATACGGTCAATAAAAATGGAACGATGTCTCAAAAGGCGATCGGCCAATTGAGCTTCAAGAATGCACCTACGATATCTAGAATCATAGACAATCTGGTAAAGAAAGGATTAGTCGATAGAATCGGAGAACAAGGTGACCGAAGAAAAACATCAATAAGTGTAACAGAATCTGGAAAAGAACTGATATTAAGATGCCAGGCTGAAGTAGACAAGTTGAGAGATCTATCATGGGACGGCTTAACTGATTCAGATTATGAGGATTTTACGAGGATTCTTGATACGGTATTTGGTAATTTTGAAAGGTATGAATAGAAATCTCAATAGGTTTAGTATCTGGTGCTAAAATCACTTGTGGTTTCTTCGAATTTGAATTATATTTGCATAAGCAATATTTGTCAAGGCAAGTTACTGAAGTTTTACTATTGATGTCAATATCTATATTTTTAATTTTAATTAAATAAAATAATGAATCACCTAACACAAGAGCCTAAAGTCCAAGCACAAGATGCTGATATCATGCCTATAAATGGGACTGATTATATAGAGTTATATGTAAGTAATTCTAAGCAAGCGGCATATTATTACAAGACTGCTTTTGGATTTCAAAGTTTGGCCTATGCGGGTCTAGAGACCGGAGTGACAGATAGGGAGTCATATGTAGTAGTGCAAGATAAGATTCGGTTGGTATTTACGACTCCGCTAAGGAGTGGATCTGATATCGGAAGGCATATCGATGCGCACGGAGACGGTGTGAAAGTGAATGCTCTCTGGGTAGAAGACGCGACCAAAGCTTACAATGATGCAATAAGCCGAGGTGCAAAATCTTATATGGAACCAACGATAGAAGAGGATAAAGACGGTAGAGTCATAAGATCAGGTATCTATACTTATGGAGAGGTGGTGCATATATTTGTAGAGCGAAAAGATTATCATGGCACGTTTTTACCTGGGTATGAGAAGTGGTCTCCTAGATATGAGGCCGAACCGACGGGGCTGAAGTTTGTCGATCATATGGTCGGCAATGTAGAGCTAGGTGATATGAACAAATGGGTAAAGTTCTATGAAGACGTGATGGGATTCAAACAAATCCTCTCTTTCGATGATAAAGATATATCTACAGAATTCACAGCACTCATGAGTAAGGTCATGAGTAATGGTAATGGAAGGATCAAATTTCCAATCAATGAACCTGCCGAAGGATTGAAAAAATCACAAGTTGATGAGTACCTCGAATTCTATGAAGGTGCGGGCGTGCAACACATAGCTTTGAATACGGACAATATCATAGAAACAGTGACAGCACTGCGAGATAGAGGGGTAGAGTTTTTGAATATCCCATCAACATATTATGATACATTATTAGATAGAGTAGGGGAGATAGACGAAGATCTCGTACCGCTTAAAGATCTCGGCATACTCGTAGATCGAGATGATGAAGGGTATCTTTTACAGATATTCACAAAGACTGTAAATCCTAGGCCGACGATGTTTTTTGAGATAATACAAAGAAAAGGAGCTACCTCTTTTGGAAAAGGAAATTTCAAGGCATTATTCGAAGCTATAGAACGGGAACAAGAGCTGAGAGGGACACTATAAATATTATCAGACTAATTAATAAAGAAGGCACAATCATTCACTTGATTATGCTTTTTTGGTTTGTATTTATTTGATATTCAGTAAGATAGTTTCAGGTGAAGTTTGTTTTTTGATAAACAAATTATCATTTTTGTTATGATTTGTGGAGTAGTTTTACCATATCTTTGCAATATCATAAATAAATATAACGAGTTGATCATCCATTCGTACTTAATCAAAACTGCAAAAATGAGAAAATTATTATTTTACGTACTCTTACTAGTTTCGACTTCTCTGTATAGTCAGGAGCCTGATACTATAGGAGCGACAGCGATACAAATGTTCATCGAAGAAAAGAGTTTTTCGGCTGGAGAAGAATTTACACTCGACGTATGGTCGGATCAGTTAGACGGGATAGTCGCATGGCAGTTTAGATTAAATTTTGAAAATGCTCAAATATTAGAGATTAATGAGGGGTCGCCTTTTGACAATATTCCGCACAATATCTTTAACCAAAGTCAAACATTGAATAGCCTTTGGACCCCGGCGGACACTCAGCCTGTAGATGTTTCTTCCAATGAAACATGGTTTACGCTTACCATCGTCTCTGATGTAGATGGAAAAACGAATGATATATTTACTACAGAAAATGATCCATGGAGTGAGATCGTACTAGAAGATGGCGATAATATATCGGGAGTAGCAGCGGATTTCAGTTTTCAGATTGAGGAACGTGGATTCTTAGTGTCTAGCGAAGAAATATATCTTAGTGATATACGTCTTCAAAATAATCCTGTGCTGGATAGGCTAGTAGTGAGCGGCTTAGATAGTAATGGCGGTATGTCTCAATTGAGAATTTATCGTATGGATGGTTCCCCAATTGTATCACAGATAATCGATAATGTAGATCAAGTCGACCTAGATGTAACATCTCTAGCATCGGGCATATACATACTCTATCTGAATGGGGCGAATTCAGAATCCATAAAGTTTATTAAGATTTAAGTTTGATAGGTCACTAATCACTATCTCGACAAATCGAATCGCGGCTTAGGTACTAATCAAATTTATCACAGAAAATGGTTGGTATGTAGGTCGATTTTTTAGTTTTGTAGTTTGATCATGACAAATGGTTACAATTCGAGCTTTATTGCAAGCATTTAGCACTATAGATGATTTTTATAGATTATATTTAATCTTAACTTTAGCGGATTGTTTTTTTAAGCATGATTCGCCAAATTGAAAATAGTATTAATGCTCGATCTTTCTTCCTTACAATATAGTTCAGAATATCCTGGGATAGTTTCGATAATATTTACAGTGTTATGTGCGGTGTTATTAGGGATCTTGATCGCATTTACGTACGAAAAGACAAGTAGAGATGTAGATCGTCCTGATAATTTTCTACAGGCATTGATCTTAGTTACAGTTGTTGCGGCCATGGTCATACAGGCGATAGGGGATTCTCTGGCTAGGGGATTAGGGATGATTGGAGCATTGTCCATTATTAGATTTCGAACTACGATACAGGATCCGAGAAATATAGTTTTTATGTTTGGATCCATTGCTGCAGGTATAGCATGCGGCGTAATGGGATTTACAGTAGCGATTTTTGGAACATTGGGTTTTTGCCTTACTGCATTCTTACTTAGATTTTCATCATTTAGTGAAAAGGAAAAGCTATTCGGAAGTCTGAAAATTAAATTTTATAAGGTCGATGGCAATAGAAAGGCACTTGAATCAGTATTGGCAAAACACTGCTCTAGGTTTGCAGTTTCTAAAAAGGAGTTCGGAGCGGGGTCAAGCAAGAAGGCACACTTGATCAACTATGATTATAGAATAAAATTGAAAGATTCGTATGCCGCTCAGGAATTGATGGATGACTTAGACGATCTATACGGCGTAGCTGTAGGTAGTCTTGTAATAGAAAATAAAAGAATAGACACTATATAATCAATATGAAAAGATACAATTTTATATATGTGATCGGATTCTTGATGCTGTTATTGCTGAGTTATCTTACTATGACTTTCCAGTCAGAATCTGCCTATTTCTATGGTTTTGCAGAAAATAAACAGACGGAGATTAGTCATGATAGAGATGTTTTAATATCTAAGATCCATGTAAATAATGGTCAGGAAATAAGAAAAGGAGACCTCCTTCTAGAAGTCATAGACGAGGAGATCGGTCTGAAACTCGATGAATTGGAAGTAACGAGAGAATCGATATCAGTCAATAATCAAACAAAAATTATAGAAATAAATAACAAAATACGTCAAATCCAAGCATCAAAGGAGGCAAAGATGAGCGAACTGAGAAGCGATATATTGGAACTAGAAAAAGAGATTGAGCTTAATAAATCACTTTATGAGGGATTGAAGTCCATAGAAAGTAATGATAAAGAATATAAGTCTCCGGATGAAGTTAAGTTGGATTTCCTGAGGAATAGTCTTCGAGATGCTGCTACGACGCTAGAAAGAGAAGTGAATGAGCAAAATGAAATTTTGAAAACAATCACCCTTCCCGGAAAACTGAAATCAAAGAATATCTCCTCAGAGTTAAATCACTTTAAAATGATGGAAGATAAGTTATCCATCTATGCGCCGTTTGATGGTCTGGTAGGAACAGTATCTTGCAAAGAGGGAGAGAATATATCCGCTTTTTCATCATTATTGGATTTGTATAAGCATAATCCTACACAGGTAAAAGGCTTCGTACACGAAAGTATGATACTCGAAGTTGCAGTAGGAGATAGACTAGAAGTCGCCTCTACGCTTCATCCCAAAATAAAAGTAACAGGAGTAGTCATAGGCCTAGGATCTAGAATAGTAGAAATACCTGAAAGATTGCGAAAAATGGCAGATTTCAAAACATACGGTAGAGAGGTGATTATTGAAATTCCAGAGAGTAATAGTTTTCTTCAAAAAGAAAAAGTGATACTCAATATATCCAACGGAGATACTTCTGCGAATTCTTTAGAAGAGTTATTGTCCTCTAAAAATAGAAATTCAAAAGGCGCCAATACGAAACCTATATCAAAATGAGATTGAGGTCGGCTTTACTATATCATTATCGAAGTGTTTATATTCTTTTGATTCTACTTTCATCTGGATGTGTTTCTTATGCTCAGTTGAGCTTATCTACCTCAGATATTATCGCTGGCACACTAGACAACCAGTCGCTAATGTTCTCAGAAAACCTAAAGTTTCTCGATGAGAAAGGCGGCGGTATACCTATAGTGGAAAGTATGGAAATCAGAACAGAGACTGATGAATTTGTATTCGACCAGCAAGAGTATCTGATAAGATTTGACCTTAATAGCCGAGACGAACGAAAGGCGTACGATAAAGTCCTGGCAACAAATCAATTAGTCTATAAATACAAACAAGAAGAGTATATAGGTGAAAGAGTAGAAGGGGTTTATCGTAAGTTAATTGATTACTATTTTTATGAGCGGGAGTTGGATATAGTAAAAGAAAAACTAATTATCCTCAGAGATAGAAAGATGATATTGAATAAGCTGCTTGCTCAGTCTGATAATGTAAGTATAGAAAATTGGCTGTCCAATCAAGATGATATTATCTCTGCGATGAGTGATTCGGTGCAGTTAGATCAGTCGATCAGAATCCTCGATTCAATCTTGTTTGATAGATCGAATGGCGGGAGAAGTGAAATAAACTTTGACGATATTATATCCATATCTACGATAAAGAATGTAATGGATACATATATTCTAAGCGGTCAAGCCTCGGTTTCTTTGAAGATAGCTTCAGCTGAAGAGTCCATGGCCAAAGCCGAATATGAATTGGAGGAAGCCGAAACGAATAAATGGCTACAGTGGGTTCAAGTACGATACCAATCAGATAATGATGTGGTCTTTCAGAATGAATTAGCCTTCAGTACGAGTATAAACCTACCAAATAAGTCAACCAATAAAGCAAAGAAAAATGAAGCCGCTTTGGATGTCTTGGATAGTAAGTATAAAAAGATACTTCAATCAGAAAAATTTGAGCGTGAACTGATATCTGTTAAGCTAAAATTAGAATCAGCAATCATCCAGTATGAAAATCTGAAATCAATGGTAGCTAGCCAATCTCTTGATCAGACCTATCAAAACTATATATCAATCGGAAATGTGTCACCTTTGGTATTATTGGAAATAAAAGACAATATGAATAGATATGAAGGTAAGTTAATGGAAGAAAGAAAAGATATTTATGAGGCGTATCTAGATCTATTAAAATTGTCCTCATTACTGGTGAGTTCTCCTCGTGTAAATTTTATTTCTGATAAGTTAATAGAGGTAGAATAAGGGGCATTATATCTTGGTCCGAACATGGAATCCTGCTTATAGAAAAAAAGAGCCGACCACGTTTGGAAGACTCTTATTTCTTCGGCTTTTATGGGCCAAATTATATGGGAAACAATTAATACCAAGACTTTACCAGAGTCTCAATAAATTTTTGGTGTTGTACCTCAATGGTACATTATAAATATTACAAATTTGTTGCCAACTTTTTTAAATATTGTATTTTTTTAATTTTTTTCAATTTTTTATTTTGAAAATAGGATTTAGGATAGGAATCAAAAACATATACAATATATTGTGAAGTGAAATCATAAATCGAACAATGTAATCAGATCGAATGAAAAAAATACTTATTATATTAACATTTGCAACTATAGCATTCTCTTGTGCAGACAAGAAAGCAAAGACTCCTGGAGTGGACGGGCGTAAAGTGTTCAAGCAAAATTGTGTAGTCTGTCATGGTTTGGACGGGAAGTTGGGTGCGAATGGGTCCAAGGATCTTACCGAGTCAAAGATGTCACTAGACGAGAGGAAAGCGATAATCAAAAACGGAAAGGGAGCTATGGTAGGCTTAGGTACACTGCTTAGCGCAGATCAAATACAAGCGGTAGCTGAATATACGCTTAAGCTCAAATAACTTTAAATATGATTATTGCAGGTGTAATGTCGGGAAGTTCCCTAGATGGACTAGATGTTGCATTGGTTAGATTCAACGGAGATGAATGGAGGGTGGTGTCAACTTTCTGCTCTGAATACACCGATAAATGGGTGCAAAGATTAAAAGACTATCATTTACTTTCTGCTTCAGAGTATATAGAGTTTAAGTTTGAATATTCACGATATATCGGGGAGATCCTTACATCTATTTTCGATAATACAGAAGAAAAAATCGAATACATAAGTTTTCACGGTCATACATTAGTCCACAAGCCAGCAGATGGATATACCGAACAAATAGGTAATGGTGGTATCATCGCGGGGATTACAGGGATTCCCACAATTGTAGATTTTAGAACTCAAGATGTGGCTCTCGGTGGGGTAGGGACACCCCTTGTTCCTTTTCTCGAATTGACTTATCTATATGGATATGATTATTATCTGAATCTTGGAGGCATTGCTAATATAACCCGTTCCCGAAATCATGAAATATCCGCATATGATATCTGTCCTTGCAATCAGGTGTTGAATCATTTTAGTCAAGCGAGAGGCATGAAATATGATAAAGATGGCATGATGGCCTCTTCAGGAGCATATATTGAGGCACTTGACGCTTATTTTTCCGATCATCCATATTTCGAATCGAAACCGCCCAAATCTCTAGACAATAATTGGATAAGAGAAGTATTTATACCTGGGATAGGAAAATATAAGATTGAAGATATACTCAACACATACTGTAAGTGGATGGCGAATAGTATCGCTGATCAAGTCGATATGAGTTTTGATTCACGATTGTATTGCACGGGTGGAGGTACCCATAATTTGTACTTTATTTCTCTTTTGAAAACAGCGCTAAAAGAGAGGAAATGCGAACTTGTTGTTCCTAGTCGAGAGATGATAGATTATAAAGAAGCAATACTCATGTCAGCTCTAGCTAAGCACTACATCGATGGAAAGCATAACGTGTTGTCTAGTATTACGGGTGCATCTAAGGATAGTATCGGAGGAGCTATGTATAAGGTTATAAGCGATTCTGAATGATGCTTTTAGCTTTTCTTTAATTCTATCACGGTGATCTCAGGCTTCATTCCTACTCGTCCAGGCCACGCCAAAAAACCGAACCCTCTATTCACATACAGGTATTGATCTGAAGACTTATATAGGCCCATCCATCTTTTGTATCTGTATTTTACTGGGCTCCATTTTATGCCCAGAAAGTTGATGCCGAACTGCATTCCATGGGTATGTCCAGAGAGGGTAAGGTGTATTTTTTTTGGATGGTCTATGACGTGATGATCCCAGTGAGTAGGGTCATGACTCATCAGGATTGAGAATTCATCTTGTGCCACACCATCGATTGCTTTTGTCAAGTTTCCTTTTTTGGGAAATGGTCCCGCACCCCAATTTTCTACACCAATAAGTCTGATGCTTTCTCCTCCTTTTGATAGTAAGACAGATGTATTATTCATTAGGGTGAATCCCATCTTACGATGTTTTTTATTAAAGTTATCTAAGTAGGCTGATTTTGTGGAATGGTCTCCCCGTGGGATCCGATATAACCCATAGTAGTCGTGATTTCCCATGACAGAATACATTCCATAAGCAGCATTCAAATTGCTGAATGATTCTATGTATGGATCAATCTCATTCTTATTAGAATTCACTAAATCGCCAGTAAATAGGATTAGGTCTGCTTCTTGCTGCATCATAAGGTCGATACCTTTTCTTACATCTTTGATACTATCGAAACTGCCAGCATGAATATCTGATATCTGTATAATCTTAAATCCATCAAAAGCACTTGGTAGATCCTTAAATGATAACTTTATACGGTCAACTGTATATTCATACTTTCCCAATGTCATACCATATAGCATACTCAGGAACGGTATAGCCGCTAGTCCCACAGATACGTAAGTGAGCAAATTATGTCGTGGAGGGAAATCCTCATGACCAGTGAATTCTGATACAAAGTCGAATAAGTAATTGAATATACCGATGATGAACCTGGATAGATCCTGAGTCAATAAGAGACCAGAGAAAACGATCTTTCCTACAAATACTGCATACCCAAACCCAAGCAAAAGATTTGTAGATAATGGACGTACACCTTCTTTGTGTCTCTTTATATCTTTCGATACTTTATAGAAACCCACCAACACGACTATACTAATCGACCAATATATAAAATAAAAAAAAGGCTGATCGGCACTTATACCGATCAGCCCATAAAATGTATATATATCGAATCCTAGATAGATGATTAATAGTAGTACTAGAAATCCCAAACCAGACATAATCCTTAATTTTAACGGTTGATTCTAGTTTTCTCCAGTTGATTCGTCTTCTTTTCTTTTGGCTGTTAGTTCCTTACTAGATGATTCTCCATTAGGTCTTACACCTATCAGTCTTTCTACGTCTGATTTTAGAAGCACTTCATTTTCTAGCAGCGCATTAGCAAGTGCATTCAATTCTTCTCTTTTGTCAGTAAGGAGTTGTTGAGCTCTAGCATATTGCGAATCTATCATTAATCTGACTTCTTGATCTATGATCGTAGCGGTATCATCAGAATATGGCTTATTGAATTGGTCTTGCTGCATTCCGTAGAATGATACATTTCCTACCTTTTCATTCATACCGTATATAGCGATCATCGAGTAAGCCATCTTAGTCACTTGATCTAAGTCAGATTGAGCCCCTGTTGATATCTTATCGAATACGATCTTCTCGGCAGCTCTTCCACCCATAGTCATACACATCCTGTCTAATAATGCTTCAGTACGAGTAATGTATTCTTCCTTTGGTAGATACTGAGCATAGCCCAATGTGCCCACGCCCCTTGGCACGATAGTTACTTTGACTAGAGGACTAGCATGTTCCAAAAACCAACCACAGATGGCGTGTCCCGCTTCGTGATAAGCTATTATTTTCTTCTCCTTTGGGGAGATCAGTTTGTTTTTCTTTTCAAGACCACCGATCACTCTATCCAGTGCATAGTTGAAGTCATCCATATCGACAGCCTTCTTATTCCGTCTTGCGGCGATCAATGCTGCCTCGTTACAGACATTCGCGATTTCTGCTCCAGCGAAACCTGGCGTCATTTCGGCCAATGTATCCGCTTCCATATCTGGCCCAGTCTTTATGTTTTTTAAGTGTACTTTGAAGATCGCTTCTCTTCCTTTAAGGTCGGGACGGTCGATGCCTATCTGACGATCAAATCTACCAGGACGCATCAGAGCCCCATCCAATATGTCAGGTCTATTGGTAGCGGCCATCAAGATTACACCTTTATCCGTACTGAATCCGTCCATCTCTACTAGAAGTTGATTCAGTGTGTTTTCTCGTTCGTCATTACCACCTTGTACAGCACCTTTACCTCTCGCTCTACCGATGGCATCAATCTCATCTATGAATATGATACACGGCGCTTTTTCCCTTGCTTGTTTGAACAGGTCTCTTACTCTAGATGCTCCTACACCTACAAACATCTCCACAAAGTCCGATCCTGAAATAGAGAAGAATGGAACAGCGGCTTCTCCTGCTACTGCCTTTGCAAGTAATGTTTTACCTGTTCCTGGAGGGCCTACTAGAAGAACACCTTTTGGGATTTTACCACCTAGTGACGTGTATTTTTTAGGATTTTTCAAGAAGTCTACAACCTCCATCACTTCTTCTTTGGCCTCGTCTAATCCAGCAACATCAGCAAATGTCACATTGACTTTACCATTCGTATTGTCGAATAATGTGGCCTTCGATTTTCCAATGTTGAATATTTGTCCTCCTGGGCCACCAGCTCCACCACTCATCCTCTTCATAATGAATAACCATAAGCCTATCAACAAGATAAAGGGTAAGATCCAGCCAATAAGCGGTGCGTACCAGTTGGTTTTGGATTCTGCTCTGATGTCAAGATTGACACCACTGTCTTTTAGTGATTGGACTCTATCATAGAAGTAACCGATTTCACCAATTTCGTATTTGAAATGAGGATGGATATCACTTGTGTTTTTTACCTCAGAATATTTTTCTGATTCTAATGCATCCTCGGTTAGGTATATGTTTGCTATAGATTTATTTACAACAACCACTTTTTTGACATCACCAGCGGAGGCGATTTTCTCAAACTGACTTTGGCTGATATCTTTCGTCTGGATAGACATAGCAGTCACCAGTTGAATAGCGATCAATACCAAGATTATAATTCCATATATCCAATAGGAATTGAAATTCAGCTTTTTAGGTCCGCCGTTGTTCTTATTTTTATTTTCGTTCTCCATTTATAATCGACTCTGTACTTCTTTTAATAATTGTGTTTGCTTCTAGTCATCCATATCTTACTAGTAATAAAGAGGACGGCCATAAGTTTAAATATCTTGGTACTCTGTGAATATTCCATCACTCCATAGATCTTCTATGTCATAGAATTGTCTTGTTTCTGGATGGAAAACGTGCACCACCGTGTCAAAATAATCTAGAAGCACCCATTTGGATTCTTTCATTCCTTCTAGGTGAAAACATTTCACACCAATTTCCTTTCGCAACCTTTTATTAATATTGCTGGCTATAGCACCAACTTGGACTGTTGATTCTCCTTCGCATATGATGAAGTACTTCGTGGGTGCGTCATCGATTTTGCTCAGATCTATTTGTATTATATTTTTCCCTTTGATATCTTGAATAGAATCTATGATCAGGCTATTGATTTCTTGATCTGTAAGGTTATCTATTGTTTCACTTTCTTGTATGTTCAAATTTTTTTCTTTTCTAGGATGTATAACGTTTAAATACATCAAATTGATCAAAATATTAGATGATGGCTCACATATTAAGGACACATTGCTTACATTAGTCCGACTAACACATATCAAAGTTAGTAATAATCATGGCAATAGACCGTATAGATAAATCATTATTGATTGGCAATAACCACATAAGACTCAAAAACGTCAATAGTACTAACAAGTATGCTCTAGATATGATTGCAAAAAGCAAACCAATAGAGGGAACTGTCATATCCGCATCCTTTCAATACGAAGGTAGAGGACAAATTGGCAGATTTTGGGAGTCTGAAGCGGAAAAGAATATTACCTGTTCTACTATTTTGGAGCCATCTTTCTTAGAATCAGGAGATCAGTTTTATCTTAATATGGCTGTATCTTTGGCGGTTCATGATTTTGTTGACCATTTTTTGAAAGATGAAAATGTTAAAATAAAGTGGCCCAACGATATCTATGTGGACGATAAAAAGATTGCAGGTATACTAGTGCAAAATTCGCTCGTAGGCAAGACGATAAGCTCTAGTGTTATCGGGACAGGGATAAATATCAATCAAGTTAATTTTTCTAAGCATATCCGTAATCCTACTTCTTTTGCCATGATCAGAGATGAGGTTTTCGATTTAGATGGATTATTACCTTGGTTATTTAGATTTCTCACTAAGCGATATCTTCAATTGAAAAACAAGCAATTGGAGGTCATAAAGTCAGAATACCTTGATCTGCTGTATCGTGTCGGTACGTGGAATCTGTTTCATGATGAGCATGGATTATCACTAGAGGGTAAGATTATAGGAGTCGATGAGATCGGAAGATTGATAGTAGAAGACAGAGATGGAATATGTGGAGTTTATGGATTTAGAGAGATAAGGTATGTAGTGTGATGATTATTTTAGCAATGTATGAAAATGCGATTTCCGAAGGTAGGAGTAGTTTGTCTGTTTTTTATTGATTGGCTGAATCCAATTCGTAAAAGGAAGACTTTATAAATAGGGTATACATTTTTATATCATAAATACTTCAAGAGAAATAAATGCAAAAAAAAATAGCCGCTCCCCAGCGGCTATTTTAGCAAATTATAATCCCATGAACATATCTGAGTCGAAACCATCACTCATTTGTGACTTACGGAATCGAATTTCAGAATAATAATTTATATATAAAGTAAACTCAATCGCATCTAAAAGTTCTTCGGAATTTGTTGTTTAGGAAGTTAAATTTATACTTGTAAATTCAACTTCCTAACAACTTATAATCCCATGAACATATCCTAATTATTTATCTGAATCTTATTTCAGAATGAAAGAGAAGCACTCAATAATTCCCTTTCACAATTCAAATATAAGATCACATTTACCCTTATGGAAGTACACAATACCCAATTTGTCATATATAAATATTTATAATATGTCCAATTAATATATTTAAACCGCTGTAAATCAATATATAAAATAATGTTAAGTAGTCGAAGTGGTGAAATAATGTGTAGTAATTATTTAAAATTTAGTCCTCAAAGAGTTGAAAAAAAGGTGTTTTTTGGTGAAAAAAACATTCAAAATGTAATCTTATTGATTTTTGAGGATAGAAAAGATTTGATTTTGATACCCTTTTGAGGGATACTTGAGTCGCGAAATCAGCCGAAATCCTGAATTGTAAGGTGAAAATGGAAATTAATATTTAAATATAGATCGATCACCGTATGTATAGAACACGAAGCTTCATGACGACTCTTTGTTGTAGAGTTTGATCAAGATAAGAGCATGGGTTTGTATATAGATGTTTTTTGATGCACTAACCTACGAGACCTGATTTTGCTATTTGAATGGATTTTGCAATTTTTCATTATTGATTACCTCGGTATCGGTTAGGGTTTTCATGAATGCAATAATCGACTCTTTTTCGTAATCGTCCAGATTGATTGCGGGAATAAATGAATCTCTATTTGGCGAAAATTTGCCACCAGAGATATAATGATCCATAACTTCATCCAAAGTCTGCATACTACCATCATGCATATAAGGTGCGGTGAGTTCGATGTTTCTCAAACTAGGAGCTCTGAAAAATCCATTTTGAGATGACCCAGTAATAAGGCCTCTTCCTTTCGATTCGAAATCTTGCAATGTCTCAGCTACTTGTAGACCATTGTTGAAGTAATCATTAGAAGTCATCAGTGGCATAGCATGGCAGTGAGAGCAGTGTGCATCATTGGAGGCACCTGGCAGATCCAGGAACATCTCGAAGCCATTCAGTTCTTCGTCATTGAATAGTACTTCACCTTTCATAAACTTATCGAACTTGGATTCGAAACTGTATATTGATCTTTCGAATTGTGCGATTGCTTTAGCCGCCAATTCTTTTGTAATTTCTGATTTCTTTTCTATCCCAAATGCTTTTCTGAACATAGTTGGGTAGATATCATGCTTTTTTAGTTTCGAAATTACGTTTGGCCATGTGTTATGTAGTTCTATTTCATCCTCTACAGGAAGTAGCGCCTGCTCTTCTAAAGTAGCGGTTCGGCCATCCCAGAATAATCCGTTGTCATAGAAACCTACATTTAATAAGCTCATGGAACTTACTTTGCCCGGGATGCCATCGATACCGAAGCTCACAGCTTTATTGTCCGTGAATGATCCCGCAGGTAGATGGCAACTCGAACAAGATAATGTACTATCTGCGGAAAGAATCGTATCATAAAACAAATGTCTCCCTAACTCAATCCCTTCTTCAGTCTGAGGATTATCTTCCGGGATGACCATTTCTGGGATTACAGGGACTATGAATCCTACCTGCTGTGTATACACGGGGTAAACTATTTCACTTGGTACAGGATCATATATAATGTCAGTGAGATCATCATCTTCTTCAACAGGAGGCAAGATAGGTTCTTCACTACAAGCAAAAACAATCACCGTCAGCGTAAATAATATCAAAAATTTTAGTGAATTTATCCTCATACTATATTTATACGTTTGATGTATAAAATTTGTTTTAGTAAGATTAGAAATTATTCTTTTAATGATATACCGTCGACAATAAACGACAATCCGTGTTGACCTGAGGTGCCAATCATAACCGCTTGAAAGAGAGGTTTAGTATTCTTTTCTGCGCCCCAAGTAACTAGAAAGTTAGCACCTGTCCCCCCACTATTATCATCTCGCTCTATGACGTAATCTATAGACTGCATCGGGCCGAGGATCAATGTTTGATCGATAAATGATTTTACTTTTTTACCATTCGTATCATAGTAGTCTATATCGTTGATATATGTAGTATCTACCAATGAGGTTGATCTGATACTCAACGTAGCGGTCAGTAATGTCGATTTTAATCTATCCACGCTATATATGTCAGAGTATATAGGTATGTATACTGTATCGTGGTAGTGTTGTGTACTCGTGTCTGTATAATGCTGATTACTTTCTATGATGTCTTCGCCTTTCTTATTGACATTAGGACTGTCGGGTAAGCATGATGCAAGGCAGATTATACAAAAGAGAAAGATTAGGTTTTTCATTCGTTTTATTTCTATTATTCTATGAGTGTATTTATTTCTAAAACATAGAAGGTGACCTATCTATGAGGTAGTGCGATTTTTGTGAGTCTAATTTGCGCTTTAAACACATTGATTTACAACTTAACTCACTTAAAGGTACTACAATAGCTCAACAATTTAACTATCATACCGTGCATATGTTCGGTAAAATATAAATGTCCCTTTCTAATATTAGCAGAAAGGGACATTTTACTATTTTTAGTAATTATAAAATGATTAATTACTTACATATATTTCAGTTTGACGTTTATCAAATAAAAATTAGTTTGGTCAATGACAGAAAACGAATATTGTCTAATTCCATTTAATTAATCACAGCATCGATCTTGAAGTTGGTTTTTAGTATCTTACAGAAGCTTTGTGCCTCACTAGAAGTCTTAAATTGACCCAACATCACCTTGAACAATACCTGATCCCCATTGAAGTCATTCAATACCATGATAGGTTCGATGAATGTGTTTCTCAGATATTGCACTTGTTCGTGTGCATCCGCATATTTCGTATATACACCTACTTGAACTCTGTAGTTTCGTTTTTCTTCACTTTCTTGATACCGTCGATAGTCGTCTTGACTGATTGTCCACGGGTCCTCTTCGTCAGCATCTTCTGTACCATTGATCCTTTTGGGAGATTGGTTGAAGTCATGTTTTATCACAATCTTATTTTCTGGCGAATTATGAATTTCCAATATACCTATGAGGTCATCGGCTATCATAGTTTGTTCTATCCGCTCTACCATCTTACCATTAGAGTTGAGTATTAGGATAGTTGGTAAAAAGTTGACTTCGTACTTGTTTTTCATTTGGAAGCCTTCTACATTATCGATATTTACTTTTATCGATATGAAATTATCATTAAGCGCTCTGGCTATTCTAGAATCGGTAAAAGTAGTCTGTTCCATCCACTTACACGGAGTACACCAACTAGCGTAGAAATCCATAAATACTAATTTACCTTCAGAGCTTGCTTTGGCCAGTGCTTCTTCTACTTTTACGTCTATGAAATCTACTGAATTGACGGGAGATGCTATAGCACTCACTAAACCAAAAATCATAAAGTATCCCACTAAAATGGTCTGCTTCCAACTTGTTTTTATATTATTCATAATTCACGGTTGTTTGATGTTGATGATATATTATGTTCTATCTATCTTTTTTATCTATGTATAAGAACAAATTAGAATTTGCTATTATGCATAACTAATTGATAGTCTATACATCAGTATTTGCAAATTGCATACCAACAGTTTTTATTTATGTATTATTCTTATTTTTAATATGAAATAAATGAAGACTGATTATTTTGATTTAGGCGTAAGTGTCTGATAGATAGTGTGATGTGTGTTTATTTAATTTTTCAAAAAAAATTTTTCAGAAATTTTTATTTTTTTAGCCACAGAACTTATTGATCATTTTGAAGAGGCAATCAGTTTTCAATTCTGCAAAATTTCACCAGGATGATAGTTGGGAACGTACTAATCTAGGGCATTGAGTTTATAAAACATTCTTTCTATGATTATTTGCCGAGTCTTATGGACTTTGGATAATATATATTCTTATTCAAGGGTTATTCGCTTATAAATGAGAGTCAAAATAAGGCAGAGTACCGATGTGATCTCATAGATTAATGAATATATATTATCTTGCGACGAAATTGTGATAAGAATTTATAATTGCAATAATTAAAAATAAAATATAATCCATAAATATGGGAAATATAAAAGCCGCTATAAAAGGAGTCGCTAAATACGTACCAGAGACGGTACTTACCAATGCTGATTTGGAGAAAATAGTAGACACTAATGATGAATGGATAACATCTAGGACAGGCATCAAGCAAAGACATATCTTCAAAGAAGAAGGTAAGGCTACTTCTGATATGGGTGTGCGTATGGTAAATAAGTTACTGGAGAAAACAGGGACTAGTCCTGATGAGGTAGAGTTGCTTATATGTGCTACCATAACTCCCGATATGACATTTCCCGATACTGCGAATACGATATGTGATAAGGCGGGCATTAATAATGCCTTTGCATTTGATATAAATGCTGCGTGTAGTGGATTTTTATTCGCATTGACTACAGGAGCAAAATTTGTAGAGTCTGGTTCTCACAAAAAGGTAATAGTACTCGGATTAGATTTCATGTCATCCATCATAGATTATACAGATCGTACGACTTGTGTAATATTCGGTGATGGAGGTGGTGCTGTATTATTAGAGCCAGATGAGGAGAATGGAGTAGTCGATTCTGTATTTGGAGGAGACGGTAGTGGACGACAGTACCTACATATGAAAGGTGGTGGATCTCTCGTGAGACCTACTATAGAGAGTGTCAAGGCACGTGATCATTTTGTATTCCAAGATGGGAGGCCTGTTTTTAAAGCAGCCGTCACCAATATGACCAAATCATTCAATGAATTGATAAAAAGAAATAATCTATCCATAGATGATATTACTTGGTTAGTGCCGCATCAAGCAAATATGAGGATAATCTCTAGTGTAGGAGATATGATAGGGTTTCCAAAAGAAAGAGTAATGGTCAACATCCAAAACTATGGAAATACTACGGCCGGGACGCTACCTCTATGTCTTGCAGACTATGAATCTCAACTGAAGAAAGGAGATACACTTGTACTTACTGCATTCGGAGGAGGATTTACATGGGGAGCTTCACTTCTAACATGGGCTTACGATAGCAAATAGAGACAATAGAATTTTTAATAAATAGTCTTTTTAGCTTAGGTCTAGAATTTAATTTTGCTTCTTGACGTAGATTATAACGACAAATAAGTGTTTGCATTAAGAATCTAGATTGGTTCTCAAAATATATTTGAAGGCAGATTAGATAATCGATCTGCTGACTATTCTTATATTTGCACTCGATTTAACACAAAATGAATTAGAAAAAATGGCTAGTACATCAGATATTAAGAATGGATTATGCATGAATTATAATCATGACGTATTCAAAGTAATACAGTTTCTCCACGTAAAACCCGGGAAAGGTCCCGCTTTTGTAAGAACAAAGTTGAAAAGTCTAACGACTGGAAAAGTAATCGATAATACATTCCCATCAGGGCATAAAATTGATGTGGTAAGAGTCGAAAGGAGAACATATCAGTTTCTATATCCTGATGATCAAGGAATGAATTTCATGGACAATGAGACTTATGATCAAGTAAATATCGAAAAGAAGATGATAGATAATGCTGATCTACTCAAAGAAGGAAGTGACGTAGAGATATTGTTCCACGCAGAGAATAATACTCCACTTACCATAGATCTACCTCAGTATATCACACTCAAAGTTACATATACAGAGCCAGGTGTAAGAGGGAATACTGCAACTAACGTAACTAAACCAGCTACAGTAGAGACAGGCGCGGAGATAAAAGTTCCAATTTTTATTAACGAAGGAGATTTAATCAAAATAGATTCTGCATCAAGAGGATATGTAGAAAGAGTAAAAGCTTAAAATTCTAACCCAATGAATTACAAAGAAATAACAGACCTTATCAAATTGGTCAACAAGACTAATCTATCTGAAGTAAAGCTAAAAGATAAAGATTTCGAGATCTCGATTAGAACGAGCAATTTTCAAGGGAAATCTACACAAGTAGTACAGCCAAATCCTGCGCCTATGATGCAGATGCCTGTGGCTCCAACGCCAGCAGCGCCGGCGGCCCCTGTACAAGATGCGCCAGCTAAGAAAGAATCAGAGGCGAAGAGTACAGAGGGATTACTTGAAGTGAAATCGCCAATCGTAGGTACTTTCTATAGGTCTTCTTCTCCTGATAAGCCTGCTTATGCAAAAGTGGGTGACACTATTGAGAAGGGAGATACGGTCTGTATTGTCGAAGCAATGAAACTATTCAATGAGATCGAAAGTGAAGTAAGTGGAACTATCGTAAAAGTAATGATAGAAGATGCTGCTCCTGTAGAGTACGATCAAGTATTATTCCTAGTAGATCCTAGTTAGACTAGTATGAAATAGAAGTCGATTTATAACAATTAAATTGGCTTATATCAGAATTTCTGTGATACAGATAATTCCAAACTGAGTTGCGTATACATGAGTGTGGAGTTGGGAATATTCAATTTTTTTTAGATTGATACTCAACGGTAGTCATGTTTTACTCATCAAAGTACCAAAACTAAGACAACATGTTTAATAAAATATTAATAGCTAATAGAGGTGAAATAGCACTGCGTGTGATCCGTACTTGCAAAGAGATGGGGATTAAGACAGTAGCTGTATATAGTACTGCTGATAAAGATAGTCTTCACGTAAGATTTGCTGATGAAGCTGTGTGTATAGGGCCTCCTTCTTCTTCTGAGTCCTATCTGTCCATACCTAAGATTATGGCAGCGGTGGAGATTACCAATGCTGATGCCGTGCATCCAGGGTATGGTTTTCTTGCCGAGAACGCAGATTTTGCTGAAGTTTGCCAAGAATATGGAGTAAAATTTATCGGTCCAGCACCCGAGATGATCCGTAAGATGGGAGATAAAGTGACAGCCAAAGAGACTATGATCAAGGCAGATGTACCAGTCGTACCTGGTTCAGATGGATTGATAAAGGATCTCAAAGAAGGCTACGCCGTGTGCAAGAAGATAGGATATCCTGTTATGATCAAAGCTACTGCTGGTGGAGGTGGAAAAGGGATGCGTATAGTAAAAAGTGAAGAAGAATTCGAAGCTCAGTGGAATAGTGCAAGACAAGAAGCTAAAGCTGCATTTGGAAACGATGGCATGTATGCAGAAAAATTTGTAGAGGAGCCTAGACATATAGAGATCCAAATCATAGGAGATCAAGACGGGAAGGTAATCCATTTGTCAGAGAGAGATTGTTCTATCCAGAGAAGACATCAGAAGTTGGTGGAGGAATGTCCGTCACCATTTATGACTGACGACTTGAGAGAAAGAATGGGAGCTGCGGCTATAAAAGCTGGCGAAGCGATCAACTATGAAGGTGTAGGTACTGTCGAGTTTTTAGTCGATAAACATAGAAATTTCTACTTCATGGAAATGAATACTAGAATCCAAGTAGAACACTGTGTTACCGAAGAAGTGATCGATCATGATCTCATAAAAGAACAAATCAAGGTAGCATATGGTATACCAATAGAAGGTGGAAGTAGGATTCCTACAATGCATGCGATAGAATGTAGAATCAATGCCGAAGATCCATATAATGACTTCAGACCCTCTCCGGGACATATCAAATCGTTTCACAGTGCTAAGGGTCATGGTGTAAGGGTAGATACGCATGTGTATGCTGGTTATTCTGTACCCCCATATTATGATTCTATGATCGCGAAGCTAATCGTAAAAGCTCAGACAAGAGATGAGGCAATATTGAAAATGCGACGAGCACTGGATGAATTTATTATCGAGGGCGTAAAGACAACTATACCATTCCATCAAAAATTGATGAAGGAGAAAAGATTCAATGACGGTATGTTTGATACTGGATTTTTGAATGATTTCGAGATGGGAGAAGAGGAGAAATAATATTTCCTCCTAAGAATATATAAAGCCAGCTATTTCTTGATTGAGGTAGCTGGTTTTTTTATCGGTTATTCTGAGGGATATCCGTAAATAACGAATATCCTTAACCATAACAGTTTTTCAAACTACTTCTGAAAAGATTACGCTGCTTACCATCATAAGATAACTACTCGATGGCTTGTTGTGTCATTAAAAGTCTATTATAATTATCTAGGACTACACTAATTTATTATATTTAATTAATAATGTGTTTTCAGTCTTTCCAACAAGAAATAATATTAATAATAGGTAAGTAAATATGAATATCAATCTTCTTTTCGCCCTTATATTAAACGTACTGTTTGTTCTAGATCTTAGTGCACAATCCACTAAAGTAATGACACCTGATACCTACTTAGAATGGAATAAGATCAGATCAGAACAAATATCTAATAATGGAGACTGGATAAAATATCATTTGCAATCTGAAAAAGGAGATAAGACACTCAAAATTTATAATACTAGGGCTGAGACCACTTATACATTCAATAAAGTGGGGGAGTCTTCTATAGACGGAGACTCTAGATATGTAGTGTTTATGATGAAACCATCGTATGACCACGTAAGAGCATTACAAAAAAAGAAAGTCGATAAGGAGGATATGCCCAATGATACACTTTGTATATATGACCTAGAGCTAAAAGTACTTACGAAGGTACCTAATGTAACTTCATTCAAAATGCCGGACAAATGGAAAGGGTACCTCGCATACCTAAAAGATGCAGAACTGTCCAAAGATACTTTGAGTACTCTACCTAAGGAAGGCAAAAAGAATGGATCGAAACTTATAGTATTGAATTTGAGAAGTCAAATGTCCGATACACTTTACTATGCTACCGATTATCAGTTTGCAGAAGACGGACAGGGATTAGCGGCCACATCTACAGGGATAGAGGGTCTCATGGCTGGAGGCGTATATAATTACGAATTCGAAAATAGAAAGTGGACTAATATATTAGAAACAAAAGGGGAAATATCTAAAATCTCATGGCAAGAAACCGCTGAAAGATTATCGTTTATAGCGGATAGAGATACTACGAAAGCACGAATAAGACCTTATGAATTATACCTGTGGGAGAAAGGTCAAGCTAAAGCCAAAATGATAGTGGATAATAAAGCGAATTTTCTCCCAAAAGACTATCAAATAAGTAATTACAATTCGCCTAGATTTTCGGCTGATGGGAGTAGGTTGATGTTTTCTATCACTCCACCAGCAATATTACAAGATACTTCTCTGCTCGATGATGAAATAGTCAATGTAGAAGTATGGCATTACGAGGACAGTAAATTATACACCAGACAAGAAAATGATCTCAAAGAAGATAAAGAAAAGGATTACAGTTGTATGTACGATATCACTCGTAATAAATTTTCTATAGTACAGGTAGCTGATATTGATCGAGTATTGTACGATGAAGATAGAAATCATGAATATGCGATAGGGATTCGGACTGAACCTTACGAAAAATATGTAATGTGGAAGGGACATAACTTCTTTGACGGATATAGAATCAATCTAAAATCAGGAAAAAAAGAAAAATTCATATCCAAAGAAAGAGGGAGAGCGAGAAGATCTCCAGAAGGACGGTACGCTATGTGGTACAATGCTACGAAGAAGGCGTACTTCGCTTACAATGTAGAAACGAACCAAATCAAACAAATCACCTCGGAGGAAACAGGAGTTTTTTATGATGAGCAGAATGATAGGCCCATGGATCCAAGAGCCTATGGATACGCAGGATACACTAATGACGAGCAATACATCATCATATACGATAGATACGATCTATGGCTAGTAGATCCACTAGGTGTAGAAGTTCCTAAGCGGATCACAGCAGGTCGAGAAACTAAAACAATATATCGATATATGGATTTTGATTTAGAAAATTCGATCATAGATATATCTTCTAATTTTCTGATGTTACATAGCTTCAATGAGGTAGATAAGTCACATGGGTATGAGTTCTTAGATTTGAAGTACAATAATACAAGAGTCGTACATAAGGGAGATTTCAAGTTGGATAGCCGACCAATCAAAGCCAGGGAGTCGAACGATTATGTATTTACCGAAGAATCGTATACACAGTTTCCGGACCTACAACATACCCAGATGTTTTATGACGAGGAGATGGACTTAGAATATACACAGGTGAGTGATGCAAACCCACAACAAAACAATTACAATTGGGGTGACATCCAGCTGCATAAGTGGTTATCACTAGACAGCGTAGAGTTGACGGGTCTTTTGGTCTTACCCGATGATTTCAATCCGAGAAAAAAGTATCCACTGCTGGTGAATTTCTACGAGCGTAGTTCCGATGGACTTCACAATCATAGAGCACCATACGCTCATAGATCTACGATTAATTATAGCTACTATTCTAGCAAAGGGTACGTAATATTTAATCCAGATATTGTCTACAGAAATGGTCACCCAGGTCAGAGTTGCTATGATGCTGTGATACCTGGAGTAGAGTCAGTCGTAGATCTCGGATTTATCGATCGAGACAGGATTGGTGTACAGGGGCATAGTTGGGGCGGTTATCAGATCGCGGACCTACTTACTAAGACTGATATATTCAAATGTGCAGAATCAGGGGCTCCAGTGGTCAATATGGTAAGTGCGTACGGAGGTATCCGATGGGGCTCAGGGATGAGTCGGATGTTCCAATATGAGAAAACACAAAGTCGGCTCGGAGCAACATTGTGGGAGAATCCAGATTTGTATCTCGAGAATAGTCCAATTTTCAACTTGGATAAGGTGACGACACCTGTACTAATCTTACATAATGACGACGACGGTGCAGTCCCATGGTATCAGGGTATAGAATACTTCAATGGTCTTAGGAGACTTGGAAAACCAGCTTGGTTTCTCAATTATAATGGAGAACCCCACTGGCCTGTGAAATGGCAGAATAGATTAGATTTTAATATTAGAATGGAGCAGTTCTTTGATTACTATCTCATGGATGCTCCGATGCCAAAGTGGATGAAGAGTGGAGTGCCAGCGATAGAGAAAGGCATAAGACAGGGCTATGAGGTGGATGATTAAGCATTATATCAATAACCTAAGTTGATATTTTTCTGCATGGTTTATTCTTTCTAAATAGAATAAATGAAAATAATCTATTTTAATAAATTTTTAATGTAGCCTGTGCGTGTATGTCGATTATAGATGTTTGGTCGAGATCCTAATTGTCAAACTATTGTTTTGAATCTATGTATAAGTTAGTCTTATGTTGCATGATTGGGTAATTATGTAATTAGTTGTACGGTTCGAGTTTAATGTTACTTAGTTTATTATTTTTATAATTTTCTCATTCTATCAGATTTTAATCATATGCTATGCTATTTTTGTAGTAAATCTAAGACGCACTACGAAGTTCAATTTGGTAATATTAATTCAAATTTCGAGAACGTATTTAAGATATATTTTCGTTTAAGAACTTATAAATAGCTACTAATCATATATGCAATACCCAGATATTACCAGCGAATGGACTCTGTTTTTGGATAGAGATGGCGTAATCAATAAGAAACTCGATGGGACCTACGTTATGAATCCAAAGCAATTTGAGATATTGCCGGGGGTATCTGAAGCTATTGGTATGCTCTCGACTATGTTTGGGCGAATCATCGTCGTGACAAATCAGCAAGGAATAGGAAAAGGATTGATGACACACGAAGATATAGCTGAGATACATGACAAAATGATAGATGCGATCGCATGGAGTGGAGGACGGATTGATGAGATCTATTATTGTCCTGATCTTGCGTGGGAAGATTCTCCAAATCGAAAACCGAACCCGGGAATGGGATTTATAGCCAAAGGGGATTTTCCTGATATTAATTTTAGAAAATCCATCATGGTAGGAGATTCTGTGAGTGATATAGAATTCGGAAAGGCATTGAAAATGATAACAGTACGTATCTCACATGGTAGAGATCCCAATGCAGATTTCACACATTCTTCATTGGCAGACTTTTTGTTATATTTGAATAAATAATAATACGTAAATAGATGAAACACATTACTTTTGTTTTACTTGCTGTACTTTTTTTACAGTTTGACTGCTCAGCTCAGACCAGTGCCAATGGTCATTTTCTTGTAGAATTCGCTAAGTTTTCTCCGCCTACAAAGGATATGGTAAGAGCATTCGAGGGGCATATTGCAGAACAGTTTCTAGCTAAGGATGTAAATGGAAAAGAGCACTATCTGCCAGATTATAAAGGGAAGAATGTCATTCTATGGTTTTGGTCAACAGAAGATGCTGTAGCGACAGATCAGGTAGGCGCAATGACTCTGCTGCAAGAAAGAAATAAGGATCTAAAGGTTATCGGTTTCGCCAAAGAGCCTAAAGCAAAGGTTCAAGAGTATCTACGTCAGAATCCTATGGATTTAGATGTCATTCCAAATGGAGAGATATTCGGCCAGATGGCATATGGTGCAGAATTAGGGAACCCGAGAATGTTCATTATCGATGAGTTCGGTATCATCAAAGTGGTACTTCCCAAAGAAGCATTTGCCGATAATTCTAAACTTCTCGTATCCCTAGAGTCCATATTGAATGGTCTCTGATATATAATCTTCTTGATTTATCAATTTTTCATTATTTCATGGATAGACAGAGATACAATTCTGGGGCTGAATGGGAAGATATAGCGGGATACTGTAGGGCTGTAAAAGTGGGGAAGACCATCGAAGTGTCTGGTACTACATCTGTGCGAGATGGACTCGTGATAGGCAAGAAAGATCTGTACATACAATCAAAAACAATATTGACTATTATCGAAGATGCGATTGTGAATCTTGGAGGGACCATAGAAGATGTAGTCCGGACGAGAATGTATATCACAGATATGAGTCAGTGGAAACATGCAGCAAGAGCACATGGAGAAGTTTTTTCGAAGATAAAACCGGCTACTACTATGGTTGAAGTCTCATCGTTGATAGATCCGGATATGATGATTGAGATAGAAGCGACCGCCATTGTAGGATAATGATTGCGAACTCACCTCCACTAGAACTTAAATGAATATCTAGCTCTGCCCTCATTTCCAGCGGGTATGGTTCTCCATACTCCAGAATTTTGAAGTATATTTATAGCAAATGATCCACAGGCACTGCATGTACCCTGTTCGGTGATATGTACGAAATTGCCAATTTCCCCATTCTTATCAATAGAGAATTCAATTACTATTTCTTGCGTAGGATTTTGTTTCAAATCACTCCTCTGGTTTATTCTTTGCTGGATGTATTCATCAAAGTCTGTTTTTCCGATGAGGGGCTCTACCACATAGAATAATGGTGGGGCCGACTTTTTCTTTGACTCAATATTCTTATCTAATTCTGATGAAAGTGTAATGTCGGCAACAGCTTCAGTATCTGGCAGCAATTTATTTTCATTGGAATTTGCGACCGTTTCATATTCAGCTTCCTTTTGTGATGTGATGACATTTACATCTGTGGTGGGCTCGAGATTAGAAACTTCTTCTACGTCTGATTCGATCGAAGCGTCTGATGATTGGTTTGATTGTTCGTTGATTACGGCTTCGGATTCTTTATTACTTTTTGTCACTTCTTGGCCATCATTATTATTCTTGGATTGCTTTTGGATTGGGGTGGTTTGACCCTCGTTGTTTTCTGATGTTTTTCTTTTTGGAGTATTTGTAATTTTCTTTTCTGAGGTGATTGTTGCTTCGGTCTCTTCTTTGGGTTGGAGGTCATCTTCATTCTGCAATGATTCCTTATTCTCTTCTGGAAGCGCCATCGCTACTTTATCATTCTGTGTAATTTCGGTAGACTTATCCTCTTTCATCAGGAAAATCATAGATACTAAAAACACTAATGATGCAGCCATGGCAAGTCTTGGCAGGGTAAATATTTTGGACCTTGTCTTATTTATAGTTTCTTTTTCATCGTCCATCAGGGCGTAACCCTCCAATGCATCGAAAAGAAACGGGTCGTCCAAGGCCTTTTTTTCTAAGGCGAAACGGTCAGTCGGAGAGATGGTTCCATCCTGATATTGGTCTATTAATTTGTTCCAATGTTCTTCTGAATATTCGGTCATTATTTTTATTTCTTAGAAGATTGCCTCTGTTTTCAAAATTAAGCAATCTTTTACAAAATCACCAATAAACGATAGGCTATAGGTGTCTTTTGTCTTTTGGTATTTGAGTTTTATATTTTATATGTTCTTATTATTTCTTCTCGATACAGTTTTTGAGATTTCGTCGCCCATTCTGTATGAATGATCTCACTTTATCCCATGATATATCTAGTTGTTGAGCTATTTCTTTATATCCCATTTTTTGATAGTAGAATAAGTCGATGGATTGTTTTTGTTTTGGAGGCAGTGCTTCCATACATTTGGATAGTTTGTAGATCATTTGTTCATCTTCTACATTATCAGGATGAAAAATGGTCTCTGAATACATACTTTCTGCGGTACTTATTTTATCTCTCTGACGATTATTTTTTCTCAATACTTCAATACAGTAATTTTTAGTCACTGTATATAGCCATGATTTGAAACTCTTAACCTCATGTGTTTTTAATTTTTTACTGATTAATGAGAAGATTTCACTTACGGCATCATCAGCATCGGCTTTATTTTTAAAGTGTTTTAGACATGATCCATATACTAATCTAGCGTATCGGTTGTAGAGGATGCTGATATCCGCTTTACCATCCTTATAGTCTTGTATAAGTTCTGCGTCAGATTTTTGTTTGAGTGGTATTATTTTGGACATGTAACTTAGGTGTAATCTTTAAGTGACGGGATTTTGGTTTTCACATCATTTCGGATCATCCGTTTGAGTAGAAATCCAAATGCTACCCCAAATACAAATCCACCAATATGAGCCCACCAGGCGACTCCCGAAGTTTCCGCTGTATTGCCTATCTCTCCGACACCCGACAATAACTGCTGACCAAACCACAGGCCCAAAAATGCCAATGCTGGAACCTCAAAATTTCTAAATAGAATCACCACTAAGATCTTAACCCTAGACTTTGGAAACATAATCAGATACGCTCCGAGGATAGCGGCGATAGCCCCACTCGCACCTACACACGGGATATTACTGTCCCAATTGAAAAATATATGAGCCCCACTCGCGGCTATCCCTCCGAATATATAAAACAATAAGAACTTAACTGATCCGATAGTCGCTTCTATATTGTCACCAAAGACCCATAAGAATAACATATTTCCGATCAGGTGCATCCATCCTCCATGTAAAAACATACTCGTGATGAGTGTATAATAATCTTGACCGTTCGTGATTTCGGAAGGAATAGAACCATAGGTTATCAAAAATTGATTGGAGTCTGGTCCTAGAGAAAACTGATATAAGAATATCAAAATATTTAAAGCAAGAAAACTATACGCCACGATAGGTTTGTATCCTCTTTGTACCTGTGTATCACCTACTGGAAAAAACATGAAATTTTATTTTATTCAAAATTACGCAAATAATGGAAGGAATTTTAACGGAGCTATATTTATAGTTTTATGATTTTCTCAATAGAGTACCCATCATTATGTCTTAGCTTTATGAAATATGGACCAGGATTGAGATCTCGTAAGTGTAATCTACGTATTGTTTTCTTATCTTCATATGATACTGAGCGGAGTATTCTTCCATCAATCGAGAGTACATCTATCATCGAGATGGGTTCGGTACTAATGATATCGGCGAAGTCTCCAGTAGGATTAGGGGAGACCTGATTTGTGACGCTATGTTCTACTTTTATTGATAGTGGATCCATTACTACTGTGGATGTAGTGTTCGTAATAATCGGAAAGTTAAAATCGAAATAGATTTCTGCCTTGTTTCTCAAATCATCACCAAGTACTAAATCATCCCATGTTTTGATCTTAAAGGTTACATAGCCATCATTTGTAGCATCTTCGAATGGTAGGTAGATATCTTTAAATATGAAATCCACGACATTCCCCTCAATTGTTATTTCCATGTTATGACTAGCATCAATCACTTCCAACGTTTTGATGTCGAATTTTGTAGCATCAATACTATCTGTGACGACCACATTGATGGCTTCTGCAGTTCCAGTATTTTCAAACCGTATCATGTACTTTACAAAATCACCGACCATGGATGGTTCTAGGATATTTCCATCGAGGCAGGTTTTATCATTTGGGTCAAAAGAATTGACAATTTCTTGATTCAAGTTAGACCAGTATGCAGTCACTGTCTGATTACCAAGCGGTCCGACCATAGCTTCGAATTCTAAGATGTCGCCACCATTGAGTGCAGGTGTTTCCATCGGAGAGTTGAGATTCATAGAGAATTCTATAGATCGCATCTCATATGGTATTAGATCTTCGAATGCCCACGATAGGAATCCTACTTCTTGGACGTCCGCCATCGGAGTCGCACTTATGAGATCCATGCGATCATCTTGGAAGTCTAGTTTTATATCACCTCCTCTGGTTACATTTCCAGTATTTTTGTACGTAATGAGATATCTAGCGTCGAACCCAGGACGTGCAGCTTCTAATGGGATCAAGGTGACCTCAATGATATCCACTGGTATGCCAGGCGTAAAACAAAAATCCTTTACTATCTCTGCACCGTCCGAAGGGAATGATACAGAATCTTCGATCGGTGTGGTTATAAATAAGTCGTTACCATAGAGTACTTCGGGCTTGTAGACGAACTCACCTTCGGGCAGGTAAAATCTATATTGCCCGTCTCTATTCGCAAAGAAAAAACCTTCTCCGCCTTGTGTGTCTGTAATAGAGTACTTGGAAAAAGGAAGTGTTTGTGATGATGTGATACAGCCGTCACCATTGATATCTAAGATAGATTTTCCAGTGATTTGAAAAGGTAGACCTGCATTTGTGAATTCGCAGGAGGTCGTAATATTTACGTCTGGTAGATTGAGAGCGCTTATTATACTCTGTACTTCTAGAAATTCATCTGGATCTACACATATTTCTGATAGTACGGATGCATCTTGGATTAGTAGGGTTTCCTTAGATCCGTTCTTTAAGATTAGGGTTTCTAATTGAAATGTATTTGATAAATTGACTTCTTCCAGTTTTGTACAGCTAGAGAAATCTAATCTTTTAGTCCAAGTGAAATCATTTACATTAAATAATCTAAGATTATAACAACCGTCCAGAATTATAGTCTCAGGAGTGTCATTGAGATTAATTTCTGCCAACGATATCATCCCAGAAAAATTGATCGATTGATGAATTATCGTATTAGTTAAGTCAATTTCCGTGAATGATATACAATTTTTTAGAATCAAGTTTGATGCATCGATAAAGCTAAATTCATCAATGCCTGTAAGTGCCGTACACCCTGTAAGGTCCAATGTGTCGATAGGCCCTGCAAAAATGTAGAAATCAATCAGTTTTGGGCAGTTGGTAATTGATATGTTTTCAGAAGTACTAGCATCAAGTCGGAGATAGGTCAGTTCTGGGAGATCATTCAATGTTATAACTCCGGAAATGCCAAAGGCATCCATATCTATTGCGTCGAGTAATGGACAATTCTCTAATTTTAAATCGAACAAAAGACCACCTTCTATCTTCAGATTTTCCAAACTTGGCATGTCCGTACATACAAAGGAATTTATTTCTCCACGAATTTCAATATTTTGTAGAGAGGCAAGACCTGATACATCTATTTCATCAAATACTCCGTCTACATTGATTTGTGATAAGGAAGAACATCCACTTAGGTCTATTCTTTGGTTATGCAGCACTCCTCCGCCTTCTAGGACGAGCGATTTCAAGTTAGTGCAATCTTTCAAAATGATCGTATTCGCCATATTTGAATAGAAGTATAGGTCGATAAGTCCGGTGCATCCTGTCAGGTCTAGTAGCTCCAATTCCATTTGAAAGCTGTATTCAGAGATACTAGTTAGCGCTGTACAATATTGTGCGATGAGTTGCTGGGTGTTTAAATCACTGTCCACTTTTATATCTTCTAGCTTAATCATATTGGACACATCTATGACTTCTATTTCAGAATCAACAGAAGATAACTCCACTAGATTTGTAAACGATTGAATGCCGACTACTGAGGTCGCTCCAGAATTCTCAATATGAAGTGTGGTAACTTCTCCTGCTTCGCTCTCATGGATTTCGCCATCGCCATCTGTATCGATGCCTAAGCTGATGAGGTATGCCTTGAAGTTTTCATCTTCAAACTCTACGAATTGAGCATAAGATGGTGTCAATATGAAAAATGTAAATATTAAAACTAGGATATTCTTCATGGCTTACAGTATATTCAGATCCAAGTTACATCAAATTAACTGGCTCTCAAAATAATAAACCGTTCTGAGGGTGGCATTTCATCATCAGAGGAAAGCTGAGTATCCTCGATTCGGATTTCATGAACGAGTACTTCAGAGACGTAGGATGCAGGTGACCCGATATGGCACCATGCAGTCATTACATCTATTTGTTTCTTCTGTCCCATTGCGAATATGACGACACTTCCATCTTCCATGTTTTGGACACTGCCCGTCAGACCTAGTTCATCAGCTTTCATCTTTGTATAGTATCGGAAAGCTACGCCTTGTACCTTTCCGATTACTACTATCTTGATCTTTTTATTTTCTGATTCTAGCGTTAGATTCATAAAATAGACGATTTTTTGCATAAGAAGGTCCCTTCGCCCAATGATCTCAATTATACTTTTTGGGTATAGAAAAAATCTCAAAAAATCCAATCTCATTGGTTGGTGGACGTAGAGTAATAATTTAGGTATTCCTATCTTAGCTTAGTATTTTGATTTCGCCTTCACTGATATGGATGGTTCTTAATTCTTCTGTTCTACTTGAATCTGTATTGGGTCCATTTTCTAATCTCAACACACCTCTTGGGCATACGGCAGAACATACACCACATCCCACACAACTTGATCGCACGATGTCTTGTCCTTTTTGTGCATATGATCTTACGTCAATACCCATCTCACAGTACGTCGAGCAATTGCCACAAGAGATACATTGTCCACCATTAGTCGTGATTCTAAATTTAGATCTGAATCGTTGGATCAGACCTAGGTATCCGGCGAGTGGACAGCCAAATCGACACCAAACCCTATTTCCCATCAACGGGTAAAATCCTGTTCCAACAATTCCTGCAAAGCCTGCACCGATGAAGAATCCATACCAAGATTTGAGGCTTGCTGTATTGAAGCCTAATATACTGTAACTGCCTGTAAAGTAGGTGTATAGAACGCCTATAGTCATCACGACAGCGGCCACCATCACCCCATGTATGATATATCTTTCGTACTTCCAAGCTCGCATACTCTTATCAGATAACTGTCGGAATGGATCTCCCATAGTCTCAGCTAATCCACCACATCCACAGACCCAGCTGCAGTACCATCGCTTACCAAAGAAAAATACGAAAACGGGTACACCTATCGAAAATAAGACAATGCCCCATACTAACATAAAAATCCCAATATTACCGCTCTTTATTAATTCGTCTAATCGGTAGTCAAAAAAGAATGAATAGTCAAGAGGCCACATGTTTTTTAAATCAGGAGCTGGCATATTGAATTTTGCTAAGATCTGAGGAATCAAAAATGCAAATGAAGTCTGAAAAAACATTACAGAATAAGTTCTTACTCTTTGGTATTTGTTATGTTGATATTTGGCGAGCATTCTTATGCCCATGACCAACATGATGATCGTATACATAAGACCATAAAGGAACCATCGACTAGCTTGTCCCCCATTTAGGAGTTCGCTTAGAGGAGTGACCATAGTGACCCAGTTGTTGATATATTCCGGTTTCCAATAGAGAAGTATATAGAAGCCTATAAGAATAAATCCTGCAATTACACCCAGCCATCCTGTGTGGATTGGTGATGCTGATCTTTGAGGATTATTTTCCTTCGATCTCTCTTTTATGAATACAAAGTATGTGATCAAAACCCCTATTACAGCGGTGACTATTGGCCAAAATAGATTGCCTTCTCTTATAAATCCATAGACAATAACGGCTATAGTCGTAAAGATGAGGAGGCCTGTTCTTAAATTGAACTTCAGACCTCTAGTCAAGGAGTCATGATATATGCCATTATGCTTTATTCCTGGCGATTCAAAGAACTTCGGAACTATAAATAATAGACCACCAATAATTGCTAATCCGAAGGTAAGAAAGAAAAATAACCACGGATTATCTTGGACAGGTCCATCATTTATAGAGCTACTCGTAAGTTTATTGATATAATCTCCAGCTGACCCACCAAATCTGAAATCCCACTCTCCAACACCTGGAGGAAGTCCATCTTTTTTAAAACTATCCTCTTGATTTTTATTTGCGATTGTCACTATTTCTTTGACTTTTGATACGAATTGGATATTACCAAATTCTTGATCAGCGTAGCCAGTCTGTTCTATTGCTTTTTTTAAAGCGGCTTTGTGATATTCATTTTTACCTGGGATTTCAGAGGTGTTGAACTTTTGCGTGCCTAGACCAAGCATTCCTGTGAAAACCAAAAGTGATGCGATAAACAAACACAAGCCTATATTTTGAATTAATTTCATTGTATTTTTTTGAGTTGGTAATTGAAGAATAATCTAATTTGTAGGTTAAGATTTTAAGAATGCCAAGACATTACGGAGTCCTCTTTTCTTTTTGAGAGTCAGTTGACTTCCCGTTTTTTGATTGTATTGTTTGACGATTTCTCCTTCATACTGTTTGTAGAATTCAGGATCAAAGTTTGCCAGTCCTAGGTTTTGGATTACTGTTTCTATTTGAGTTTGTTCTTTGATCCATTTCTCACAGACTTCATGTCTATATCTAATGCCAAAAAGATTAAATCCTTTTACGACTTTCGACGTACTATCATAGTTGATTCGTACACTTTTTTCATTGTCGGAATGTTTCCAGAAGAGAGATTCCGTATTTTCATCATGTTTTGCTGGCATATCTCCATATACTTGATATTCCATATCTATAAATTTTGCACTATTGAACCATATGCCAGGATCATAATCCACCTGCTTACCAGTGATGTTGTAGGCTACTGTTTCTCCCATCATCCTTCCTGTGTACCATATAGCTTCTATGTTTCTTCTGCCTGGTTTGGGTGTTCTTAGTTGAGCGCAATCTCCTATGGCATAGACGTCGGGTATATTTGTGGTTAGGTTATTATCGACCATGATACCTCGTTCTATTTCTAGATCTGATTCTTTGAGCCATCCTACATTAGGACTTACTCCTGCGGTAAGGCCCACGTATCCGCATGGTATTTCTTCTCCTGTTTCTTTGATGATTACTGACTTAGCTTTTCCTGATCCATCATCTTTTATTTCTCCTAGATTTACCCCTAGTCGAAGGTCGATGTGATTTTTTTTGATGTGATCGCTTACCATTTGAGATTCATCAGGGGGGAGGACATTATTCCAGTAGCTGTTTTCTCTTACGAGCATTGTCACTTGTATGTTTCGAGAATGAAACATTTCCGCCATCTCTATGCCGATTAATCCACCACCGCATATTACAGCACGCTTTAAGTTTGGCGAATATTTTTCCATCTTTTCGAGATCTTGAAAATTGTACAGTCCACCCACGCCTTCTAAGTCTTGACCTGGCCACCCAAACATATTAGACTTGGATCCCAAGGCTAGGATGAGGTTATCGTATACTATTTCTTTACCCGACTCAAGTCCAAGCGTCTTATTTTTGTAGCTTATAGTGTTTACATGGTCTTTTACGAGTTCTATTCTGTTTTTATCCCAGAACCAATCTTCGTAAGGTTTAGTATCCTCGAATCTCATATGACCCATATATATGTACATGAGCGCAGTACGTGAGAAGAAGTGATCTGTTTCTGAGGAGATCATAGTTATTTTCTGATCACTTAGTTTTCTTAGCCATCGAGCTGCTGTGGTCCCTGCTATGCCGTTTCCTATTATTACTGTATGCTTCATATGGATTGTTTTAGTATTGGAGAGTATTATGATTTTGAGAGGTTCTGATGATTAGTTAGTCTTTTAATTTTTGTAAGGGTGTAGAAAAAAATAGATTTCGACTTTTCTAAAATTTAATTTCGGTTTAAATATGAGATTATTTTTTTAATAATAATTAGAATTTTCTAATGTACAGCACTTTCGTCTTTGCTAGTATTCTATATGTTATCCTTTTTATTTCAAAATTTAATTTGGTTTTATGTAAGAAGTAGAGGTCATTAACACATATCATTTGTAAGATGTTTTTTTATGAGTAAGTCTAATTGTTTAGTGAAGAGATTATTGTCTGTAGACAAATAATTCTTAAAGTCTTCTGTGAGACTTATTTCAGCTACTGAATGTCGAGTATAGTATAAATTTTTCTATTTTCGCAAAGTCGATTGATTATAACATAAGCAAAGATTACAATTTATATTTGTTTTCGACAACAAATAATATTTTGTGGGTTACGTAATTTATGTTTACATCTATTTAATAACTATTATCTATTTTAAAACTTATTATACTATGAAAAAATTTTTACTTTTTGTCTTAACGGCATTTTTATTCGTAGGGGCTGTGTCAGCACAGACTACCTATTTTTCTGAAGATTTTGAATCTGGACAGCCATCTGATTGGACTATTACTGGAGAATGGGCATATGGAACTGCTGAATCATTAGCTTCTCAGTTTTTTACATTAGCTGGGAATACATCCAATATTATGGCTTTCAACGATGATGGACTTGGTAATGCGCATGTTGGAAACGGTAGAATGGAAACTGGAAATATTGATCTTACAACTGTTACAGGTTCTGTTTTTATGGAACTAAATCTTTATTTTCTAGATGCTGATTATGGTGGAGCGGATGAATCATTTATTGTGTACGCTTCATTTGATGATGGTGCTTCTTGGAGCCAAGTTAGGAACTATGGTGCTGTTACTTGGGATTTCGAGCTTGTAAGTGTTGATGATTTTGCTGGTAATAATGTTAAGCTAGCATTTGAGTATGTCGATGGTGCAGCTTGGAATTATGGAGTCGGTATTGATGATATTACAATTAGTGATACTCCTATTAATTCTGCAAGAAGAAGCTATTTCATGACAGTAAATGGTGGGACTACATTAAATACATGTGGTCAGAATGTAGATTACACAGTTGAAGGGATATTCTTCAATAATGGTTATGAACCAGTTACTTCATTTGATGTAACTATGGTGAATGAAGGTGCATCTACTACTCAGTCTTTCAGTGGACTAAACATCGAGAAAGGAGAAGGCGTGAGATATGTACTCGAAGAAAAAGTAAATACAGGAGAAGATAATTCTTCTGTAATGGTTATTGTAAATAATGTAAACGAAGAAGGAGTAGAGGATGAGGACGTATCTGATAATAGTGCGACGATTAACTTCCAGCCTATAGCTGTGCATCCTGATAAAGCTGTAGTGGTAGAAGAAGCTACAGGTACATGGTGTCCATGGTGTCCAAGAGGTACTGTATATCTAGATGAGATGTCAAAGAGATTTGGAGATAACTTTGTTGGTATAGCTGTACACAATGGAGCAAATGATCCAATGGTACTTCCTGCATATGATAATGCGATTACTAGTTTCCCTAATTTTACAGGATTCCCATCTGTAATCTTTAATAGAGAGAGCGTATTAGATCCAGGTGATATTGTTGCTCCGTCTGTTTCAAATATGATGACTGCACCAGAAGTTATCGTAGAATTAGGTGCTGAAGAAAATGGTTCATCTATGACTTCTAATGTAAGAGTTAGAGTAATGGAAGATAATCCTTCTGCAAATTATAATGTTGCAGTAATCCTTACAGAAGACGAGCTTGCTGGTGAAAATGGTGCTGGAGAACAATGGACTCAAGCAAATAATTATTCTGGCGGAGCAAACGGTGCTATGGGAGGATTCGAATTGTTCGGAACTGCTTTTGACTCAAACTTATGGCCTTATGCACATGTAGGTAGAGCGCTTGTAGGTGGTTTTAATGGCGAAGAAGCTATTTCTGGAAACTATGCTGCGGGTGAATCTTACATTCAAGAAATGGGAAGCTTCAGTATGAACAGTACGTGGAATAAAGATAATATGCATATGATAGCTATTGTGACTAATTCTTCTGGGGAAATTGTAAATGCAAAGTCAATGAAGTATAATGATGCAATCGCTAGTGGTCTATTATCTATTGGAACTTCTACAACTGAGGTATTTGATGCTAGTTTAGCTTCTGTATATCCAAGTCCTGCATCTGTTTATACTAACGTAGAAATAAATGTTGGAAGTGCTGCGGATGTAGCTATCGAAGTTACAAATCTAAATGGCCAATTGGTAGCTAAGAGAAATCTAGGTATCGTAGCTGGAAAGCAAAATGTAAACTTTGATGTATCAGAATTTGCTATTGGAACATATGTATTCAAAGTAATTGCTGGTGATAGAATATCAACTCAAAAGGTGTCAGTGATTAAGTAATCACAAGTACTTTTTAAGATATATAGAGGGTAGTGCTTAATTGTGCTATCCTCTTTTTTATATATTATAGCTAGAGTATAAGCTTCTGAATGCAGTAATGATTATGTTATTACTAATAGAATATAGTCTTATAAAGGAGATGATCCTAATTAGATTATAAAAATGGCAGCAATAAATAGGGATATCCGTAAATAACGAATATCCCTAGCTATTGGAGTTTATTATGAATTTGATCCAATAGATTTTCAAAATGCCTGATTGACGTAAAAAGCCCCCGAAACAAATAATGCATCGAGGGCTATATTTTATTACGAAAGAGTATGATTACTACTTCATACCCCTTAATCTTTCTATTTCTTCTTTCAGTATTTTAATTCTAGCTTCACCGTCGGACATTTTTTTTCTTTCGTTAGCTACGACGGCTTCAGGTGCATTATTCACGAACCTTTCGTTGGATAGCTTCTTATCGATACTCCCTACGAATCCTATTTGATATTCGAGTTCCTTTTCTTTTTCGGCTATCTCTGCATCGATGTCTAAATTTTGTTCCATACCAACTATGAATTTTTCAGTTCCTGATATAAAACTTGCCCCATTCACATTCTCGTCCTCTGTTATTGTTATACCTTTTAGATTTCCTAGTTTGACGATCATATTAGAGACGCCATCAGTGGATAAGAGGGTAGTCATAGTATCAGATTTAATGGCATACAGATCAAGCTCTTCTTTCATTTTCAGACCATTTTTATTTCGGATATCTCTTACATTACTGATTACATCCTTAGCTTGATCTATTATTTTTAGATATGCTGCATCGTATTCATTGGCTTTTGGATAAGAGCTTACAATACAGTCATCTCCTTCTGCTCTTTCTTTCAGTAGGTGCCATATCTCTTCCGTGATAAATGGCATGAACGGATGAAGTATAATACAGATTTGCTCATAAATATCTAGAGCCATATTTCTCGTCTCTGGTGCTATTCCTTCACCGTATGGAGGTTTTACCATCTCCAAGTACCATGAACAGAAGTCATTCCATACGAACGAATATAAAGTAGTCAATGCTTCTGATAGGCGATACTCTTTGAAGTTTTGCTCTATCTCTGCTACTACAGCATTCATTTTATGTGTTAGCCATTTTGCAGCGAGAAGGTCTACATCATTTGGTTTCTTGGATTCGTCGATTTTTAGATTCTTGAGAAGTCCCATGGCGCTCCATAGTTTCATGCTGAATTTGCTTCCTTGATCGCATAGTTTCTCATCGAAGAGTAGGTCTCCTCCAGCTGGGGAACTACTCAACATGCCGAATCTGACACCATCCGCTCCGTATTTATCGATAAGGCCAATCGCATCAGGACTATTACCCAGTGATTTGCTCATTTTTCTACGCTTCTGATCTCGTACCATTCCAGTGAAGTATACATGGTCGAATGGTCGCTTGCCTTCCCACTCATATCCAGCCATAACCATACGAGCTACCCAGAGGAATATGATGTCCCATCCAGTAACCAGTACAGAGGTAGGGTAGTAATAGTCTAATTCTTCTCTTGAGTTGAATCCATCAAATAGAGTGATTGGCCACAACCAAGATGAGAACCAAGTGTCTAGAGCGTCTTCATCTTGTCTGAGGTCTTCTATTGTTAGATCATTGTTTCCAGTTTTTTCTTTCGCTTGTGCGAGTGCTTCTTCAGCATTCATAGCTACGAAAGTATCTTCACCCAGGTACCATGCTGGGATCCTATGGCCCCACCAAAGCTGACGAGATATACACCAATCTCGGATGTTTTCCATCCAGTGTCTGTAGGTATTTTTCTGATTTTTGGGAAAGAACTCTACTTCATCTGTCATGACAGCATCCAAGGCAGGTTTCACGATAGATTCCATATTGACATACCATTGTTTAGATAGCTTAGGTTCTACTACGGCATTCGTTCTTTCTGATCTTCCTACGGAGTGATTATAGTTTTCGGTGGATACAAGATTACCGAGTTTGTCTAATTCTTTTTTTACTGACTTCCTGGCTTTGAATCTATCTTCTCCAATAAATATTCCAGCGGCTTCTGCGATAGTGCCATTGTCATTTATAACATCAATCACCTCAAGGTTATGTCGCTTTCCGATTTCATAATCGTTTACGTCATGGGCTGGGGTGACTTTGAGGGCTCCTGTACCGAACTCCATATCTACGTAATCATCAAATATTATAGGGATGCTCCGATTGACCATTGGTACGATTACTTTTTTACCTTTCATGGCAGTATATCGTGGGTCATCAGGATGAACGGCTATTGCACTATCACCCATGATGGTCTCTGGTCTGGTAGTAGCGATTGTAATATAATCTGCTGTGCCTTCCACCTGATATTTCACATGGAATAGTTCTGTGGTCTCGTCACTGTGTATTACTTCTTCATTGGATAATACGGTCTGAGCTTCGGGGTCCCAATTGACCATGCGGAGTCCTTTGTATAGTTTTCCTTTATTATATAGATCTACGAATGCTTTGAGTACTCCTTCAGATCTGATTTCGTCCATAGTGAATGCAGTTCGTTCCCAGTCACATGATGCTCCCAGTCGTCTAAGTTGCATTAGTATTTTTCCCCCATATTCTTCTTTCCAAGCATATGCATGTTGTAGAAATTCTTCTCTCGTTAGATCTGATTTTTTGATTCCTTTTTCTCTGAGGAGTTTTACGACTTTGGCTTCAGTAGCTATGGATGCATGATCCGTTCCAGGTACCCAACAAGCATTCTTTCCGTCTAGTCTAGCTTTTCGGATGAGGATGTCTTGTATCGTATTATTGAGCATATGTCCCATGTGGAGGACGCCTGTGACATTTGGTGGAGGTATGACTATACTATATGCTTCCCTTTCATCTGGTTCAGAGTGGAAGTAGTTCTTTTCCATCCAATGTTCGTACCATTTTCCTTCTATTTCAGACGGGGTATATTTTTTTGACATCTCCATAATTCTCCATTTTTTGATTAGCTGCTACACCAAATTTTAAAATTTGAGTACAAAAGTCAATTAATTTGTTGAATAAAGCACAATTTTTGAGAATGGATTTCATAATATTAGCACACATTTGTATAAATGTCAAAAAATAATTGACAAAACGACAAATAAGACGTATATTTGGTTAAATTAAGTAATCATGAAAGACGATATCAAAAAATATAATATCAATAATCTAGATGACACTCATTCAGCTAATGAAGCTGCAGCTGCTTATTATAATATGCCATCGCCACTCAAAGTAATAGGTGATGTGGGGAGAGATGATAAGCATAGCTTTTTGTCTGTAGTAAAAGACGGTCTTGGGTATGAGACGCTTATTGATTTCATGGAGATGGCCGAGTTTCATATAGATGAGATGGCCCATATTATGCATATAAATAGTCGCACTATAAGACGATTATCATCAAAAGAAACACTTAATATTGATCTTTCTGAGAAGCTACTTGAGTTGATAAGACTCTATAGGTTTGGTATTGAGGTGTTTGGTGATTTAGAAGTTTTTAATGTCTGGATCAGGAGGTCTATCAGAGGGCTTGGTGATGTCACGCCTATGAGTTTATTAGATATTGGGATTGGAGTAGAGATTGTGATGGATGAGTTAGAGAGGTTAGCATATGGTGTTTACAATTAGCATCTATGAAACTTTATAGAATTAGTAATAAGAGATATACGGAACATCTTAATGGGGAAGGAGCGTATCGGGTAGGAGGCAGATGGAATAGCAAAGGTGTGCGTATGATATATACTTCGACCTCTATATCATTGGCGTCATTAGAAATATTGGTTCATACCGCAGGGATGCCAATCCGACATGGTATGACACTGCTAACTTTTGAGGTGAGTAGTAAGTATATTCAATTGTGTGAATCACCGCCGCACAACTGGAACGAAATACCTCCCCAAGTTGCCACCAAAACAGTAGGTGATGAATTCATCAAGCTAAAAAAGATATTGGGTCTTAAAGTGCCGTCTGCAATAATTCCAGAAGAATACAATGTGTTATTTAATCCGCTACACCACCATATGGATCAGGTGAAAATTGTCGGTCAGCGAGATTATGCATTTGATGGACGGCTGTAACTAACTGTAGTGTGTCTAGATCTTAATAGGTTACTTGTATTTCAATTGATAAAGTATTTTTTCTCCTTTCTCATTGACATTTACGATAAGTAGATTGTCATAGTCACTTTCATCAAATCCTCGTTCGAATTGCTTTGCACCCATGAGCGTGCTAGCGAATGCTGGTGTCGTATTTGAGTGGCCAGAAATGAGAACTTTTTTCATGTCACTTTCGGTTAATAATTTTCCGGATAGACTTTTCATCTCCTTAGGTTGGTATATTTGAGTGGACAATCCCTTCATGTTGGTAAGTGAGTCTACCGTGTGCATAGTCCTATTGTATAATGTCGAATATACTGCATCTAATCTCGTTGATTTAAATATCTGAGCAAGTTTGTGCGATCTCTCATAACCCTCCTTTGTTAGAATTGGATTCTTTACTGGAACTGTATCTTTCTCAGCATGACGAGTGAGGTATATCGTCCTACAAGTATTACAGTTATCTAATTCCAGTTTGGTGCCGTCTTCGAACACAACTGTATTTTTATTTATATTTTTGATGTATTTTCCGGTTGTTGATACTTCTTTTGCTTGACATGCAGCAAGAAGAAGTACTATCAATCCTAGTATTATTCTCATGTTTAGATTATTTTGTAGTGCGATTATATTCTAAAATATGTCTTGTTCCACTTGATTCTTGAGGATGTCTTCCATTGTCTCTCTGTTTCTGATAAGGTAGTCTTTCCCTTCGTGTATGAGGACTTCAGCGGGTCTATATCTAGAATTATAATTTGATGCCATCATAAAACAGTATGCGCCTGCATTGTGGAACGCAAGTATATCACCTTCGAGGACCTCATTTAGTTTTCTATTTATTCCAAATGTGTCCGTCTCACAGATATAACCTACGATTGTATATATTCTTTTCCTACCTTCTGTCTTTGATATGTTTTCGATTCTATGGTATGAATCGTATAACATAGGACGGATGAGGTGATTTAATCCGGAATCGATTCCGGCGAATACTGTAGAGGTAGTTTGTTTGATCACATTTACCTTTGCCAAAAATGTTCCTGCCTCTGATACTAAAAATTTTCCAGGTTCGAACATAAGCGTTAATTCTCTGCCATAGGCGGCACAGAATTCATTGAAACGATCCGATATTCTGATTCCAAGATCTTCTACATCTGTTTCGATTCCATCATTCTTATAATCCACCTTAAATCCGCTCCCAAAATCAATATCCTCTAAATGAGGAAATTCTTCTGCAATGCTTAGTAGTACGTCTGCACCTTGTATGAATACTTCAGAATCAAGGATGTCAGAGCCAGTATGCATATGTAGACCAGTCACTTTCATTCCTGTAGCTTCGACTATCCTGCGTATATGGGGGACTTGATGAAATGATATCCCAAACTTACTATCAATATGGCCTGTTGATATTTTTGAATTGCCTCCCGCTAGGATATGCGGATTGATTCTTATACATACAGGTTTGTCAGAGAATTGATTCCCAAACTGTTCTAGTATACTTAGGTTATCAATATTGATCCGCACACCTAAGTCGAGTGCTTCTTTTATCTCTTCTAATGAAACACAATTTGGAGTATATATTATGTCCTCGGTAGCAAATCCGGCCATTAACCCGAGTTTGACCTCTTGAATAGATACAGTATCTAACCCAGCACCAAGTGATTTTATGTATTTTAATACATTGATATTTGTCAATGCTTTACATGCATAATTGATCTTGAGTTTGTCGACATTAAAGGCATCTGTTAATCGCTTATATTGTCGTGCTATAATGGCGGTATCATAAACGTATAGTGGGCAGCCATACTTTTCTGTAAGTTGAAGTGCATCGACTTCACCTGAAAAAACGTATTTATTATTTAGAATTTCCATAGATCGATTGTTTTATAATCTATTGTATAGAAAAGAGGTCAAATACAACTAAGTAGATGACCTCTTCATTATATTTAATTAATGAGGGCCAATTACCCTTTTAATACTTCGATGATTTTCGAAGCGAGTTCTATTCCTATTTTTTCTTGAGCTTCCAAAGTAGAGGCTCCGATGTGTGGTGTCAGTGATATTCTTGGATGAGATAATATATCTTGTCTAGGAGATGGTTCATTGATGAAAACATCAAGACCAGCTGCTGCTACTGTACCGTCTTCTAGAGCGGCTAGTAGTGCATCTTCGTCAATTGTGCCACCTCTAGCGGCATCTACTAAGAATGTTCCTTTTTTCATTTTGGCGAATTCTGTAGGGCCTAACACTGCCGCTCCAGTAAAAGGAATATGCATAGTAATGAAATCTGACTGAGCTAGCATTTCATCCATTGAGATAGACTTGATGTCTACATCTACAGATGACGTTCCAATTTTACATTTGATGGTTACATTCTTTTTGATGTACGGATCCACTCCTACGACATTCATACCTAGACCCAATCCGATTTTTGCAGCTTCTTGACCAATCCTGCCTAATCCTATGATTCCGAGTGTCTTACCTTCAAGTTCTACACCTTTACTAAATGATTTTTTTAGTGTACCGAAGTTGCTATTGCCTTCGAGGGGCATCTGCCTATTAGATTGATATACAAATCTTGATAAGGATAGCATATGTCCGAATGCAAGTTCTGCAACCGATCTAGAAGATGCTGCAGGAGTATTAAGTACAGCTACGCCTTTTGATCTTGCATGATCTACGTCGATGTTGTCCAATCCTACTCCTCCTCTGCCGATGAATTTCAGATTAGCACACGCATCTATTAAGTCGGTTCGTACTTTTGTAGCGGACCTTACACAGATACCGTCAAATTTTGGTAATTGAGCAAGGAGGTCTTCTTGGGCTATCTTTTCTGTTTGTATGGTATGCCCTGCGTCTTCGAGCATTTTGATCCCAGATGGATGTAAGCCATCATTAATTAAAATGTTTCCCATTTTTTATTTTTAATAATTCTTAATCTTTGAGCAAAGAAACTATAAAGGGCAGAGAATAAGAACTATATGGATGCTAAATATTTAATAAAATATGATTCGCGGGAAAACACAAAACAAATGGTTGAATAAGTGCTGAATTGAAAACTATATTTCAATTAAATAGAATGCACTTCATTTAGTTTGGTAAGTATCCTGTCGAATTCTGAGATCTTACTCGATGGATTAGTTGTTTGAGCATTGCCCATTTGCTCAGTTATAGGGACTTATTTGTTTATTTGGACATTTCCGCTTCTGATATTTATAATTCCATCATTGGTAAGCGCTTTGTCATTTGATCCCGATTTATTATTTTCAAAACGTACATCCTGTAGATTGAGCGTCCCACTATTGAGAATGGCTCCTCCGTCTGTAGATGAGAATCCATCTTCTAGGTCTAGATCGATGAGGGTTAGCGTGTTCCCAGCGGAATTATTGAATATACGATTTGATGATCCTCCAGAAATTATAGTATTATTTATACCTAGCCCTGTTATAGTAAGCTCACTATTAATCAATATTTCAGAATCAAGAGAAATAGTAACCCCTAGTAAGTCGGTTAAGAAAGTGATAACATCACCTGGGCAACTATTGGCGATCACAGACCTAAGGGTCCCTGGGCCCCCATTGTCTAAAAAGGAAGTCACAATTTTAGTGCTTGGAGTACAACCATTAATAATTACAGTTTTGTCATTAGTACTAAATAGGCCGCACGGATTACCAGCAGCTATTGCATTTTTTAAGGTGCTCAATGGCTGGTTTATATAACTGGATAAATCAGGTGTCCCGAAGAGCATAAGGCCCTCTATCGTATAAGATCCTCCTGCAAATGTAGCATCATCAGAGAGATCTGTATCTGGATCTATGCTTACGATGTTTCCATTTTCATCAGATATTATGAATGTATAAGAATATCCATTCGGTGGATCAGTGACTTGAGCCAGTTGACCACCATTGTCAGAGCTGAAAACTACATCGAAATCGCCCACACTATTGCTAAAGTATCCAGAAAGGACTATTTCTATGATGTCTCCCGCCTGCAAAGACACTGAAGTAGAATTTGCGAATGAGATGTTCGTCGTTACTGGATTCCAACTAGCAGTAGAAGCCAGCCAGGTATTGCACTGCTGACCAAAGGCTGGGTTGAATTGATCGCTATAAATATTCAATACATCTGTAAATGCTGAATTTGGGGTAAATGTATAGGTATCCGTATCTAATACTTCCACGACGATAGATTTGTATCTTTGCGAAACACTGAATAAAGCGCATTCATTAGTGGCTTCATTTCTAGCTATTAATGTAGAACTAGGATCAGAAGTAGTAAGTGTTCCAGCGAAATTAGTGATAAGTCCACCAGTTAATATTTCAAGATCTAAAGCTGGATCTCCAGCATCAGCCGTTACATCTTCATCATTGAGTATAGAACTCGCTACTGGATTACAATCGCTAGATATGACTATATCTGCATTATTTATATCAAAAAAGATATTGTTTACTGCCTCTATTTTTATTCTTCCAGTATTGGTTCCTGTAGATGGAAGTGTTATGGTGTGTGATCCGTCGTTGGGCGTGTTGGATGCTAAGGTTATAGGAAAGGTCTCTCCACCATCAGTAGAGAATAGTATATTGACATTCGTACAGGAGACTGGGGCTACATTCGTATTAGCCACTGACCACTGCATATTTAGCGATTGTCCACCTTGATATCCAGCGGCGCTGTTTGCTGTAAGTACTTCAAAAGGGCCAGCAGAACCAGCTACGTTGACTGTCATATCCTCATAAGATACTCCACCCAAAGCTTCTGCCCGGGCTGTAAACCTAAAATCTATATCTCTACCTACATTAGGGAGGATTTCTCCCAAAGTTTGCGTATTATTCAATATATCGCTGAGTTTCGGGAAAGTCCTCATCCCTCCATCACTAGATGGGTCAAAGCTTCTAAATAATGGCGCCGTAGTGCTATTCGCAGCATCATTTGGCGCTCCGTCTGGACAAGAAAGTGTAAGATTATCCGTATCTATTTCTTCCCAGCCTAGGAGTAATGCATCTCCATCAGCGTCGGTAGCATTCGCGGATAATGAAAATGGGGTGCCAATGGGAATCGTGTAGTCTTGAGGCATAGTGATCACAGGTGCAGAATTAGAATTCGGGGTATCGTTTGAGCAGTTTCCTGCTCCTGCTATATAGTTTTGGATTTGATTTATACTATGTCCATGGAAGTAAAGGAAGTTTGAAGTAGGGGTGATATTTTGATTGCTACAGGATCCATTGGCCTGGCATGTGCCCTCGTAACTCATCATACTATTACCTGAGCCGGGTTCTACGCCATTGCCTGGTGATCGTTGTCCACTTGCTCCACAAAAATTTGAAGTACCATAAAAAGTATGAGAAGCATTGAATTGGTGACCGACTTCGTGAGCGAATATACCCATCCAAAATGAAGTAGTATATGGACCTCCACAAGCACTCCAACCAGAAGATTTATTGTTGAACCAATTAGAGCCATCCGCACATACATTGCCAAGGCCCGCTACACCACTTCCATTAAAAAATCCGTTTCCTGGATCATTTAACTCGTGGAACACATGACCTATCTCATAGTCGGCGGCATTCATATTACTAGATATTACTTCGAATGCAGTCGGCAATCTATTATTATCATCGAGTCCGTCTGTTGCTGGATTGAAGAATATTATATCATTATTGTTGGGTGCCAATTGAAATGTGATGGCAATGTCTCTTTCGTAGATGGCATTGAGTTCTGTTAGATACTCATTTATTTTTGAATTTATCGTAGTAAGGTTGTTATTGTATTTATTTGAAAATTCTCCACTACAGGCGACAGCCATTCTAAAGGTTCTAGTTTCTCCACCGTAAGAATCTCTGTTGGTGTAATTCTCTGTTTTATTAGCAGAATGAATGGTCCCACAAGAGCTTTGCACTTTATCCTTACCATTGGATATGTATGCGATATTATTTCCATTTTTTAGTACCTCATAATACACATCTCCATCATCTGTAAACAGGAGCCCCGTCAAACCAAGTGGTGTTATAGACAATCTTCCGAATACATTATTATTGTTGTGAGAAGCTACGATATATGATTTTATAGTTGGGTATTCGATTTGCATTTCTGGAGAAAGTATCGATGACTCAGCGATTTTGATCTGAGTAGTTACTCCATTTGCAAGTGGAAGTGATATTATTTTCCATTGATCTCTATCGGCGCTTCGATTTGGGGAATTTTCTAATTTTTGTTTTAAGTTTTCTAAATCGATGTTGAATTCATGTTTTTTTTCGATAAAGTCTCCAATAAATTTACTCTCTTCTAATTGGAAAAGTGGGTCGCTCTGAGCATTTGAAAAATAGAAAGATATTAGAATAATAAAAACACAAAAATATTTCATAAAACGATTTTTAAATTTCACGCAATTTCTTATTTATCGAATATAGTCGCTAGGATAGTTATGACACTAAAAAGGGATTTAGCGAATAAAACGAATAATAATTTTACTTGCATCAATTAAACTGATTGTTACAAAACTCGAACTTGGGATTGGTGAGTAATAGTTCAAATTCTATTCCATTATTATTATATGAATACTCATCATTTGTAAAGATAACTAATTAATTGCGCTTAAGTTCGTTTTGGTACATCTGTATGGTGTTTTTTAATCCATAGTATAGAGCGTCTACTACCAGCGCATGTCCGATAGATACTTCCATAAGACCTGGAATGTTATTTTTGAAGAAGTTGAGATTTTTAAGATTCAAATCATGACCAGCATTTATACCAATACCTAATTTGCTGCAGTGATCTGCTGCGGATGCATATTTTTCTATTGCTTTATATTTGTCCTGTTCGAAATCATGTGCATATGGTCCTGTATAAAATTCTATCCTATCAGTGCCAGTTTCTAAAGCTCCGTCTAGTAATATATTATCTGGGTTGATAAATAAACTTACTCGAATGCCTGCTTCTTGCAGTTCGGCAATGGTGTCTTTGAGAAACTCTTTCTGATTAATTGTGTCCCATCCATTATCTGATGTGAGCGCACTTGGTAAGTCAGGAACTAAGGTACACTGATGTGGTTTGTTGGCAATCACCATATCTAAGAATTTTCTGTTGGGATATCCTTCAATATTGAATTCAGTGGTAACTATACTCTTCAGCTGAGGAATATCGGCATACGTGATATGTCGTTCGTCAGGACGAGGATGTACAGTGATGCCTTCTGCACCAAATTCTTCACAATCTTTCGCAACGGTCAATAGATTTGGAAAATTAGCTCCACGGCTATTTCGAATGAGTGCTATTTTATTTATGTTTACGCTGAGCTTCGCTTCCATAGCTTATTTTTTATGCAAAATTATAAAAAAATAATGCTGATTTTTGTCAAAAAAGTAAGTAGTGGTTCAATAGTTTAAATTTTTTAGTGGTATTTTATTTGTTCTTGACTACATATCTATATCTTCGTCTACGATGAAAAAGAATATTGCATATTACCTAGAGGACCCGGAGCGATTATCAGAGATTTCTCTCCATGATCTTAATAAGTGGGTCGAAGAGATGCCCTACAGTCAGCCTCTCAGATTGCTGATGGATCTCAAAAGCGATCAGTTCGTATCCTCTTTAGATGAGGATAATTCCAGGTATGGGACATATTTTGCAGAAGATTATGAGCCATTATTATTCAAGAATAGTATCGATGATGTAGAGCCTGATCTGTCTAAAACTAAAGCGGACGTCGCTCCATTGGCTGAAGAGCCAAACGAAAAGGTCTCCGAAGTAGATACAAAGTTAGTAGCCGACGAAGAGCTCGCTACTCAATCGATCAAAGAGGATCATACTAAGGTGACTGATGAGAAATTGGTAGATAGTGAAGTATCTGATGTATCTCATGACCCCATTGATATAGCCAATGAAGAAACTAATCCAGTGCTAGCGACAGAGGAATTGCCCGTATTAGCACATAATTTGGTAGATGATACGTCTGAGGATCTTCTCGAAGAAGACCTACTTGAGGTGAATCCGAATGTAGTGGTAGTTAATGAGGTCAGTCATGCTGAAGCGGACGAAGTCTTAGAAGCGGAATTAGAAAACGAAATCTTAGAAGTGTCAGATGAGGATGTGGAAGAGTTGGTTATTGTAGAATCGAATGCGGAATCAGATCTGGAAGTTGAGTCTGATTCAGTAGAAGATAAAGTCACGGAAGAAGAAGGTCTAAAAGAAACGGAAGTAAAGGAACAATATGCAGGGTTAGTAGATTATAAATCTTATGTAATAGGAGTCTCAGACGATGTAAATAGCGTACCTTCAGAAAGCGCAATAATAAAACCAGAAGCCACCGATCAAGATAATAAAAGCGACAAGAAGAAATCAACCAGTAAGTCCAAATTAATAGAGGAAAAAAAGAAAAAGTCAAAAGACGAAGTTAAGGTATCGACATCTAAAAAGAAGAAGCAATTAAAAGTAGAGGATAAGATAGCGGCGCCGAAAAAGAAAAAGAGAAAGAAAAATAAAAAGTCAAAAACTGAAGCTAAACTATCAACGACTAAAAATAAAAAGTCGAAAAGTGAAAAAGTTAAAAGCAAGAAAAAGACAAAAAAATCGAAAGCTTCAAAAAAGAAAGAAAACAAAACAATACTAGCCGATGATAATAAGGGGGCAATAAAAAAAGTCGAAGGTTCTATAGTCACAGAAAGTAAGCTTAAGGCAGGCAAGCCGATTAAGTCTAAGGCTAAGAAGATTAAAAATAAAGTCAAATATGTAGTGGTAAATGAATCTGCGACGAATGATTTTAAACTTAAAGACTATGATGGAGTATCAAAGTTTACCAATTGGTTGCTAGAGCAGAAATCAATCAATGGCAAAAATGAGAGTCTTATAAACCAAAAGACAGAGGTCGTGGGTAAAAAGAAGGATAAGAAGAAAAAGAAGAAAAATAAAAAAAGCAAAGTACTTAAAGTGGCTCAAGACTCCGTGAAGAAGAGCGAAATGATTATATCAGAGCCTCTCGCTAATATCATGGCGACACAAGGACATACAAAAAAGGCCAAGAAGATGTATAAGCAACTAGGCTTGATATTTCCAGAAAAAAGTGCTTACTTTGCAGCCAAAATAGAAAATCTAAAAAAGAAATAATATGATTACAGCATTAACTATAATAATAGCATTGGTCTGTGTACTTCTTATGGGAGTTGTTTTGATACAGAACCCTAAAGGTGGAGGAATTGATTCTACATTCGGTGGTACAGGTGCAAATCAAATGTTAGGCGCAGCTAAATCTACTGATTTTATAGAGAAACTGACATGGGGTCTAGCGATCGCATTGTTCGTGCTTTGCATTATTACAGCGATAGTTGTAACGGGTTCAGG
>CALLMH010000016.1 GCA_938007965.1 uncultured Saprospiraceae bacterium | reverse complement strand
AATTGAGGAAACGCTCAAAAGTTAATCTTATCAAAGACTTCCCTACCCCTAGTATATCTAGAAATTGCTTTGGTGTTTCTTCTGTGGATGCTGGCCAGAATCGAGATCCGACTCCACCTGCCATGATTGTTATGTAGTGGTCAGTATTTTTATTCATCTATTTCTGTTTGCACTTAAATGAGTGATTAATATATATTTTATTCAAATTGAGGTTTTCCATATGCTATGTATACAGAATACTTTGTTAGAGTTGGATCGGCTCTTCTACTTCCAATAATTCTTCGATAGCTTCTTCAATTTCTAACTCTTCTTCTATGGATTCTGTCGCACCTTTTTTTGGCCAGAGATGAAATCCAGCTGAAATAAACTTCATCGCAGGAAATGACCATTTTCCCCAGATTCCATTTTCATCTGCATGTCCTTCATAAAGCAAGGTATGTGTATGATAGGTTTTCTTCATAGAAACTTGATAGTCTTTCGAGTATGAACCTGAAAAAGTAAAGGTGCCAACTTCGTCTGATCCACTACCAGAAATATTACCTTCAGAGAAAGTAAATGTACATGACATTGGGAAGTTGCCTTCTTTGCCATATTCTTCGTAGAAGCCGGTCCATGGACCATCGGGGAGGAAGTTTGGGGAAGATTTTTCTATCATACTTACCTATTCTTCTTTAATACGACTAATGCTACTGTGGCCAGATTCTTGAATTTCATATTGGTCAATAATCTAGAATACACTTGTTCCAAATATCCCAAAATTGGTATAGATCCCAAGTACTTATGTCCAACAAATGAAAAATATGATTCTATTTCATAGCCAAGATTATAGAAGTATTCTCTCTGTGATTTAGTGTGCCCTTTGGTTCTTTTGTAATACGCTTCATATTTCGGACTATCACTCAAATCTCTATTTTTTAATAGTTTTAGAATGTTATCACCGACAAATTCTGGTAGCAATCGATTAACCAAAGCAGGAAGAGAATGTCTGCCAGCAAAAAAATGAATTGCTTTTCCGTTTGGGGTTAATAATTGAAGTACTTTATCATGAAATTCATCAGGATCAGACACATGCTCAAGTACCATTTTTGAAATAATGAGATCATATTTCTTTGCTGAATCTAGATCTTGTACGAGTCCCTCTAACTTGATAACATCATCTGGTGCTTTATTAAGCTCAGAATGATCAGGATCTACTATCGTATAAATAATATTTTTTCTGTTTTGGATAGATGGGTGGGCACCACCGCCAATTTCGAGAACTGAAGTATTTGCAGCTAGATTTCTACTACACTCCTTATAGTAAGTATCGTATGCGTACTTAAAATTTTTAGTTTGAATTTTCATTTATATCGTACCGCTATCTACGTGCATAACTTGTCCAGTTATAGACTTAGAACTATTTGATAATAAAAATGAAACAGTATCTGATACAGACTCCAAAGATGTTTCTGTTTTTAGCGCTGTTCGATTATATATTCTGTACTTCATTTCATCATTCATCATATCAGTCATATTCGTTTCCATGAATCCTGCAGCGATACAGTTGGATCGTATCTGTTTGGTTCCCCACTCTCTAGCTGTATTCTTAGAGAATGCTTCGATGGCACCTTTTGTTGCTGCATACATAGATAGACCTTTGTATCCTGTATGTACAGAAACAGAAGAAATATGGATAATAGCACCTTTTATATTATTGAGTATCATATTTCTGATGACATACTTCGTCAATATCATAGGTGCGATTTGATTGATCATTGTCATCTTTTGCACCTTTTCAAGATTCATATTGGTAAGTAAAGTGTCATATGCCATTGCAGCATTATTTACAAATGCATGCAACTTTATTCCCTCCAACCATGACTTAAAAATCAAATTCTTAATATTGGCAGCATCCGCTAAGTCATAAGATAAAAAATGCAGCTGATTGGGGTATTCAACTATTAAATCAGACAATCCTCCTTTAGATCTTGAGACGGCATAAATTGTATGCCCTTCTTTTAGTAGTGTTTTTGCTATTTGATGACCTAGGCCTTTAGAGGCACCTGTTAGGAGTATATTCATGATTTAGTATGATGTTTGTCCAAATTTGTTATGATGTAAAAGTACAATGGAAGTCTAAATATATTCGGACAAAACACTAATGGTTTGTCTTTGATGCCAAATATAAGTGGTATTTTATTAGAGCTTCTTGCCAGTTCTCCCGATTTCGATCTTCTCCACAAATTTTATCAATCTTGGTACTTTATATGCCGCTAGACACGATTTACAATAATTAATTAATTTTTTTTCTTGAATAGTTGTTCCTTTATGGATTTGAATCTCCGCTACAACAAGATTTCCGATCATTTTGTTAGGTCGGCCATATACTCTAGCATCTTTGACTCCAGTATAACTGATAAGTACTTCCTCTACTTCTTGTGGACTTACGTTTTGGCCTCCTACATTCAGAACTTTTGACTTTCGAGTTACAAATTCTACCGTAAGAGGATCTTCAGACGTTATTTTCACTAGATCTCCCGTATGGTACCAATCTTCATTTGCAACAGATTTGCTAATCAATTCACTTTTGATAAGAAGCTCCTCGTCTTCTATTTTGACATGGTCTTTTAACCTATCCGGAATTCTGAAAGTAGTAGATCCAGATGACATTAAAGGACCGGATTCTGTGCTCCCATAAATATTTCTTATTCTGGCATTAGGACAAACTCCTCTTATAAGGTCAATCAGTTCTATTGTTGATTTCTCACCATTGAATGTAACACTTTTTATTTCTGGGAGGATGAAATCATATGGAGCTAGCATCCTGTAAAAAGTAGGTGTTGCAGAAAGGTGCGTTATTCTTTCTTCAACAAGCGTATGTATAATTTCTGATCTCGAGCACTTGTACAAATCGTACAATGTTGCCTGATTACAGATTGCTTGTAGGAAGACTTGGATGCCAGCAGAGTGCGATGGATTGTAAGTAAATGCCCACCTCGAATGTTTGTATTCGTCGCTTATTCTTACTGATTTCAGCAATCTTTGCACACTCTGACTGATAAGTTTCGGAGTGGCTGTGGTTCCCGATGAATAGATACCAATATTCGACTTTGAATTGTGTAAAATATTAATTAGTTCCTCTGAATCTTTTATGTTGCGGGTATTTACTCTTTTTATTTCCGCTATCGATTCACTTACAGCATTTCTATAGTCATGGAGTATTAGGTCATTGTCGCTTATCAAAGCTGTTAATACATTTATCACAAAACTGGGGTAGTTACTCTCTGACCAACTACTATAAAATGATCTTGCTTTACGTAAGGCTTCGATAAGCTCCTGATAAGAAAATGATGCCTGGTTGTTTTTATAAAATATGTGCTTCAAAACTTATTTCTGTAAAGGATTTTTTTTGCCAATTTAGCCATTTCAAATCTAAAGATTAAAGGTAATTCCCCAAACCGTCGACGAATATCATAGTTCTTCCTTATTGCAGTTCTTATTTTTTGAACTCCATTTTCGCGCTGAAGATAATATTCAAGAAACATCGAATCATCGTGTCGTAATTTTGTATCCAATAGTTTAGATTCACCATATTTTTCGGGATTTGTAATGATTTTAGATAATCTATTATCAAATTCCAAATTAGAAACGGTATCCATCAGCTCCTTATCCAAGAAACTTTTTCTTAAGTCTTCATCAACTATTAACTGGCTAATTCTGGTTTTAAATTTCTCAAGATCAGAAAATGTAATTTTCTCTTTACAATACTTCAGAAAACCTTCGGCAGAATTAGTAAAAAGCAATTCTGGTTTCGTATAGGAAACTATAGGTCGCCCTGCCTCCGCTGCATATTGAGTCGTCAGTCCTCCAATAAGGGGAAACGAATTGATGTAGATATCTACGTTTTTCATCAGTGCATAAAAGTCAGTTCGATGACCCAAATAATAAAATTGATTGTGCAGATTGTTTTGCTCAATAAATTTATTCAATGCTTTAGATCTTCGACCAGCAATGACAACTACAAAGTTCCTATGTTCCTTTATCTTCGAAATGAGGACATTGAGAATTGTTTTCTCTTTGTCCAACATAAACTTATAAGGGTTTGCCGCTAAAAGCCCCACGACTTTCCCTTTTCGTTCAAATGGGAACCCTTTAAATTGTTTGTCTTCTTGAATAGGATAATATGGTACTCGTATTATCTTTTGCGGTGATATTTGTCTCCTTTCTGTCGCTATGAAATAACCGAAATCTCGAAACTCTAAGAAGTAATCAGCACAGCGTTTTCCCAACCAAAAGGTATGATCGTTATGAACTATATAATACCTGACACTTGATTTTAGATTAGAAAAAATACTAAAACCAAAAACATCATCTGGTACTAAATGAATAAAAGACATTTCAGGACGAAAGTCTTCTATTTTCGTTTTAAGACTTATCAACATTTTTGACAAAGTCCGTCCTTTAGGATAAAATAAATTTACATTCTTGTTTGCCTTTATAAAGGATTGAATTTCCTTACCTAGCAATGCATTTTGCCTATGCGGAACCACCAATAATATATCATAATTATTCTTCGTAAAGAAGTTCAAATACTGCTGTGTCAATGCCCCTCTATCTACTATTTGGGTATTATAAAAGATAATTCTTTTTGAGGTGCGGGAGTATTTAATTGTCCCGATTTTAGATTCGAATTGTTTCTGAAGTACGGCTTCTAGTCCATCATCCACATAATCGTAGAGAATCGGAAACGACATCGCCAGGTTGCATGCTACTTCAGCTTCATATAGACCTTGATCGTATCGATCATGCGCAAAGTACCTATTCATTGCTTCTTTTGCAGATGAATAGGCATTTGAAAGTTCCTCCTTAGGCCGCATCATTTAGTTTAAGATTCCTCTGAAACATTACGAAACTTGCTACTGCATAAAACATATAGCTCATCAAATAAGACAAGACGGCTCCTTTTAATCCGAAGTCTTTGACCAAAAGAAAAGTGCCTCCTACATATACCAATATAGCTAAAATTTCAATAATAATGAATTGAGTGATCTTAGCTTTAGCTACTAATGTAAAACCAAAAATTAAAGAAACAACCCTAAAGATATCACCTGTCAACTGTATCGCAAACAAATCCATCATTGGTAAGAAGGTATCGGACAGTGCAATGATTATCACATAATATCTCAATAAATAAATAACTATCGCAAGAAATGCAATTGTTGGCACTATGATTTTGAAAGTAAGGTATACTTCTTTTTTTAATGCTTTCGGTGTTTTCAGCTCTGATAATCGGGGTAAATAATAGATAGGAATAGTTGTCGTAAACAACATCAAAAACATGGTTGAGATCTTATTCATCCCTTCCCAAATACCCGCAGCCATCAAATCTAAATTTTGAATAATCTCAGTCCTGATCATCAATTTACTTGTTGGATACATCAACATGGATACTAATGTCATCAAAGAAAAAGCTAATACCTGTTTTACTAATTTAGGTTTTAATTGATAATTCTTGAGCTCCGAAAACACCCTTAGTGCTTCATCTTTTACTGCATAAAAAGTAAATAGTAATATAATTGATTGTGCAGTCACATATGATACCAATCCTCCGAAGACTCCATAATACCATATCAATCCCATCGTCAATAAAGCAGAGATAATACTGGTTATAATATTGATTTTAACAAACTTTTTAAATTGTTTTTTACCATTGATTATAGCTAGCAAAAAGCCATTTAGCGTAAATAGGCAAAGATTAAATGCGAATATTTTGAAAATGGTAGAATATTCAGTTGTACCAATAACTTTAATACTAAGCCAATCAGAAGCAAAAAAACTAAAGACTGATACTAAAATAGAGGAAAAAGAAAGCATTTTCAAGACTCCTGTCAAGAATTCATAGTACTTATGTTCCTCATCTTTATACTCAGATGCGTATTTAGTCACCGCTTGAGTAGAGGCCAAAGTACAAAATGTAATCATCGTCTGTGTTACATTCGTTAATTGTCCAATAATTGCCAATCCCGAAGGACCGATCATTATGGCTAAGTATTTGGACAACCCCAAACTTGTCAGTAATCGAATAACTGTAGAGATCCCTGTAAGTCCGCTGACCTTTATCAGATCTATATTGAGTATTTTCTTTACCAGCGCTATCATTTATAAAATCTATCTATGGAATCTGTTATGTATTTAATCTCTATATCTGACAATCCAGGATATATCGGCAAACTTAATACAGTATTTGCCATTTTTTCAGCAATTGGAAAATTTCCTTTATTATATCCTAGTTCCTTATAACACTCTTGCATATGAGGAGGAATAGGATAATGAATAAGAGTCCCTATTCCATTGTTTTTGAGATAGTCCTGTAACTCATCTCGTCTGTCTGTTCTTATTACATATTGATGCCAAACCGAGTATGCGTTATTTTGAATTTCAGGAAGTATCAAGTTTTCTATGTGCTTCAAATTCAATTCATATTTTTTGGCAATTTGATTTCGTTGGTCATTCCAAGAGTCAATATATCTGAGCATTACTGATACAAATGAAGCTTGGACTTCATCCATTCTATTGTTGTATCCAATCAATGTATTAATATACTTTTGACTCGACCCATAATTTCTAAGCACTTTCACTTTTTCAAAGTGTGCTTTATTATTCATAGTTATTGCACCTGCTTCTCCTAATGCCCCAATATTCTTTCCAGGATAAAAACTCACAGCATTAACATCTCCGAATGAGCCTGTTCTCTTACCATCGTAAGTTGCCCCTTGCGATTGGGCATTATCTTCAACTACAAATAATTTATTTTCACTAGCAATGTCCATTATTTCATCCATTTTGCATGGCTGACCATAAAGATGAACGGGAATGATACATTTCGTTTTGCTAGTAATTGCTTCGGTAATTTTTGATGGATCGATATTAAATGTTGACACATCTGGTTCTACAAATATAGGTATGGCCCCAACTGCTGTCACAGCAAGTACGGTAGCGATGTATGTATTAGAGGGCACAATTACTTCGTCTCCTTCTCCAATATTCAACACCTTAAGACTGAGCTTCAATGCGTCTAATCCATTACTAACTCCTACGCAGAAATCAGTCCCAGAAAAGGAAGCATACTCCTCTTCAAATGATAATAACTTAGGACCTAAAACATACCTATTACTATCAAAGAATTCTTCAAAAGAATCCATAATCTCAGCCTTTATTTCAAGGTTTCGTTTGTCGAAATTTAGAAAGGGGATATTCATAAAAGATGTTGGGTGTTGGGTGTTGGGGTAGCATTCTTTGCCCCGACCCATAAGGACGAAAAAGCATTTATTGGCTCGGACCCTTTGGAGTTTTTAGTTCGGATTTATTCCATGGCATTCCTCTATCGAAATTTTGGGGCCATGGGTAGTGTCTTTTTCCTTCTTGATTGAAGAATGGCATTTTTGACAATTTGCCTTTATATACTGCTGGACTCCCGTGGATAAATGAATCATCTTCAAACAATCCTCCGACGGTCGAGTTTGCCGCTATGAGGCAGTGTTGACCAATCTTTGCATTGCCTAAGATCACACAAGAAGAAGCAATCTGTGTATATGATCCAATCTGGGATCCACAATATATCTCAGAGGGTGGAGTTAGGTCATTTGTTAATACTGTAAATGGATAGATAAATACATAATCTCCAATTCTACTTAATTGACCCACACTTACGTTACTTTGAAATCTGCAATAATTACCAATTTCACAATCTCCCTGAAGCTCTGTATATGTTCCTATAGAGCAATGATTTCCAATTTTAGAGTTTTCTCTAACTATGGCATGATGCCCCGTAGAAATGTTGTTTCCAATTTCTGCACCTGCGTATATAATATTATGACTTCTTATAAGTCCGTCCGATCCAATAACGGTGTTCGGCTGTTTATATTCATCATTTCTATAGTAATCGTTAGTTGGTTCGCCAATAATACAATCATTTGCTACGATTGTATTTGCTCCAATCTTCACATTATCATAGATAATAGTCCCGTCCCCAATTTTTGCAGAGGGATGGATATCTGCCGATTCGGAAATTTGCACTCTCCTATTCGTGAATTTCACTTTTTATACTTTTTAGCGTTTCTAATTCATCGATATAACTATATCTATCATATTTATGACTAGCTAGTACTAAACAAATGGCGTCTTCAGAAAAGTTTTTTTCTAAAGCCCAAACGTAAGGTTGTATGTGAAATATATCTTGAGGTGAGTTTAGAGAAACTTTTTTTTGTAACCATCCATCATCAATAAGAACCTCAAAGCTTCCTGCAATTGCGATCAGAGATTGATGACAATATTTGTGCGCATGCCCACCTCTATCACTTCCATTTTTTACATTTTTAATGTAAAAAACTCGCTGCAAATCTGGTAAGAACTCTTTGTGTTCTAGTACGTTTGAGGGGCTAGCTGAATAAATTTTACAGTCGCCTACCGTGAAGCCCTTGTCAAATCTAACATCTGATTGATTGCTTTGTATTGCATTATTGTGTGAGATGATGATAAGTATCCCCCCCTCAGATAGGCTCATCATATTGATCTTACTTATATCTTTTATTAAGATGCAATCATCTTCATCTACAGTTATTTCAGAATTTGAAACAGTGAGCTCCAGAGTACCTTTAGCTACTATAACAGTGGCCATTGCGTATTGAGAAATATCCTCAACATTCCTAGCGTATATCACTTTATCTATATCATATAAAATTTCGGACCCTACCTGCGCAATGCAGATAGTACCTCTATCATCCGTAAACTTTGTTAATGGTACTGAAATCAATTATTATTTTTTTCAATTTTCTCCAAAAGATCTCCAATTGTATGAATCATCCCATCTTCGAATACATCGACATCAAATTGATCTTCTATTCTCACAGTTAATTCCGCAAGTACAATAGAGTCCATATTTAGGTCATTCTGTAGATCTAAATTACTGTCTAGTTCTTCTAGATTCTTTAGATCGTTATTGGTCAAGACTGTGTTTATGATTAATATTAGTTGTGCCTTCATTTTTTAATTTGGGTGTCGGATATCGGGTATTAATTTCTTACTTTCACAATCTTCTCTGTGATCGAATCACCACTTTTATTATCAAAAAGTTCTAGAAAGTAGATTCCACTTTCAAAAAGCGTCATATCTATTAATTGAGAAGCGGTGGTTTGTGTGGTTTCATGCACCAATTTACCCCCAAGATCATATAGTCGGACTCTAAAGTCTATATGGGATCCTCCTGTTTGTGATATTGTTAATAGGTGCTGTACTGGATTCGGGTAAATGTGGATTTCTCGTCCTGCAATCTCCTTTACTGCAGTTGTTAAGTCACTCCCGTCACAATCTTCATCAATTCCATTGTCTGGGATTTCTTCTATGTCTGGATTGATATCTGAATTAGTATCATCGCAATCTTCTGCTAACACATAACCATCTCCATCTAGATCATCATCCAATGTCGAAGTGTCACAATCATTATCTAGGCCATCGTACGCTACTTCTGCTAAGGATGGATTGACATCTGCGTTTGTATCGTCGCAATCTTCCCATAATGCATAGCCATCTTCATCAAAGTCAAATGTGCTGAGCATTACATTTCCCGTTGTATTGGTGGTGATCGGCGGGTTGAAATCAAAAAAGATATCAGCATAGTTCTCAATAACAGTCTCTTCATCGATATCTGAAAAAGTTTTAATGCCATAAGAAACATATCCTTGACTCCCTTCTAAATTTGTAGTACTATCTGGCAGAAAGATATTCTGAAAATAAAAGGACACTGTATTCGATGAATCTATGGTCGTAGATAGCACTTCTGCATGGCTACTACTGATTACTCTGAATGTCCTCACATCTAAATGTTCGTCCAACTTATCTTTGATCTCTACATTATATGCCTCTGCATTGCCTGTATTTTGGAAGCGTATCGTATAGATTAACTCTTCATCTAACAGTGAATAGTTTTCTGGATAATATGGGCCTACTAACTTATCATTGGGGTCATAAGCACATTCTAAGATTTGACTATACGCATAATTATCCGAGCCTTCACCGTTCTGATCTGTAAAAACGACTTCACTATTGAACATCAATTGACTTCCGATAAGAACTTCTTGAGGGCCTGGTATCTTGAGGCTTATTTGTTTTTTGATATTTTGTTGCGGGAACAAGTCTGAAAAATACCATCCATAAAGATTGGGTGCTACAATAGTATCTGGAATATCAATATAATCTACACCAACTATATTTGTATCCACCTCTAACCATAATATACCATCTGCAATGGTATTCCCACTATTATCCGCTAAGACATCCATTGTCACATATTCATTACATCTAAGTGCCTGAGAAAACAACATTGTATTCATTTCTGTTTCAAAGGTTTCCGGATATACTCCAAAGTAGATAGTATCGCTAATTCCTACTGAATCCAAATCAAAAGTATATTCGTAAAAATCAGAAGTTAAGTACCAATCCGGAATACTACTGGTGTCAAGACTAATCGTATAACTACCTGGAGAAAGGTAAATCAACCCTCCTGTCATCTGATTGGTCGTGGAGCACATGGAACCGGGATCAATTTTTACATTTACATTATTTAAAAGTGGTTCTCCATTATCGTACAATCCATCTTCATTAAGATCAAAAAAAACAGGGTGAAAAATCACTGAAATATCGGATGTGTAAACTATGATATTTTGAGTTGTATTTGTGGTGTACTTTTCGGGATTAGGATTTGTTGAAGTATTATCAATTAGAAATACATCTGCTACGTTTTCTATTACGGTATATTCTTCCGTATCGGGAAGTGGTTTTATTCTATATACTACATAAACGTAACTTTCATCAAAGGTTTCTTCCAAAGCTGGTAAGTAGGCACTAATGTTCATTTCATTAAAGTCAAAAGTAACCTTGTTATTGTCTATGGAGGTTGTCAATATATCAGGGTGACTAGAGCTTACAACTTCAAAAGTTTCAATATCGAGATTTTCATCTATTTGATCTTCTATTGTTAGTAAATGTCTAATAGCTAGATGTGGATTTTGAAATTCTACAGTATAATATATATATTCTCCACCATATGAAATATTATTAGGATGTACAGGTGCAGCTTGCTTAGAGATATTTTCATTTTCACAATCATGTATTTGTGTATATATACTCGACTCTGAACCTGCGCTAACATTGTCAGTATAATCAATTCTACTTTTGATATTTATCGGATTACCTAACTCAAAATCATTAGGGCCTGGAATGTGAAAATTAATTTTCCTTTTGACTGAATGACCTGGATACAAATTCATGAAATGCCACCCAAATAGATCATCTCCGATGATGGTATCTGGTATGTCTACGAACTCAATTTGCAAAACGTTAGAATCCGCTTCTACCCATAGTGTACCATTATTGATTACAGTATTTCCACCATTGATACCAGAAACATCAATAGAAGCCATCTTGTCGCAGCGAAATGGAAACGAATACACATGAGAATATACATCCGCTTCTAGATTGTTTGGATGAAAACCAAAATACAAACTATCCCTTCTTTTTTCAGGAGTCAACTCCACCGTATATGACTCAGAATCTGTAGTGAGATACCAATCAGAATACAAACTAGTGTCAAGATCTACCGTATAAGTATCTGGATGAAGATAATATGTCGATCCAGTTAACTCGTTAGTAGTGATAGAAATATCACTAGGTCCTATGTTAAAATTCACTCCTTCTATTAGGGGTTCATCTTCATCATAGATCCCATTTTTATTGACATCATAGAAGGCTAAATGATAGATAGCTCCAACATCTTCACAACCTTCAAAAACTTCATCATTTGAAGAACAACCAACACCATTATTAGAAAAGCTTGTATGACTATAATTAGTCAGCAAGTTACAGATACTCTGGTTGGCACATAAACTCAAATTAGGACTACCACTAATCGAAAATCTCCGTACAAATTGAGTTGTACCTACTGTTGAAACCCATCTCGTTTCGGTATTTAAACCTACTTCAAGAATACTACGAAATATCTCTCCCTCCAAACTACTGCCAGTTACTTTAATGGAACCGTCAGTTATCTTTAGATTATTAAGACCACCTATACTACTTAGGGATCCATTACCAGCTATATAAATAGAAACATTGGTGGTGATAATACTCGCATTCCCAAAATACCAGCCATGTGATCCACTACCAATTCTTTCTATATCTTCTAGTCCATCTATATTTTCCAACATTGGATTACCCCAAATAAAAAGCATTCCATCTATTTCTTCTAGATTATCAAATCCATCAAAATTTATTAAATTAGGATTCTCAGCAATAGCTATTGTCCCTACTTCGACAAGGTTTTCAAGACCTACAAAGTTTATTAAATTTGTATTATTGCTTACAGCTAGTGAAGTATTTCCAACATCTCGATCATCTTGACTAAATCCTAGGCTTCCATTCGCACCTATGAAATTCAGCTGTTCCAGTCCAGAAAAATTAGTGATACTACTATTGTTCGTAACTCTAAATTCGAGTTCTATTCGAGTTAAACCATCTAGTCCCGAGAAGTTAGTTAGGTTTTGATTCTCATTGATTATTAATGATCCATTTATTTGGGTTAAACTATCCAATCCCGAAAAATCAATCAAGTTTGGATTATTCTCAATAGTCAAAGATCCATTAATGTGAGTAATTCCTAGCAATCCATCTAGATTACTAATCTCAGGTCCAATAATCACATCTCCATCAATCTCCTTACAATCAGGATATATCTGTGAGAAGAAGTCTATTTCGCCTTGCGCCATGAAGGTGACTCCGTCGGGATAACAGCTTTGTCCTATTGTGTGTATAGAAAGGAGTAAAAGTGCTAGTATTGGTATTAGGTGTTTCATCGCAATTAGTGATAAGTTGTTATTGGATATTGTATGCAAATCCGATTACTATTATCTAATTTTTGAAATTAAAATTCTTAAAAATTAGAACCAATCTTCATCGCTTAGGCTTGAATATACTAATTTTATTCCTTCTTTAAGCTTTATAGTAGCTGTCCATCCAGCATTTGACAACTTTCCGACATTCATCAATTTTCTTGGAGTACCATCTGGTTTGGTTGTGTCTTTAATGATGTCTCCTTCAAACCCCACAATTTCTTTGATTATAGTTGCCAATTCAAATATTGATATATCTGTTCCTGTACCAATATTAACCAATCCTTTTTCGTCATAATTTTGCATCAGATAATAACAAGCATCCGCCAAATCATCTACGTGCAAAAACTCTCTTTTAGGAGATCCAGTACCCCACATCACCACTTCCGTTTTCCCTTCTTTCTTTGCTTCGTGAAATTTTCGAATCAAAGCTGGTAGCACATGACTATTCGCCAGATCATAGTTATCATTAGGTCCATATAGATTCGTAGGCATCACACTTATATAGTTGCACCCATATTGATCTCTGTACGCATCGCATAGTTTTATACCTGCAATTTTTGCAATCGCATAAGGCTCATTTGTAGGTTCTAATATTCCTGTGAGCAAATAGTCTTCTTGTAATGGTTGTGGTGCCAATTTGGGGTATATGCATGAAGATCCTAGGAACATCAGTTTCTTTACCCCATTTTTGTAAGATTCATGAATTATATTATTCTGAATCATCAAATTGTCATACAAGAATTCACCACGATATGTATTATTGGCATGTATACCTCCAACTTTGGCTGCAGCAAGAAATACAAAATCTGGCTTTTCTTCTTGAAAAAATGCCTCTACTGCTGCTTGATTTCTCAAATCCAATTCCGAGCTGGTTCTCTCTACAAAATTAGCGTATCCTTCTCGTTGCAATCTTCGTTTGATGGCTGAGCCTACCATTCCACGATGGCCGGCGATGTATATTTTAGCGGTTGTGTTCATTATATTTGGTGGGTTTTGGGTGTTGGGTATTAGGTGTTGGGTATTACCTAGCTCCCAACACCTAAGACTCAATACCCTTAATTACTCAAATTCATTTTTGATGTCGAATCCAGCATTTTTCAATACTTGATTTTGCTGGAAGAGGACAACATCTGCCCTTACCATCTCTGCACATAGTGCCTCTACATCATATTTTGGCTCCCAATCGAGAAGTTTTCTAGCTTTCGATGAATCTCCAATCAAAAGTTCGACCTCTGTAGGTCTGTAGTATCTAGGATCAACCGCTACTACTTCTTGTCCTATCTCGACTGCATAGTCTGGATTAGTAGAACTTACTACGACACCTACCTCATCCTCTGCCTCTCCTTTGAATTCCAATTCTACTCCAATTTCTTTGAACGACATGCGAACGAAATCTCTCACGCTTGTTGTCACTCCAGTAGCTATCACCCAATCATCCGGCTTATCAAACTGAAGTATTTTCCACATCAACTCTACATAATCCTTGGCATGTCCCCAGTCTCTCTTGGCATTCATATTTCCCAGATATACTTTATCCTGTAGGCCCAATCCTATCTTTGCAACAGCTCTTGTTATCTTTCTCGTTACGAATGTTTCTCCTCTTAATGGGCTTTCATGATTGAATAGGATACCGTTGCAAGCAAAAATATCGTATGCCTCTCTATAATTGACCGTAATCCAGTATGCATACATCTTAGCGACTGCATAAGGAGATCTTGGGTAGAAAGGTGTTGTTTCAGACTGAGGCACTTCTTGCACTTTTCCATATAACTCCGAAGTGGATGCTTGATAGATTTTAGTCTTTTTCTCTAAACCAAGAATCCTTACTGCTTCTAAAATCCTCAGTGTGCCCATACCATCTACATCTGCAGAATATTCTGGCTCTTCGAAGCTTACAGCTACGTGAGACATTGCACCAAGATTGTAGATCTCATCAGGTTGCACATTCTGGATAATCCTGATGATGTTAGTAGAGTCACTTAGATCGCCATAGTGCAGGATAAATTTCCTATTATCTATATGTGGGTCTTGATAGAGGTGGTCTATTCTTCCAGTATTGAAGAGAGAAGTCCTTCTTTTTATTCCATGAACCTCATATCCTTTCTTTAGTAATAGCTCTGAAAGGTATGCTCCATCTTGTCCTGTTACTCCTGTGATTAATGCTTTTTTCATAATTGTATTTGATTGAGCGATGCTCATTTTGTTCTTCTAAATTATTTTGATTAGCTGTATGAGGTATATATAGTATAAAATCTATTTGAAGATTTCTTTCTTTATTATCTCCTTTGTGTCTTTAAGCGGGATTACTTTTGCCTCTACTTTTTCTCCTGTTGTGATCAGATACCCGGTTCCATTATGCTCACCATTTTTGATCGCTACAAAAGCTACATATTTTTTAAAATTTTCTACTTTAATATTATTCATAGAAGACATAATCGATGCAGAATCAGTGATATCTTTATCGTATACAAGTTCTACAAATAGACTTGTACCTCTATTGTCTACGTTGAATATATCCTTATCCTCTTCTGATGACTTGTACGATGTCAATAGTTGATCAGCTGCAAGAGCTTCCTCTTTGGTTTTAAATTCGACCAAGAAATCTCTAGACATCCTAGGGAGTACTTTTGTAAAATTGCTCATGCCGATCTTTTTTAGAAAATCTTCATGTTTCTTAAGTCTCCAATAGTATGTTACATGCTCGTGAGGATTCTGATGTAATCCTGTAGCAATGATCAGTGTGGCCCCAGATTTCAATAACTTCCCGATCGTTCTATCATATTCTGTCAATACTTCTATAAATGGATCATATCCTTCTGGACAATACCATTCTGGATTCTTCTGGTCTCCCTTATAAGCTTGAGAATTAAATAAATAGTGATGCTGTACATGTGCACCTGTATTCAAAAATAGATTGGCAAAATCAGGTTTATTCTTTTTCCACAAAGAGAAAAACACATCGCTCAATAAGCTATCTAATATTATTGCTTTATATCCAGGCTTTTTTCTTTTTAAGAATGCTTTGATATAATGTGGCCATCTTGAAGGACTTACATTGAGTAATACCGCAGACAAGATTGAAATCAAAGTAGAAACTGACAATTTAGAATCTGCATTCTCATTTACTGATTGGTGAATACCCTCATATAGTTTATTGATCAAAAACGATCCAGTTACTTTTGTCTTTGTCCACGGATCTGGCACAAAAAAACTAGCTTTATTCAATCTATTGGCAGCATTAAAAGGGGATATTGCTCCTACTGTTTTTCCAGCTTGTTCCACTTCTTCGAATATCTGACTCAGATCTTTTCTATCTTCAATATCTCCTAGTCTGAATACCTTATGCTCATCATAAGTCTTGCCAGTATGCAATGTCACCCACTGAATCCATGGTTCCAGTAATTCATACTTAGATTCTGATGTTGTTTCTACAATTCCATTTTCTTCAATCACCTTTTTGAAAGAAGGAAGATGCCCTTGACTTATATAGTATTTTATATAATCAAAGTTAAGCTCGTTTAGCCCCAAAAGTATTACAGGTTTGCTCATTTAATACCAAATTTATATTGTGACAGTCTGCTTAGCAATCGATTTACTATTGTCAGTGGCCCGATTAGCATATGTCCATGTTTTGAATAGATAGATTGATACTCCTTTAGAAGAACCATTCTATTTTTCCACGATCTATTGCTTTCTCCTCCTACTCTCATTTTGACGATAGTCTTATCTAGATATTGTGATTTAAGATCAGTCATAAAAAATAATCTAAACATCAAATCGAAATCGGCAGCAATTTTATATTTCAGGTCAAAGTTACCAATTGTATCGTAAACGGAGCGCCTTAAATATACAGTAGGGTGCGGTGGTTGCCAAGCTATATAAAATAATTTCTTTTCAAATTCTCTAGACTTCCAGTATCTCACCACTTTTGTCATCGTCATATCTACGTATTCCAAGTTTCCATAAGTAACGGACAGATTCGAATTTCTATCAAAAGTCTCGACTATGGATTCCAAAACACTGTCATCATAATAGGCATCGTCCGAATTCAGAATTCCGATAATCTCTCCTGTTGCTTTACTGACTCCTTTATTCATGGCATCGTAAATACCTTTATCATTCTCTTGGAATATTTTGATCCGTGGATCATTATAACTCTCCGCTATCTGTATCGTATTATCTTTAGATCCCCCATCTTGAAGGATGACTTCTAAGTATTTATATGACTGAGACATTATACTATCTAGCGTGTCTCCCAATGTAGCTGCGCTATTGTATGTTGCTACTATTATTGAAATAAGGTTTTTATTGCTGATGATATCTAGTGTTTTATGCCTTAGAATTAAAAGAGATTTTTAAATGATTTTGCAAAAATCAAAATATGTTTTTCATATTCAAATGATGTAGTAGCATTTTTTGGATTTTCTGATACACTTAGCATTTTCTCTGCCAAATCTTGGCTATTTCTACTACTAAAAAACACGCCTTGATCTCCCAATTGTTCTTTATGAATCTCAATATCAGAGGCGATGATTGCTCCTCCTATAGACTTCACATCCTCTACTACGGTACTCCATCCTTCGAATAAGCTTGGCTGTATCACTGCCATCGAATATCTCATGAGTGAGAGTTGTTCGTTTCGAGGTATCACTCCTAGTAAGTTGACATTTTCAGAGATATTATGCTTTACTATTACTTCCTTTAATTCATCAATATAAGTAGGATCTCTGTAGTCCTCCATCTTTCCTGTCATTGCGACTAACACTTCTATACCTTTTGCCTTCAGAATAGCAATAGCATTCAACAAGGTCTTGTGATCTTTGTGTTTATAGAACTGATTCGAAACCATAAAGAATGGCTTTTTCAGCCCATACTTTTTCATTACTGTGTCTCTATCTACAAACTCAGTATCGTCAGTCAACGAAGTAAATGGAAGCACAGTATCTTTTATGCTCCTTGTAGCATAAAACCTATCAAAATGAGAGGCTACATCTTTACTCGAAAAGACTAGATGCTGCCCATTTTTTAATAGTTTTTTTAACCGTACTTCTCTTTGCCACAATTTGAACTTTTCGAAATACTCAGGATAAAACTTATGCTGAAGATCAGGATACCAAGATACTAACTTTGTTCCAATATCCGTAGGCACAGGAAAATCATTGAAAGGATACAATCCATCCAAATTGGTATTTTTTATTTCTGACGGCAAAAAATAATTTCTACGCAATATCATAGATTTCAAAAATGCTTTTTTCGCATCTATCGATTTTATTTTCACCAATTCCACATGAGGGAAAGAAAAAAGCTTGATAAATCGTTCTGATTCGTCATTGTAAAAAACCACAAAACTGATTTCTTCTTGCTCTTCTTGGGGCAAATAATTGAAGCTATTAACAAGATTTATCAAATAGTAAACACCTCCTAGCCAGTTGGATCCTGATGTAAAATATATGCCTATTCTCAACTTTTCCTTCATTTAACCCGTATACTTTCTACCCATTTGTGATATCTTTTCAATCCATCACTAAACGATACCGATTGTTCATATCCAAAACTCGTAATCTTACTGATATCAGCTACCCAATTGCTAGGGTCTCCTTTCCTACCCATACCAGAAAAACCAAATTCTATTTTTTCTTCGAAGTTACTGTAGTAATTAGACACTGCATCCTTTATAAATATTTCCTGACCATTGGCAGCATTGATAGTTTCTCCTTCAAAAACTGCCTTTGCAAGCACTAATTCTATAATCTGTATCAAATCTTGTACATGAATGAAATCCCTAGATTCATCTCCTGTTCCCCATAGATTGATAGACTCTTCATTTTCTACCTTCTTGTGCAAATCCCAAAAGAGTTGTTTTTTGAGTCCCTCACCATAGGCAGAGAATATCCTAAGTGCCACCGTATTTATATCGTAATAGTCACTAAACTCTTTGCATATCATCTCTGCCATTAGTTTATGTGTACCATACGGTGATACAGGGCCTAGTTTCTGACTTTCTACGATAGGTAGAGACTCTGGATTGCCATATACTGCAGCGCTAGACATATTTACAAATCTGCAAGTCTGATTATGATCCTTGATGGCTGTAAGGAGTTTGAAAACATTATGAGTATTCAACTCAAAATCTCTCGATGGATTCTTAATAGATGCCGGAACACTTGCAGCACCCGAACAATTGATACAACAGTAAAAATCATGCTCACTAAATAATTTCTCGAAAGATGCATTACTAGCATCTATCAAAAAATAATTCTCTGCTTCGTAGTCTACCACTACATCGCATCCATAGACTTCTATTCCTTCTTGCTGAGAGAAGTAATTACTCACCCAAGTACCTATGAATCCTTTGGAGCCTATTATTAGATATTTTTTCATTGAGAGTTTTCTTTTCTTTGTACTTCTGATAATATATGATCGGCCATAAGTTTTGCACTCATTTTGTCCAAGTGTGTTCCGTCTGTTGTTGTGATAGAAGTGCAATTTAAGTTATCTAGATAAGAATATTTTGATGGTGGAAAAAACTCTTTCATCAAGTTTCTACTACTAACCGCTTTTTTTGATTGACTTATCTCGCAAGATATAGGAAGTTCCATGAAATGTACCGTCGTCCCTTTTTCTGTATAATAGTCAACATAAAACTTCAAATTATCTAATATAATCAACATTGAAGAATCTTTTTCGAGCGTTATGTCATAGTTTTCTTTTTGTTTTTTCTCCATCAAAGATCTAGCTTTTTTCGATATTTTCCTTCTGCTTTCATCCGTATTAGATGAAAATAGGTCATACACTACATTTAGAACAAAAGAAACTGGTTGATACTTCTGGCGTGTAATTTTGAAATTACTTTTGAAAAACTCTTCTTCTCTAGAAAATGACTTTGGCCTTTTTAATGATCTAACGCTTTTTAGATTCTTTGTTCTAGTAAGGATATTCGTTTCTATCAATAGGAGCTCAGGTATAAAGTCTTTGGATTTCAATAACGAAAGTCCATTCAAAGAACTACTTCCCCCTAATGCCAAATTTTTATAAAAACTAGGAAAATATTGTTCTTCTAATCTATATGAAAGTGACGATCCTACAATAAAATTCTTATTCATTGCTCCATCATCAAAATAGAATTCTTCCATGGAAATCTTATTTCCTTGTAGTTGATTAATAGGCTTATAATGCTCTATCTTCAATACGCTGATTACTACTGAATATAGTATGCAGCCCACAAGAAAAGTGATTATTGATTTAATTATTAATCCCTTCATTCTAAAATTGAAAATAAATAAATCCTTCCGCAGATCCACTGTTAGTAAAAATTAAAAACATCATTGCTCCATAGGCAAGATATTCAAAATTGGCTATTGTCGACTGAGGGTACTTTTCTTTAAATCTATAATATAAATGATATAATATAACAGGCAAAGAGTACAACATAATCAAAACCATGTTTCTAATATCCGTAAGAGAAAGTTCATAACCGAAATTCGTCACTATACTCTTCAAATATGAAATAACATGACTAAATTCTGGTAGCCTAAATAACAGCCATCCAAACGTAACTACTAAGAATACAAATACCCCTTTCATAAATTTCAAATACCCTGTTGTTATTGTTCCGTATTTATCTTTGAACAACCGTTCTATACCTAGAGCTATACCGTGATATGCACCCCACACTGCATAACTCCATGCCGCTCCATGCCACAGACCTCCGAGCAACATTGTCAAAAATAGATTAACATAAGTTCTAGTTTTTCCTTTTCTGTTTCCGCCTAGTGGAAAGTAAAGATATTCTTTCAAAAAAGAGGAAAGAGACATATGCCACCTTCTCCAGAATTCTGAGAAGGATGTAGAGATATAGGGAAACATAAAATTGTCCCGTAAGCTATAGCCAAATAGACCGGCTATACCAATAGCAATCAATGAATACCCTGCAAAATCTGCAAAAATCTGCATAGAATAACCAAATAGCATCACCAGAAGATCTAACCCACTCTTAGTTTCGAAATACGGATATACCATATATAGAGTAAAATCACTTAAATTATCCGCTACGACCATCTTAAGAAAATATCCAGTAACGATATCTTTGAAACACTTGAGCCGATTGATGTCTGTAAGTGTCTTTGTCTTGATCTGCGGAATGAAGTCCTTGGACTTGACTATAGGCCCAGCAACTAACTGAGGAAAAAAAGATATAAATAATGTAGTATCAATGCTATGCTTCAAAAGAGACTTAGGTACCAGACTTTCATAATTTTCTACTTGACTTCCCTTGTAGGTATCTATCACTAGACTGATACCCTGAAAGGTGAAAAATGAAATTCCAATAGGTAATGGTATCTGAACTAAAAACTCGCCTATAGAGGATGCTTCTGGAAAAAATGTGCCTCCAATCAATGGTGAATATTTAAAAAATATAAGAATCAGAAGATTCAGAATCACCCCTACTGTGGCTACTAATTTCTTGTCGCCTTTACTATGCACTACCTGATGACTTACCACGATATTGATAAGTACAGATACTATAAGGAGCGCCAAAAGTTTTGGTGAATTGAAGGCATAAAATATAAAGCTCGATATCACCAAAATCATGGTTTGCCATGACTTCAATGAGTAGAACAAGACTAGTGTGGTAACTAGAAGATATACAAAAGCTATACTGTTAAATAACATTCTTCTATTTATCCGTATTTGCTTTACATAATGCGATACCCATATATGTAAAGTATCGTCTTGCTATTTTAGGTGCCAATTTTAGAATAGTCTTTCTTATTAAGTATTTATACCTACCATATTTTTTTGAGCATAACATTTCATACTCCAGTGAAGTAGTATAAGCGTATATACTCACAACCTCAAGCCCTGACGTTTCTAAAATACTTTTAAAAGTCTCAATGGTATAAAAGTTTATATGGCCTATTTTAACTCCAGCTTTTAGAGCCTTTTCTATACCAATTGTATTTTCTAATGGCACCGAAATTAAAACATAATCAGATACTCTTGCCATCTCACGAAGAAATAATCTCTCATGTTCAACATGCTCCAATACATAAGTTGCTGTGGAAATATCAAAAGATTTATCTTCATAAGGAATGTTGTACCCATCGAACTGTTTAATTTCGAGGATTGACTTTATATTACGAGATTTTATAACATCAATACTACTATCAGAAATTTCGGCGATTGAAATTGAATTTGATACTTTGCTTTGTTCCATTTCCTCTATCACAGTGCCATCTCCAGATCCTACATCTAACAAATTTGAGATTTCAAGCCCTTTTGTAATATTCTTAATTTCCCTTACCGAGTCTTTCGCTGAAATAAGACGCTTCTTTTTTACTCCTTGTGAATAATACCCATCGTATAACTGCTTCAATTCTTTTGATAACATCTTATAATTATTTTGTAGCTAAAAATGTATGTAATCTGCCAGGAATTCTATTGAGCCTAGCTTTTACTATACTTAACAATACAGTCGAGATTATGGGTACTCCACCCAAGAAACCAAACTTCGCCTTTATTTTCTCTTTTCCCCAAGGATCATAATTGATTGCTGTATCCGATGCATCCAAACTTCTTTTTATCTTCATGCCTGCATCTGTTATTGCATTACTGTATTCATCAAGCGTAAATGCATTCTCACCACCATAAAACTTATGCAGTGGATGACGTTCGAGAAATGCTTCTTTATCTTTATCATCTTTTATCACATGATCTCTCGTAGTCATGAATACTCCTCCTTTCTTTAACACTCTTGCCCCTTGAGATACGAATGTAGATAATTCATGAGCATGATGCATTACTTGCCTTCCATATACAATATCAAAATGATCATCAGGAAATGGCAGAGATTCTCCCCATGCTTCTACAACATCAACCATACCTGAGACATTATGATTTTGCGCACTCCTCCTTATAGCCCCCGCTCCAATAGTATTGCTGGGATCTGGCTCCAATGCAGAAACCTGAATGCCGTGTAGTGCAAATGCTATGGTTGAAATTCCATTTCCAGCTCCAATATCAAGCATTTTTTTTCCTTTTAGGGATCCTAATTGTTTTTCTAGTTCCAAAATAGTCTCTCTAAACTCCGCACTCAATCTAAATCTCTTTACATTTTCTACCAAATCAGGACCAAGATATGCTTCTCTCACCAAATCAACATATTTTGGATTAGCTCTTACTTCTAATATTGTTTGTTCCCAATTCATTCTTTTAATTTCTTAACTTCTTTGGCCGGATTGCCTGCAACGATTGTATATGGTGCCACACTTTTAGTAACCACGCTTCTAGCTGCTACAATTGCACCCTGACCAATTGTTACTCCTTTTAAGATCAATGATTCCATTCCCAACCAAACATCATCTTCAATTACAATAGGTTTAGAATTTACCGATGACCAATTTTTATTTTTTAAATAATTTCCACCTTCATCTATGTAATCTTTATATGCTTGAGCTATATCATGTCTACGTTCTTTGATATCTACCGAATGAGAGTCATGGTCATAGATAGTTACACCCCATGCTACTAATATATTATTACCGAAAGTTACTTTTTCTTTACAAATTATACTACTATTCCCGATATATACATTGTTTCCTATAATTACTTCAGATTCACTACTTTCTAATATAATGTTGACCCCTAGTAAATTAGACTCCCCAATAGAAATGTTTTTACCCATTCCTTGGATTGAAAAATTAGGTAAAAACTTTGTTGTCTCATGACATTTCATTTTTGATTTATACCTTTTTTGTGCTCCAAAGATTTTATTCAAAAGTTTATTTATTATAGCATTCATAGTCAAATTTTTAAAAGCTTTTTTAGTTTTATTTTAAAATTTGCAATTGAAAATCTAGAATACGTTTTAATATATTTTTTGAACACATTGTAATTTTCTTTGTGGACCCTTATTTCATCCGGGTATTTAACTATTGTATAGTCACTTCGCCAATTTGCTTTAGTGTAATGATCATCTGAACCACTATGAGTACCAGAATAATCGAAATCATTATGTTGTACCAGTGGATAATCAGGAAATAATACAAGTCCGTTTTGATTGAATACATGCCACCAATAAAGAATAGCCCAAGAACCAAAATTTTCATTCTTCATCTGCTTAAGTAACATGTTACTATAATCGTATGATCCATCTAGGTTAAATCTATGGCGTAATTTTTTATCAGTTTTAAGTTTTTCGTAGCCTGGTGCGGTAAGGTCTATCTCTGACCATGACTTAGTCCACGTCCCCCATCCTATAGTATTCGTCAACGGAAGAAAGAATGCTTCGTTATTCTCCTCGATATCAATAGGAAATAAAAATCCTGATATTTGCTTTACTTGATCGTCGTGCTCATACTTATCCAGTGCCGTATTCATGTAAGAAAGAAATCCAGTGCTCAACATTAGATCATCTTCTAGAACGATTATTTTTCCATGTTTATTGACGACTTCGGTGACTCCGTCTATCACATTTCGAGCAAGTCCTTTATTTTTTTCTGATTCTACTATATGGATTTCTTTTGTCCACTGTACAGAACGTATTACTCTCTTTACTTCCGCTATTTTATCTAACTGCATCTTTGAAGCTCCTTCTTTGGCACCATCACAATAGATATATAAAGTGGATTGGTCTGCAAGATCATTTGCCATAAGATGCTCTAGCGTAATGCGCGTATGCTCAGGTCTATTGTATGTGAATAGTATTATAGGTGCTAATTCATTCATTTATGTATAATGATTTTCCTTGGATATATGCAAATCCGCTCATAAGTGCCAATGCGCTCCAAAAATTAGGATTAAAAAACAAACTGGACGAAAAACTAGAAGAAATAGCGGGGATCAAAAACAACATATAGACTGCGACTTGATTTATATTTTTCACTTTATTAAAAGTAAAAGAGATCAATACAGAAAATAAAATAAGTGCCCCAATAATTCCAGTAGCCATAAATGTTTCAAAATATATGTTGTGAGGGTATGTTCCATAGCCCATATTATTCCAAGGCCTTATTATGTAGGCATCGCCTATAATGGGACTGGATAAGAACTGGTCTACCGCTCGCTGCCAGTTGACCTCTCGAGCCTTAGTGTCACTAGAGAGCCCCTTACCGATGTTGGCAAATCGATTGAACATCAAAATCTTGTCGAGGTCAATAAGCGAAATAAAGTACGCAAGAATCATAAACACAAATCCACTTAGAGAAAACAATCGGACCTTACTACGCATGCTCTTACGCTTCCGAAAAATATAAGTTCCCAGCACATAGAATAAGCATACAAAAAATGTTACCTGTGGTCCCCGACTTGCTCCCATCAATAAGAGAGAGAATCCTATTGTAAAGGAAAAGACGAGTAGTAATTTTGGGAAAGTATTCTTAAAAAGAAGAAAATAAAAAGACAAGAGAGCTAGTGTGGATCCGTATAATGAAATGGTGATAGGATTGATACTGTTAGATCCTTTATCAGTTTCCAATGTCATCCTGTGCATAAATAGTTCTGGAGATAATCCTCCGAATATTTTAAAAAGTAATACAAATGATAGAAATGCTGAGAAAAAAAGCATTACCCATGAAGCCACTAATAATTTGTGAGTATCTATTCTCCTAGCATAGATGGCTATTGCCAGAAAAGGAATAAAATTACCTCCATATGCAAAGAGGTATAAGTTTACAATTGACTTTTTGAATACTAAACCCTGGAAAAAGACATCATAAAACATCCTTGCGGAGTACAAAATCAAAAACATCAACAAGAACCAGAGCGTCCATGAATACTTATTTTGAGTAATCATATCGAATCCTCTTAAGATCAGATATAATGCTAAGGCTAAGTAGATACCTCGAAAAAAAATATTGAAAGGTGTGGTAGACAGACTGAAGAACACAGGTGCAAAAGTACTGAAAATGTAACCAAAAGATATCATCACAAAAAGTAAAATAGCTAAGTAGTTATCTATTTCTTTTTTACTTATCTGCACGCTTTCCCTTTTTTATACCATTTATAATAGCATCTATAAATACCATTGAATTCTCGTTTGCAAAATTATTAAAATCTGCATCAGCATTCTTTTTATTTGCTTTGCCTCTAGGGCTTACATTATAAAAATACCGTTCGCTACTCCACCAAATAATACCACTTGCTTTGAGCCCATTGTAAGATGATTCTACTATAGCAGCAATACTATCTTCAAATTCATCTGGATTGATAAATTCCATTTTTCTTCTTTTGTTGCTACTGTGGTATCTATGCCATACAAATGGGTACACTTTCTTTCCGAACATCTCCGCAAATCTAAGACTTTCTTCTACATTATCTTTTATATAGGAGATATCGCTAGCTTTTTTCACGTCTACATCATCTTCATAAAAATCATATACAGAAGGAAATATCGCATCTACTTTTTCGAATAAGGGTAACAAGCGCTCATTCTTCTTTCTCCAGGCGTCATTCCTATTCCAATAGTCTCTAAATGGATAACCGTAATAACCTACTGTGGCGTATGGTCTTTCTCGCTTGACTATATCTAGTATCTCCAAGTAATATTCAACGATATTATCCACTACTTTTTGATTTTCTGTTTTGTATAGTTCTGCCATTTTTTCTCCTTCGAAATCTAGCACAACCATAGCTGTAGAATTAGGATCTCTTACTGTATTGTTTATATAGTCAATAATATCATTCTTTCTTACTTTGTAGTCCATCCCTTTATCTAGGTGCCCACCATTGACTAGAACTATACGTTTGATTCCCTTTTCTCGTAATTTTGTTCTCATCTCCCGTGAAACACCAGAAAGTGAAGTATATACTTCTACACCTGACTCAGTATAAGTATCCATGCTTAAATCTTCTGCTGGATCAGCGAGCGGCACCGCTTTCTTTTTGCTGCAGCAGGCAGTAAGTGTTAAGATGAGTATGAGTGTTATTAGTTTTTGCATGTTTATATTTTTTATTTTCCAAACCCTGTGGAAGGTGTAATCATTATTCCTTTTTTATTTACTCCATACCACTCTATTGACGTAATCTGTGTATGAAAGTATTATTCTTAGGACTTTATCGGACACATTGGGCATGCTGTAGTCGTATACGGGTCTGAGGTTTCTTTCCGATCCTCTCTTTTGTGTTTCTAATACGTTTAGACTTTGGAGTACACGCTCCTTATTAAGCCCCACCATCATTACGCTTGCTTCTTCTATAGCTTCAGGTCGTTCGTGGGCTTCTCTAAGGTTGAGTGCTGGGAAGTTAAGAATAGATGATTCTTCTGATATAGTGCCACTATCGGATAGAACTGCTTTCGCATCTTTTTGCAGTTTTACATAATCGAAAAAGCCTAATGGTTTCAGTAATTGTACGTTGTCGTGGAACTTTATTCCCAGTGCTTCTACTCTATTCCTTGTTCTAGGATGAGTAGATACGATGATTGGCATATCGTATGTTTCTGCTACAGTATTGAGAATATCTACGATTTTGAGAAACTGATGATCAGGATCGACATTTTCTGCCCTGTGCGTAGATACTACGAAATATTTTTCTTTTTCTACTCCGAGTCTCTGTAATGCATCCGAACTATCAATTTTGTCCTTGTAGGTAGCTAATACTTCATACATCGGACTTCCTGTCTTGATAACTCGCTCTGGAGGTAGACCTTCTCTCAATAAGTAATCTCTAGCTATCGTGCTGTAGGTGAGATTAATATCACTCACATGATCTACGATTCTACGATTGATCTCTTCTGGCACTCTCATGTCGAAGCATCTGTTACCAGCTTCCATATGAAATACAGGAATTTTCATCTTCTTGGCAGGAATAGCGCAGAGGCAACTGTTCGTATCTCCAAGGACCAAAAATGCATCTGGAGCTTCTTGTTTGAGAATCGGTTCTATAGCACTGATTATATTCCCCACTGTATTGATGGCGCTTGTTCCGGCTGCATTCAAGAAATAGTCTGGTTTCTTAACCTGTAGATCTTGAAAAAAGATTTCATTAAGTTCGAAATCATAATTCTGGCCTGTATGAACGAGGATGTGTTCGATACTGCTTGATTCTTCTAATGTTGCCATGACTCTTGATAATCTTATGATTTCTGGTCGTGTTCCAACTACTGTAAGTACTTTAAATTTTTTCATTTTTAGATTGGTTTTGGGTTTTTAGATGATGGGGGATTGGGATAGCTTAAACACCTACAAAATATGTATCGGCATTTTCTGGGTCATAGGGTTCATTAATCCAGAAAATGGTGAGAAGTTCTTCGTCTCCGATGTTGGTAATATTATGAGTGTACCATATGGGCATATCTACATAGCTAGGGTTATCTCCATTTACCTCGTATGAAATGATGTCTTCAGTATCTATTTTTCTTAAGTCTATTCTAGCTCTTCCTTTTATTACGGCAAACCGTTCTGCTTTTCTAGTATGGAAGTGATTCCCTCTTGTGATCCCGGGCACAGTGGTTGAGAAAGAAGATTGACCAGTAGTCCCAGCTCGCACAATCTCTACAAATGAGCCTCTGTCATCGCTATGTTTAGTAAAAGGTCTCGGATAATAATTAGTAGGGATGTAGCATCTAAAACTGTTAAACATTGCTAAATCAGTAGGATTCGTTAGATCAGGGAAATTACCTTTTTCTAGGTATGTTTCTTTATAGTGATTCAGCTTTGAGAGCAGTTCTGAAACCTTCAATTCATGATTATGCTTCACTATCTGCCTACCTGTTTTATTTTCTGATACAACTTTAAATAATGCTTCTGACAATTCATTTACATATATCAATTTCAAATCTCCATCGCTGATGATGGTAGGTTGTTCTCCATTGATTACTTGATGGCAGAAGGTCGCGAAGACAGAATTATAAAATGGCTTGCCGAAAGGGCCAAAAACATTTGGTATGACCATTCCAGTAGTTTTAGCACCACTTTTCTGAGCCCATGATTCCAGCAATTCTCGTCCATGTTTCTTAGAGTCTCCATATAGATTATTATTATCTTCTTGCGTAGAGGAAGATATGATAATCCATGGTGTGCTGTTTGTATTTTCACAAGCTGCGATAAGGTTTTTCACTAGTCGTACATTCGTATCATATATTACTTGTGGATCTTCATGCCGATTCATGGCTGCAAGGTGATATATCACGTCGCAAGTTTGTACGAATGAGTTCATCTTCTCAGAGTCTTCGAAGCACGCTCTATCGAATGGTACTAGTGCTACTCCATCTTGTAATGATAGGTAATTATATAGATGTTTTCCTATGAAACCATGTTGTCCTGTGATTCCTATTTTCATATTACTTTTATTGGATTTGAGATGCATTTCTATTTACCCCGACCTTGAAGGGAGTAGAAATTAAAAGTTCTCCTTACGAGGTTAAGGCATTGTGGGTTTCATTCCAATTTCCTGCCCAATATTCTTGATCATACCTTATCAAATCAGAATTAGAATCTTCTACATTCATATTTGAAAATACAATGAGGATGGAGTTTGGCTCAATTGCTTTAAATCCATTGGCATGTCTTGGAGGAATGTGTAGTACTTGAGAATTATTTGATGAAAGCGTATATTCTTTCGGTAATAGTGATCTAGATGGCTTATCAATACTATCCAACTCTACGATACGAACGGCATAGCTTCCCTTTATACAATGCATCCATTTCATCTCGTTTTTATGTCCTTGCCAAGCACGGATAATACTTACGTCAGATTGGTGAAAATGGTACATTCTTTTGACCAGTTCCATATCAAAATCATTTATATGAATAATTTTTCCTCTCGGATCTTGGTGTATTCCGCCTTGAATAATCATTGTTTAGGATTGAGTTACTTTGTCGTTTCCTTTTTGATAAAATCTAACTTCAATAATAATTTCTTAGTACCTTCCACATCCAATCTATGTGTATTATGAGAGTGATAATCTTCTACTTTGGATATATCTTCTTCTCCTTCTGAAAAGTAACGTTCATAATTTAGATCTCGATTATCAGCTGGAATTCTGTAATACCCATCTAGATCTTCCGCTTTGACCATATCTTCCCTATTCACTAGTGATTCGTAGAGTTTTTCGCCATGTCGAGTCCCTATAATTTTGATATTATTATCTCCATTATACAATTCTTTAAGTGCTTTTGCTAAGACTTCGATGGTCGCTGCTGGAGCTTTTTGGACGAAGATATCTCCAGAATTCGCATTTTCAAATGCAAATAGAACTAAATCAACGGCATCATCAAGTGTCATCATAAATCTCGTCATTTTAGGATCTGTAATAGTAATATCACCTCCTTTCTTGATTTGATCTACGAAAAGTGGAATAACGGATCCTCTACTAGCCATAACATTACCATATCTAGTACCACACATTACAGTATTTGATGAAGTTCTTGATTTGGCTACCATTGTTTTCTCCATCATGGCTTTACTCATGCCCATCGCATTGATAGGATACACAGCTTTATCGGTACTTAATACGACTACTTTTTTGACATCATTGTTGATCGCAGCTTCTAGTACATTATTAGCTCCAATGACATTGGTTTTTACCGCCTCCATGGGAAAAAACTCACAAGAAGGTACTTGTTTTAATGCCGCAGCATGGAACACAAAATCAACACCTCTCATAGCACCATTGATGCTATTGGCATCTCTTACATCACCTATATAATACTTAATTTTTTCGCTAGAGAATTTTCTGCGCATATCGTCCTGCTTCTTTTCGTCTCTGCTAAATACTCGGATTTCTCCAATATCAGAATGAAGGAATCTTCGTAATACTGCGTTACCAAATGATCCAGTTCCTCCAGTAATCAGTAGTGTTTTATCTTTAAACATGTTTTTAGTTTTTTCTTTAAAATTTCGTGTCAGTATTGGGGTTTGGATATGAGTTCAAAAATTGCTTATTCATGTTGATTCTGAATGGTGAAAGCTATAATCTCTTTATTTTTTGACTTGTTCCAATGTTTTGTTAAATATCTCTACACATCTATCAGGATGGAATACTTCAGCTAAAGTACGCTCCTGATTAATTTTGAAAGATGAAATAAAATCAGGGGCAAATATAGCTTCGATTTTTTGAATGATCTCTTCTTTCAAATTACTATGGCAGGTCTGTCCTATCTTGTTACTATTAATAAACTCTGTCGGTGTAGAATCTACAGGTCCATGAAATAATACCGGGGTGCCGGATGCTATATAGAAAGACATTTTCCCAGGAAAAGCAGTCTTAACGAAATGTGCATGACTTCTATCCATCCAATAGGGCAAATAGGCTACATCTGCATTGTTGACCATAGTTGCAGCTTTATCTATAGGCTGCAATGGCAGATAATTAACCCATTTCCTTTTTTTCGCCCACCGCGATACATTTCCTACACAGGTTACATTTATTGTTCTCTTTTGGTCATTCTTATTATTCCATTCGACAGCGTCCAAAAAAGAATTCCACTGTGCATATGCATACAACGATCCTGCGAAGATGACCTCAATAGGTCTATCGTTAGATTTGGGTAAAAACTTTCTCCAGGAACTTTTTGGCGGACAAAATACCATAGGAATCGAGGAAACACCATACTCCCTGAGATATATCTCTGTCATTGCTTTACTTACGGTGACGGCTCTAGCTGCTCCTTTCATAGCTTTACTAAAATCCGACATCAATTTCTTTTTTACGAAAGAAGGAAAGTAAGATTTCTTTGCCAAATATTCTGGAGAGTCCCATACATGGGTGACGTAAGGTATTCTTGTGTCCGCTAGCTCAGCTGCAATTTGAATGGTATACCAGCTGTTCATGAATACCCACACTGTGTCAATTTTATGCTCAGCCACAGTTGCTTTTATGCGTTTCACTGCATACGATAAGTTTGTTCTTCTAAATTTTCGAAATGCCATCATAGATAATCCTGGATATTTACTATAAGGCACAAGATGAGTCTCTACTGGGTATGGATGTATACCACTGTCATTTGATTGAGATACTACAATAGGAGAAAATCTCCATATCGAAGAAGTACTATGATTTCTTAGCATGGCAGCTAGAAACTGTTCTCCGACTCCTGACTTACTGTAGCCAGAAAGTATGATGAGTATTTTTGTATCGTTCAAGTTTGATTTTATGATTTGACTTCTGAAAACCCGAATTAAATTATTGTCTAAAGCTTAGCATACTAACTTTTTGCAATCCACACAAATCGCTAGAGCGTATACTATTCAATTGGGTCCTATTTGACTTCGCTTTTATTTCATAACTGCGTATTATCTTCAACTATCTAAATAGAACATCGATTAAAATATTAAACACAAATTACGTTTGCTCTATGATTTTTTTGATTTGTAATTACTCAATACACTTATGTAAACATCGAGTACCTTTTTAGCATTAATTTGCTGATTATGATTTACTATTATCCGTTCTCTTGCTTTATTACCGTATTCCTCGATTAAATTCGGATTATCAAGAAACTTTCGAATAGCTGATACTAATTGTTCTGGTGATTCTTCATCTATTATTATACCACTCTCCTCATTTTTGATAACATCCTCTACTTTATCTTCCATAGATAAAATAGAGGGTATACCATACTTTCCTGCTTCATAAACACTCCGTGGCGGAGCATTTAAATGCATTGGGGCCAACATTACATCTGTATCTTTTAGTACCGAATGAATATCATCGACGTGTCCTAATAATTCTAAGTTATCTAATTTATTTTCCTTTATAAAATCAAGTAATCTTTGAGCCGCATTGAAATCTAAGATGCCAAAAAACTCCATTAATTTTTGTTTGAAAGAAAGCTTCGCATTTTCTTTAAGAGAAATCCTACCCGCTATTCTAAATATTACCCGATTATCATTTAATAATATCTTTGCAGCCTCAGCGATATCGTATACCCCTTTGCTTTTTTGAATCGCTGATAGAGATAAGAACACCAATGGTTTTTTATTCTTAGAAAAAGGCATACGTGCAGGAATAAATTCTATAGGGTTATATATTATAGATTTATTCTCTATTCCCACTAGCCAATTACTTACACTTCCTGTGATACATATTAAATGATCACAATATTCTCTTATCTTATCATTTGCATATTTATTCAATCTTGGAAAACCCTTATGTGGCATTGTTCGCGCATGCATCACAATAGGGATCCCTAATTTTTTGACATCTTTCGCAATCATTGATAGTCCTAACTCATTGAAGTGTACTAAATCAGGATTTATTGTTTTTACCAATTCAATTATCCCTTTAACATTACCCTTCATAGCAAGATTTCTAAAAAAATGAAATCCATTATTCTTCATAGCAGCTACTGTCATCAATAAAGGGAAAGCTCTACTTGATGCGGTATAAACATTGGGAGTTATCTTTTTGAAATATTGACTTGACAGTCCTTTGGGACAGATGATATGTGGTTCGACGCCTAGTTCCATCAATCGAGGCAGTAAAATACCAAGACTCCGACTAGATCCTCCGTATGACGAAGCATGATGTATATATACTACTTTCATATTATGCGTCTAATATTGATAAATACAAATCAGTTTTTTCATTTGTGTCCAACTCAGAATTGTGCCACAGTATAGTAAAGTCTCCATTATATTTTTTACACTCAAAAACTATTTTTGAAGCTTCATTATATGCATCTTCATAATTAAGAGACATGTATCTATTGCTTATTAATGAAACATCCATAAGTAAAAGTGGTCTTTGTCTTATTCTAAGTTTTTTCCTGTTAATGAGATCGTACATAGGGTATTCGTAGCAAGTGCCACATCTAAAACCTATATGCTCTGCATAGCCTAGTGTAGAGTCATACACATGACCTAAGTCATCCAAAATACGCTCTGTTATAGAAGTTCGATAACGCAATACATGTTGCCTTCCTCCAATAATTTTAGCATTAGGTTCTATGGATTTAAGAGTAGACTTAAGTTTTGCAAGCCCTTCATTCATCACTTGTTTTGATTGGTATGATTCGTAACCTGGATGATATCCTATAATATGACCTCTTTTTAATATGCTTTTCAATTGATTCTGCACTATCCTATGCTCTAATGGCATAAATGGATCGAATGCATGAGTTTGGATAGGAATATAATAAAATGACGAGATTAATCCTCTTTTTTCTGACTGATCCATAATCCAATCACAATTATCATATACGTCATTGGAGGGTAACGCCAAGCTATATTTCATCCAATTAATAAACTTATCAGTGGCTTTGACAGCATTCTTAAAAACGATAAGATCTTTCGCACAGCTTTTAAAAATGTCTACTAGACCCTTTTGCCAATAAAATGACGGGTGGTCTATATCATGACTTGGATATATTGTAAATTCTCTATTTTTTCGAATAAGATCGGGCCACAAACGAGAAATACACTTCCATAAAATATCAATGTATTCATTGACAAAAGGTCTCATGATCATACCATTCTGTCCATTGAGCGCATTTGTCAATTTGAACCTATCGTGCTTATCATTATCATCTGTGAGGATCTCTTCATATCTTGACAAGAACCAAAAAATACTCCCAAGAATATCGTAAGGGATATGAATATTAGAATCTCTTCTTTGTCTGTCTTTAGGAGTGAAGATGCTTATGGATTCGAAAGTCCCAAGAATATTTATATTATCAGTCTTCCAATTCAAGTCTTCTAAAATTATCTCTGAGCCCCAAGAGCTATCTAGTTTATCAAACAAAAAACTGCATATAGATAATGTTTTATTTCCTCTTATAATCTCAGTACTGCTTTGAATTTCACTTTCTTCAATTATATACTTAAGGCCTAATACTTCTCCCAATACCCAATCGATTATGTATCGTTTTTCGACCGCACAATGTTTAGAAATATTAATTTGTAATATTGGGTTCACCTAGAAATCCAGATTATAGTTAAATTTTAAAATAAGCTCTCTTCCCATATGATTTAGAAGGTCAATATGTTTTTGTTTCCATACGATTTTTCCCGCTGTAATACCATTGCTCATATTTGAGTTGATTCGCTTACTGAGTACTTTGTTTACTTTTTGTTCAGAAAAATCATCAACTCCACAGAACTTAAACAACCGCTCTATAGTATCCTTTTGTCCTGAGAAGAGGTCTTCACTTCTTATTGTAAGAAAATCATCCTGTGGCTGACTCAATTGAAAATCTAAAATCCACTCATTGGTTCTTACCCAAGACCATATATTTTTTTCGATTGAATCCATAGATTGCCACTTTGAGTAGTATTGATCATTTTCACTTGGTTCAATTCTCCATTCATCAGTTCTATTTCCAGAATACCAGTTTCTTTTTACTCCACTATCAACCACTTTACGAGGATGCCTCACAATGTGAATAAATTTTGAGTTTTTAAATCCTTTTTGTAACATTCGAGCTAAAAAAGTGAGATGTGGGCTAGACTCCATATATGTTTTTTGACTAACTCCAATCGTTTCACTCCTACATGCTAAAACAGCCTGCAAGAGAGCTTCTTCACTTATGTTGTCGTAACCTATTTTACTAAGCCCAAATAGTTTAGGAGATGGCTCATGCAAACTTAAGATTGATGAATCTATGTCTAATAATTTTGAAATTGTTTTAGTTCCAACTCTACCTGTTGATAAACACCAGACATACGACTCAAAATTAGTATAGTTTTTAAGTCCTAACTTTACTTGCATCCTATTGAATGTCAATTTAGGTGGCTCATTCAATAAATTGGTCATCCATTTTTTAAATGCCGCTCGTTGTATCATAGATCTTCTAACCATGCAAAGGTCAACTTCCCTTTTGTTGCTACAAAATTGTATCCTAGTTTTTCAAATAAAGGAACAATATACTCCATCCTACATACTCCATCTTTAGGATACCAAGCTGGTGCTATTATCCTTTTTGGCAGTAGACTTCTATCCATATCTAACATACCTTCAATGGCTTCTATTTCTGCACCATTTACAGTTAAAGAAATAAAGTCAGCTGCTTGTCCTAATTCCTCAGTAAGTAATTTAATGGAATAAGTAGGAACGTTAACTTTTCGAGTTCCTTGAGTTACATTGTTATCTATTGAATTCGCCTGACGATTACTGACATTAAAACTAATTGTCTCGTTTGCTGAACTCCATATTGCGGCATATCTCGTTGAAATATTGGTATAGTTATTTTGCTTTACTGTTTCTTTAATTATTAAACTATTGTGCTCGTTTGCCTCAACGCATATTATTTCTCCACTTTCGCCTATTCTTTCTCTTAACCACATTGCACCATGACCTAGAAATGCACCAACATCAAGACACTTCCACCCTTCTTTTGGTTGAAAATGATTAGAGACCTTGTCTCTAAGCTCTTTATCTATTGATTCCTCTTCAAGTAAAAAATTTGTCTGTTGAGGATGAAACATTTTTCGTTCTTCTTTTAAACTATTCATTGATAAGACAGCTCCTCCAACATGAGGATATTTGTACCTAGTTATAGAATCAATCAGAATTTTCACATATGAGCTATCTAACCCAAGGCTATTTGCTAGTTTTCCAAAAATCTTTTGTTCGATCAAATTTGCCTTGTGCCCAATTATTTTTATTCCAGATGAAAACTTTATTATTCTCATTTCAATATTGGAAATTACAATTTTCTCTCCAGATATGATTTTGAGATTTTTTATCATTGAGCCCATTAATTTTGTTTCCTTTTTCGTTAGTCTTCTCGACAAACTACTAGGCCCGAATTGGATTATCTTATGTCTTACTTTATTTAATATTTTCATATAGCTTTCCTCCTATTCCACCAAATCTTGTATTGGCTTTTAATTTATAATAATGTTTTTCATTTCTAGTTTTCAATACTCTCTGACCATTACCGCCAATTATCTGAAGTGGTTCTACATCTTTAACTAAAACCGTTCCCGCTGCAATAATAGCACCTTCTCCAATTTTTACACCTGGAACTATAGTTACACGAGCTCCTATCCAAACATTGTCTTCAATTATCACTTTTTTCCGCATTACATTTTCATCATATGGTATTGCACTGCCATTGTAATCATGACTCGTGGTATATAGGGTCAAATGGGGTCCAATATGAACATTGTTTCCAATTACTAAACCACCTGCACCTTGTATGTAAGCGTATCTATTGATGTGAACATTATTTCCGATTGAAATACCGCCATATCCAAAGATTTCATAGGGACTATAAATATGAAAATCCACATCACAACTTTTGAATCTCTTACTAACCGCTAATGACCGAGACTTATGAAATGAATTCCTAATTTTGATTTTTATTCTATGAAAATAATTAATGATACGTACAATCATAAAAATGTCCTTTTGATTGTTTTTGTTACTATTTGTTTCATAAATCCTTTTAGATTTTCTCTTTGTGTATTTTCAAAAGCAAATAGCCATAGTATTGAAAATGTAACCACTGAACTAAGTGCACCTAAAAGAATAGCTCTACCTACACTCGTGTCGATAAAAGACGAAATCGATATAAATATAATTCCATTAGTAATAATAATTATTAATGCAGGTAGTACAGTTTTTCTTATCCATAGCTTATTTGATATATTTAGTTTTTTTGCAACATATATTGGTTGCCAAATACTCGTCGCTATAATGAGCCCAAATAATTCTCCAATCGTGAGAAGCCAAGGATTCTCCTTATTTGTACATGCTATAATTGCAAACCCAAAAATACCACCAATTACTAAAACTTGATTGACTATAGTCAACCAACCTATATTACCATCGGCATGCATCGCCATGGCATGTCCTTTACTAATCATAGTAACTACAAAAGTCAAAGTAAGCAATTGTGAAAAAAGAACAGCAAATGGAGGCAAGTCAGTTTGCAACCAAAAAATTAATAATGCTTCTGTATCTGAAATCAATGGCAAAGCTAAAGGAATTATTATAGCCAAACCTATAGTACTACTTATAGGAATTAGTTTTTCTATATACTCCTTATTCCCAGCTCCAAAATTAGAATTCATCGCAGGTTGCACAACGGGAGTTATTGTACCTACAAACTGAGCTATCAAATTTGATAATCGGATTGCAATTCCATTAGCTGCTGTAACAATATTTCCAAAGTATATATTTAAAATTATTGCTACCCCGTTTCTTCGTATCTGCCCACCAATGCCCCCAATTAATGCAAACGAGGCATATCTAAAAATAGATTTAATAACAGGTTTCGATACAAGGCCCAGCTCAGCTCTACATAAATCAAATTTTCTTCTTGCATACCAAATGTGTAAAACCTGAATTAAAGAAAAACAAATTAGATTTGCAGTTACAAAAAATAATAACTTTTCACCCTTCCAGAATATCATAGAAACTGCAGATGCAAATATTAGAACTTTCAGTAAAATTTGTAAAAAATTAATTGCCTTTAAGTCCTGATAAGCTCTAATCATTGCAGCAAACGGACTTGTAAATATTCCTATTGCTAATTGTAAAAATGTAATAAGGATACAAAACCAAGTAATTTCAAAATAACCCTCTGGAATTGTTAATCCATTTACAATTGATTCAGATGCGGCATAACCAATTATTAGGGTAATAAGAGCAATAATTGATTGCACAAAAAAAGCTGACGAAAATGCACCTTTTATTTTTAGGCTATTTGCTTCTCCTACGGTTACTCCTAATTCTCTCGCAATACTTAATTGTAATATATTGGTAAACATCGAAACTAACATTCCTGAAGCCCCCACCGTTGTTAATAATCCAAATAATTCTAACCCAAGTTGTCTTATCAGAATTCTTGTCATGAAGAATCCAATGACAATCAGTACAACTATTCGCATAAATGTATATACGAAATTAGAAATTAGAAGATTAGTTTGGCTCAATTAGGGATTATCCATTTACAATTTCCAATAGGTTTCATATTCCTTTCCATCTTTTATCCCTTTGATGTCAAAAAGTATCAAATCATCTTTTGATATCGCCTGTAATTCGGATTTTGACATTTCTTTATATTCTTGATGCCCTACTGCTATGAGTATTACATCGTAATCGTTTCCTATACCATCAGCCATGGTGATTCCATACTCATGGTGTACCTCTGCAGCATCTGCATGAGGATCTACGGTATCCACAGTTATAGAATAATCGGCAATTTCTTTGATGAGATCGGCTACTTTGCTGTTTCTAATATCAGAGACGTCCTCTTTGAAGGTAATTCCCATCACGAGCGCCTTACAATCACCTGGATTTTTCCCTTTCTCGATTAGTGATTGTACTACACGCTTCGCAATAAAATGAGGGATATAATTATTCACCCTTCGACCTGCGGCAATCACTTGTGGATCATGTCCTAATTGTTTTGCCTTATGCATGAGGTAGTATGGATCGACTCCAATACAGTGACCACCTACAAGACCTGGTGTATATTTATGAAAGTTCCATTTAGATCCCGCTGCATCTACTACTTCATTCGTATCGATCCCTATTTTATCGAATATAATGGCAAGCTCATTCATCAAAGAGATATTGATATCTCGCTGGGTGTTTTCTATCACCTTAGCCGCTTCAGCTACTTTGATTGATGAAGCTCTGTAAGTTCCGTTATCTAATACATGATTGTATACCTGGTCTATCTCTTCTAGCGCCTCTAGGTCAGAGCCACTTACTATCTTGAGTATTTTGGTAAACGTACGCACCTTATCTCCAGGCACGATACGCTCGGGCGAGTATCCTACCTTGAAATCAACTCCCATAGTAAGGCCTGATTCTTTTTCTAATAACGGTACACAATCGTCTTCGGTACATCCTGGGTATACGGTACTTTCGAATACTGCATAGTCTCCCTTTTTCAATATTTTTCCAATATTGGTACTTGCCCCTAAAAGCGGTTTCAGGTTTGGTATCATATGCTCATCTATATCTGTAGGCACACCGATAATATGAAAGTGAGCTTTTTTCAAATCTAGGGGATTCGCTGTAAACTCTATATCGCACCCTTCAAAAGCAGAGCTATCGAGCTCCTTACTTGGATCAATATTTTGTTTCATAAGCTCTATCCTCTCCTTATTGATATCAAGACCAATAACTTTGAAGTATTTTGCAAATTCTAATGCAAGCGGCAATCCCACATATCCTAAGCCAGTGACACTGAGGATTTTTTTCTTTTCTAGTAAATCTTTATATATTCCCATAATTTTACGTGGACATAATATCCCGATACATTTTTCTAACAACTATAAATAAAAATGACAAAAATATACCTATGGCTAATCCCATGATAATTTTTCTCTTTAGTGATGAGCCGACAGGAGAAAGGGGACGAAAGGGTCTATCTACTGCAACAAATAATGGTTTTTGATTTTTTCGATTTATATCTGTCATCTCACTATTGACCAATATCTGTTTGTAGGCTTCATTTATGGCAGTCTGCTCCATCGTGATGATCGTACGCTCTGCAAGTAGGTTCTTACCGATAACCGATCTATTTCTATTTTCGAATTTAGCCAATTCTCGAATTTTGTAATTCCTTATTAATTGAAGAGAATCTTTTTTTGCATCTAAAATCTCCGCTATTTGTATTTGATCTCTAAATACTTCTTCTTCGAAAAAATATCTGATCTCGCTATAAAATGCATTAGTCAAAGCTAAACTAAGTTCTTCAGTCCTGGCCCCAGAAGACAATGTATAAATTCCAATTTCTTCATCCAAAGTAAGCCCTGTAAGAGCTGAAGATCTATCGGCTTGAGAACCAAGAACAAAACCGTGAAGATTTTTGAGCACTTTTTGCTTTAAAATATTTGAATCGTCTAATTTTCCAATATTCTTAAATCTAAATCCTTCGTATTCAGGGTTGTTTTCTGCCCATTCTTCTGGCAATTGGTAAACTTTTAATATTTCATTAGCGATGATATCTCCGTTTTCCATCTTGGTATCCATCACCTTGATAAACAATTCTGATCCTTGCGCTACCTCTAGTAATTTATAGGGATTAACAGCTCCTCCTGCAGCCTTTCCCATCCCGATAGATCCTAATATATTAGCAATACCACCCCCAGTACCTTGTTGACCTTCTACTACAAACTTGATCGTAGCTCCATATAATAAATGTGATGAATAATGCACATATAAAAATCCTCCTACAGAAATTAAACAGAATAGAGCGATGAGCCACCAATACCTGATAAGCTCAAATATATATTCTTTGATTTTAAGGATAATCTCTTTGAGTGTTAACTCGTCGGTTTGGTCTAATTCCATTATAAGATTCTTACTTTAAAATTTAATCTATTCTATCAATTAACAAGAGTAGTGACAATATAGCGGTTGCTTGTCCTATACTATCGGCTAATACTTCTCCCCAGTCTATATCCTTTTTAGGAGATCCTTCAGCATTCAATTTAGGTGGTTTTGCATCTACTACAATTTTACTTCCAGCTGTTACTTTTGGATGTTTTCTAAAAAATAATATATTTTTTGTTCTCTTCACCTCTCCATTTGGATAGATTACGGCAATAGATGATTTATCCGCATTTGATTTTAATCCGCCAGATCTTTCGATGTAATGCATTACATTCCTTTTCCCTTCATAAACAAAATTAATGTTTGAGTTAGGATTATCCATAGTATTAACGGCATCAGAAGTATTTACTGCACCTTGGACAGTGACCAGATTACTGATTTTTGGAATGTTTATTTTGTCCGTTAGTTGTAAGATAACATTAGACTTAGAATTTGGACTATCCATTGCCTTTTGTAAGTCCAATACTACATATCCTAGACCATCCTGATTTCTTTGTAATGTTGCACCATTTACAAACGCCTCATCTGTCAATCCCCCTGCCTCATTTATTAAATCAACAATTTTAAAATTATCATTTAAAATGAAATACTTACCTGGATATTTTACTTCGCCTGAAACATATACTTCTCTTTGTAATTCAAATTCTGCGGCTTGTCTGACAACGATGTGATCAAATGGTTGAAGTTTGATATCGCTCCCTAATATGTTTAGATCTTTATCGATAGACACATTTGCGATGAGTGTTCTTGTCTTGTTAATATCTTTGAATTCTAGTCTAAATATATCGATGTTATTGTATGCTGCATCAATGGTAAGCCCCTTACTTAACTGAATCGCATCATATAAAGTTAGAGACTCATCATATCTGTATGTATTCGGCGCCCTGACAGCTCCTTCTACTTTGATAAATGTTTCATCGACGTACTCCCCTTTACTGTATACTTGTAGTTTGTCATTTGGTTCAAGCGAAACATTAGCCGCTGACGAAGGGTTTCCAACAGCTTCTTTGATATTCACTGATATATATTCAGGAGAAGTACTACCAGGTATATTTCTAATTAAATATGCAAAATCTGTAGCTTGAGGACTTAACCCTCCAGCTAAAAATATGGCATCACTTAATTTTAAATTACCAGATTCGTCAAATTGGTAGGTGGCTTCATTATTGACTGCCCCTCTCACTTCTATAGTATTAGATGTAACAAATAGAGATTTGCTTCTGATAATTAATCTGTCATCATTTTCAAGTAATAGATTATTTGGAGAAGATTTATCGTTGAGTACTTCATTAAGATTTACTAAATTCCATCTTACTGTAGTCTGATCGTCATTCTGCTTGAGTAAATAAGCAATATCTAAGATTGCATCTTCTTTTAATTCTAATAACGGAACCAAATCCGAAATCTTCATACCGCTTTTAATAGCAAAAGAACCACTGTTGTATAAGGCACCTTCTACATTTACTGCATTTTTTATAGTTTCATCAATACTCATAATATCTATAACATCACCATCAGACAACCTAAAATTTGATACTTGTGAAGGATTTGTAAGATCAACATTCAAGATTACTTTAGTGTCATTTTCATATCGAGTAATTTTTATATTTTTCTTGTATGCATCAACTCCTAATCCTCCAGCAAAATCAATTAAATCACTCAATGATTCAGTATCTTTTAGTTCATACTTATATGGTCTTCTTATGGCACCGTTTATAGTTACAACTTTACCAAGAATAGGTACAAGGATATAGTCCCCCTCATTTAAAAATAAACCTTTACTTAATTGAGGATCTCTTAAAAATGCATAGAGGTCTAGAGATCTATTTCCTTTAGAACTAACAATTTGAATATTTCTAACACTTCCAATATCAGAAGGCCCACCAGCAGCGGCCAACGCATTTACCGCAGGGTTAATTGCTGATATATTGTAAGACCCTACATTACCAACCTCTCCTGTAATAAAAATATTAATATTTCTAGTTGATGTTACTTTTAATTCAAAATCCTCCTCTCTAAATGGATAATATCTTGCTAATTTAGTTTTCATGAGTTTCTTAGCATCTTCAAGTTTCAAGCCTCCTAAAGTTATTCTTGGAATTTGTGAGAACTTGACAAAACCTCCGTTGGAAATTTCTTGACTAAAATTTTCTTCCGCTTGCCCCCAAATAGAAACAGTTACTCTATCTCCAGGACCTAATATATAATTTGATGGTGGATTGATAAATTCATTTTCTTTGTAGTATCTAATCGCTCCGTCTCGATATATATGTTGCCCATATATTTTTGCTGGATTGACATTTTGATTATCAACTACAACTTTAGCTGCATCTGATGACGGGGATACACTTACTAAAGTCTCTACCGCAGAGGTAGTAGCGGCACCTTTAGCTGCACCAATATCAGTTGTATCTATTTTCTCATCACTGACGATCTGAACCGCTGCTTTCTGCTCACTTTTTATCTCTGCAATTATCTCTTCCGATACTCTCTGAAATTCTAAAATCTCATTAGGGTTATCAATGTCTACATTATCTGGATCATACCCTTTTTCTAAAAGTCTCTTTCGTACTTCATCTTCGTCAACTCCTTGCTTTTTTAATTCTTGTCGAACCGCTGCTTCCTGAGCAGATTGGGTTAATCCACTCTGCAAAGCTGCAAAGGCAAAAAATATAAAAATTATACTTTTTAAATTCATGTTTTTTTTGTTTAAAATAGATTGCAGATGAAAATTAAAAATTTTTAATACGAGTATAAAAAGTCATATATACATACATGATTATGCGTAAGAAATTAAAATTTACAAAACTTGCACAAATATAGTTTAGATGATCAAATCTTTGCTTTTGTGATTCACTATCTTTTGAGATATACTAATTCTTAACAATCCTATGTGCGATAATTTTACACTTTATGTCCAAATTTTTCTCGCTTTGTCTTTAAATACCCAATATTCTCTTTCCTAGCTTTGATATCCAAATCGATTCTTTCAATGACTGTAATATCTGCATCATCGTCCAATGATCTTATCTTATCGGGATTATTTGTTATAAGATTTATTTCAGTTATTTCAAGGTCTTTTAAGATAGATATAGCATCTTCATACGTACGATCATCGTAGCCAAATCCAAGTACTTTATTCGCTTCCGCGGTATCGTATCCTTGATCCTGCTTCGCGTATGCGTGCAGTTTATTGATGATCCCAATTCCTCGGCCTTCTTGGCGCAGATAGATTACTACCCCGCCGTGTTTATTGATATATGCTAGTGAAGCATCTAATTGTTCGCCACACTCGCATCTGTAACTCCCAAACACATCACCAGTCATACATTCAGAATGTACACGCACATTGATCGGTTTTGAAAAATCTGTTTTTGGATTGATCAATACCATATGAGGCATTTGTTCGGATGCATCCAATGCATACGCTTGTATATGAAAAGTACCGTGTTTCGTCGGTAGAGGCACTTGTGCTTGTTTGCTTACTCGTTTGTCTGTATTATCCATCAATCTCTCACTTTTCTTGAAGCCACCTCATCAAGAACACATCATAAACGAAGAATTCCAAACCCTTCTCTGTGTTTTTTTCATGGACCAATTGTTCGTCTACTAATACTTTTAATGCCTGCTTTGTTGATGAAGCTGAAAATTTGTATTTCGATAAAAAGTCTTTACTATAAATATTGATAGCTATTTCTTCTTTCGCAATCGCTCTCAACAATAGAAACTGATTTTTAGACAACGTCTTTTCGAAAAAATAATATGCTCCTTCGAAATACTTTATACACCTCTCCATCGCTTTATACAAATCTTGCGACTCCACTTTATCGACTGTATTCATGAATAGGTTGTTACACAAGAAATGAGTATAAAATGTATACCTTTTGGACCAATTTAATAATTCATCAATAATAGAATCAGATATTTCTTTACCAGAATCTAAAAAGTGCCTTTTTATGAATTTAAAATAAGCATCATAAGATATATAGTCTAAAGTCAACATCTGCGTACTTGAAAACATTGCTTTTTTGGGGCTGGCAAACAACATAGATAAAAGATGCTGATCACTCCCTGAGAATATAAAATGAAGATTTCTTGCCTTTGGAAAAAATGATCTTATCGCTGCATCAATCACAGTAGGCTCTTCGTAGTTTTCTATTTGTTGAAACTCATCAATGGTAATTTGAAATTTCTCTGGACGATCCAAAAGCATATTCATCACCGTATCAAATGTTTGTCCTATATCTTTCTTTTTTTGAATATCTACACTTAAAGTAGGCAGTCCAGTGGCAGGGTCGATTCCAGCTTGTGGCCTTACATTACCTAGTGCTTTCAAAAACTTAACCAGTTGAGGCTCTATTTTATCCAGTGCCCTCATCACTCCAGTAACAAATTGATCTATAAACTCAGCATCCGATTTTGTTTTTAATACATCAATATAGATACATATTACATCTTTCCTCATAGATAAGTAATAATGCAAATGAGTGATCAGACTCGTCTTCCCTAATCTTCGAAATGAAGACAAAACCGTATTTGTCCTACTATCAAATGCTTTCACTAACTCGTCTAGCTCCACCTCTCTGTCACAGAAGTAATCTGGCCCCGCGTAACTAAACATTTCAAATGGACTGTTATTGTATCTATTCTCTAACATATCGCAAATATAAGGAATTTCATATTATATGAAACGTATTATATGAAACGCTATTTGTGAAGTATTGATATACCATTAGGATTTTTTGAACACACTTTTATAACTATGCTGAATATATTCTGCATAGCATGATTCAATCGATTAGTCTAAAGAGATACTTCCCATAACCACTTTTCTCCAGTGGCTCAGCTATTTTTTTGAGCTGAGATTCATCAATATACCCCATCCTGTATGCTACTTCCTCAATGCACCCAATCTTATAATCTTGCCTCTTTTCTATCACTCTGACAAATTCGGATGCATCCGCCAGAGAATCAAATGTCCCTGTATCTAACCAAGCTGTACCTCTTTGCATTATTCCAACAGACAACTCTCCCTTATCTAGATATACTTTATTGAGATCAGTAATTTCATATTCTCCTCTTGCACTCGGCTCTAATGCCGCTGCATAATCACATACTTTCTCATCATAAAAATACAAGCCTGGCACTGCGTATTTCGATTTTGGCTCGTTTGGTTTTTCTTCGAGTGACAGTACTTTACCCGCATCATCAAACTCTACTACACCGTATCGCTCAGGATCGTGAACTGGATACGCAAATACCCTCGCCCCTGACTCTATCTCAGCACTTTCTTGCACCAATCCGGAGAGCCCAGAACCGTAAAAGATATTATCTCCTAAAATTAGAGCACTCTTATCTCCATCTATAAAATCGGCACCCAAGACGAATGCTTGTGCTAACCCATTAGGAACTTCTTGCACTACATACTCAAAACGACATCCCAATTCTGAGCCATTTCCCAATAGTCTCTTAAAACTAGCTTGGTCTTCAGCTGTGGTAATAATGAGTATCTCGTTTATTCCAGCCAGCATAAGTACAGATAGCGGATAATAGATCATCGGCTTATCATATATAGGCATAAGTTGCTTACTAATGGCCTTGGTAATCGGGTATAGTCTAGTGCCAGACCCTCCAGCTAGTATTATTCCTTTCATTGATATTAGATTTTAGACTACTTCGTCTTCAGAATTTAATAACGCTATTCTTTTTGACTTTCGACTATTAGAATAGTTACATCTTTTTTCTCTCAATGAGGCGAGTTAGTTTTTTATTTTAGTTTTAAAATATTCATAGGTCCTTCTTAGACCTTCCGCTCTGTCCACAGTCGGCTTCCAATCTAATAGTTCTTTTGCCTTAGTAATATCCGGTCTTCTTACCTTAGGGTCATCTTTCGGCAGTCCTTTAAAAACTATTTTGGAAGTTGTACCATCCACGAGATCCACTACCTCTTCTGCAGCTTGCAGAATGCTGATTTCGTCAGGATTTCCAATATTTACAGGCATCGCATAATTACTTAACAACAATCGATAAATCCCCTCAACCAAATCATCCACATAACAAAAAGCTCTCGTCTGACTGCCATCACCGAATACAGTGATATCTTCATTGGTCATCGCCTGCCAGAAGAAGGCTGGCAAAGCTCGTCCATCAATGAATCTCATTCGCGGACCGTAGGTATTGAAAATACGAACAATTCTAGTTTCCAGACCATGATAAGTATGGTATGCCATTGTCATTGCCTCTTGAAATCGTTTTGCCTCATCGTAGACTCCTCTAGGACCGACTGGATTTACATTTCCCCAGTATTCTTCGGGTTGGGGATTGACCAACGGGTCACCGTATACCTCGCTTGTACTTGCGATAAGCATCCGAGCGCTCTTAGCTTTCGCCAATCCCAATAAATTATGTGTACCAAGTGATCCTACCTTCAATGTCTGAATCGGCATTTTCAGATAATCGATCGGACTTGCAGGAGATGCAAAGTGTAATATGTAATCTAATTCTCCAGGCACATGGACGAACTTACTCACATCATGATGATAGAATGTGAATTCCTCCAAAGGCATAAGATGATCAATATTATCCATAGTTCCCGTAATCAGATTATCCATACCGATGACATGGTAGCCTTCTTTTACAAATCTATCTGAAAGATGAGACCCAAGGAATCCCGCCGCCCCTGTGATTAAGATTTTTTTCATCTATATTTTTAATAAATAACTGTAACATTTCCATATTGAGATATTATATCATCATCGATACTTCCGCTAATATGAAATACATAAACCCCTTCTAACACAGGCTTCCCATTTGATAGACCATCCCACGGAATATTTGATTTCTCTTTGAATACATTGTTACCCCAACGATCAAATATACTTACCACACTATTCTCCAAACACTCTGGATTGTTAGATTTAATTTGAAATATGGCATTGCCGCTTGACGAATTAGGATTAAAGATATTAGCCGTATAAAATTCGCACACTTCACATCTCTGTACCTCTACTGTAAATGTTTCCAGAGTTTGGCAGCCCTTATTACTATATTCAACTGTGTATGATCCTTCTTCGGATATTGTGAATCCATTTCCCGTTGTTCCATTTGACCAAGATACGTCATCATAAATATCTGGTAATGCAATAGAGACTCGTTCATCACTACAGATAGAGTATGTATCCTTTAGATTATCACTGTCAGATAGTAGATCCACGAATACTTCCCCTATTTCGACACCACAAATATTGAAGAGTTTGTATGATCCGGATTCATCTACTTCTATCTGTCTTCCGAAAGTACCATCGTCCCATAGCACATCAAAAGGTGATTCCAAGGTATATAATGTATCACAGGTCTGAATTGTATCCTGAAGATCAAGAGGCATCTCAGAATCTACAGAAATGAAAAAATCAGTACATACGGGAATACAATTATATAAGCCCTGAACAGAATAAAATCCACCAGTGCTAAATGCCCCGATGTTTCCTACCTGATCATCAGACCATACCACATTCGTAAAAATACTAGGTATCTCTATAGAGATTAATTCTCCACAATCAATAGTGGCATCAGCTATATTAATTTCTGGCACTTCAAATCTATCGTATAGATATAGAATCTCATCCTCTGATATAATTCGATTCCAGAAATAAAAATCATCCAATGATCCATGCAGATAATTTTCTGATACATTAATATCTGAACTGGTATCAGTTCTGCCGATTTTCATCGGTACATTTCTATAGACTATATTCCACACTCCACTACCTCCGTAAAAGGTGGGTACTTCGCAGCCGTCGATAAATATATCTCCTGAATTTGGACCATTTAACCTTATTGCTATATGGGTCCATTTGTCTTTTGGTATCTCATCGACAGTGACCATACTCTTAGTACTTGCAGGACTTATCGATCCAGTTCCATTCCCAACTTGACAGCTGATCTGACCGTTTTCATTTCTATTTACAATGATACCACTGTAATCGTCTTGCGAAAAATTAGATGAAAAAATACCCCCTTGGTTCAATGCGCCCGATGTCTCAAAATATGCCCAAAAACTAATAGAAAATGGAAATATTATCTCAAAGCGATCTTCTTTCGGAATTGTGATTTCTTCATTTGAAGTAAAATTCATAGCACTATTTGCTGTTCCGAATCTATCGTCTGTAGCATCAGCACCACTTATAGACCCTTGTGACATGAACGGTGAATTGTCCCGTGCATCTCCATCGAAGTCAAAGTGGACTATAAGATCATTATTTAGATCATCCGCCGTAATATCTGTATCACAATCAATTACAACATTTGGTTCTTTTAGAATCATAGATTCAAAACATACTGAATCACATCCATAAGTTGCTTCTACTTGATGTATTGCTTCTGTTGTAAATATTCCGACCGACGATAAGTAAATAAAAAATGAAATATATTTCATCCTATTGGTAAAAATGGTTTAGTAGACTATTTCCTATGGTACGATAGTTACCTTCAAAAAAAGAAGAGTTATGGTATAAAAACACGAATTCTCCATTATACTTTTTGACTTGTGATTTTAACTTATCGATTTTCTCTATAGACTTATTCAAAGATAATTTCTCGTATCCCAGCAACGAACCTTCCATTACGATCAATGGTCGTTCCATTAAGTTAAGCTGTTTTCTATTCTTAATATCATACACTGGAAATGGATAGCACACCCCACATCTAAAACCCGAGCAGTCTGCATAACTCATAGTGCTGTCCCACTCCATATTGCACTCATCCCACATCTGCCAAGTTCTTGGCGTTTCAAATCTCAAATAATGTTGTCTGCCAAATTTCATCTCTTCCCCTACGGCCTCTTCCAATTTCCTTTTTTCCTTCTTCAACAACTCAATATTATTATATGAATTATAAGAAGGATGGAACCCTATAATATGACCACGTTTTCTTATCCTATCGTATAGTTTTTTGACCTTTGGATCATTTAGGTCATATCTTCCATCGTGCTTATCCTCTCCTTTGGGAAGGAAAAAGAAATAAGATTTCACGTTTGCTTTTTCCGATAGATCCATAAATAAGTCATGCGTATCCCATGGATCAGTGCCTGCAATAGCGTGTTTACTAAAAGAAACTAACTCCGCCCAGTCTCCCCTCTTGACAAATCCCCCAAAGAGCTTAATATTTTGAAATAACGATGTAAAAAGAAAAGGCCTATCAACATCATGTGTAGGTACAAGATGATAAGATCTTTTTATTCTTTTTTGTTCTAAGCCTATCTCCTTTAGAAGGGCCCATAATATTTCAATATATTCATTTACGATAGGCCTATCTAAAAACCCATACTTGAAAGCTACTGAATCAGTCGCGGGAAATCTCGCGTGCGTATCTCTCGCAGGGTTTACGTATTCTTCCCATCTAGACAACATGAAGAAAGTAGCACTAATAATGTCCGAATGCAAAATAATGTGTTTACCGTCTAGATTGATTTCATTTTTTCCAAATAAGGTGACTACAGGAAGTCTTTTATTCCCTATTTCTAAGAAATTATCTATAACTGCCACAGGCAAGTCAGAAAGTTGATAATCAGCTGCCCCACGATCTTCTTGAAAAAAATGGTTCTTAATTATAAGTATTTTATCATCTATTCGAATCTCTACATCAGATACTGCCCCTTCATTTATCTTAAATTCTAAACCAAGAAACTCACCCAACAAACATCTGATCGTGTAAGAAATTTCATTTGACGCTTGGTGTGGGATAGTGACATTCAATATCCCCATTCCTTCATTTTAGATCCACAGTGTTTTTTGAATAGTATCTTCATTTCTTCAGTCCATTGGCTTATGTCTGGCTTTTTATAGTATGCGCTATTTAGTTTTTCAGCTTTCACATTATTCGCTTCAAGACCGATAAACTCAAAAACTTCCCTTTTACTATTCTCTAGTTCTTCAAGTTTGATAACCATGGAATTCTTACTTGAAATATGATTCAAATTTCTTTCAATGAGACTATTCCAATAAGACCAATACCAACACACTCTCTCGAATGCTGTCATTGATTTCCATTCCTCTTCTGTAAATACACCTAACTTCGCCCCGTTACATCTATGTTCAGCATCAAATTCTGAAGGAGTAACTCTTTTATTTAAAAACTCATTTTTATTTTTCTCATACCCGAATTCGCTATTGTCGAACCATCCTCTTGCATAGGCACTATTGACAAAGTCATAAGGATCTCTTATCAGCCAGATAAATTTGGCTTCTGGAAACATTTCTGAAAGTATCGGTACTAGTGGGGCTAACTTTTGATCTGACTGTCCATATACTTTTCGGCTACCCAATGATGTAGAATTGTAAAGCGAATGTAACTTCTTCTGGATTTCTTCTTTTCCGCTTTTCTTATACATGAAGTCACAAGACCATGTATTTAAGTGAGTAAAAGTGTCGTGATAACATTCTGCATCATCGTGCTGATCCAATAACTTTGCTATGGCTTTACTACCCGATCTTCCTGTACTTAATATGAATACTAATTGTCCACCGTATTCTGAAAGACCCTGAACAGAAATAATTGGATCTAGTATTGTTCCGGGTTTTATATCATTCTTTACTTCATAACCTGCCCCAATTACGACCGGATCGAAAGAATTTTCATTGCGAGTTATAATACTTATGTTTCTGTCCACAAGACAATCATCACCTATCAACACTCCCGCTGTCCCGTCTATGTGATTACCTCCTTTTAAGATTACGGTAGACCCATATATTATTTTATTCCTCCCTTTGATCTTCAAGTCATTTAAAACCTGTATTCTACTACCTCTTATCTTTGCTGATTTGATATATTTATCCCAAAGAGCATCCGATTTTACTTGAAATTCAAATGGAAATCTAATTTTTACCTCTCTTAATAAATTATGTAGTAGAGATTTAAATTTTATGCCTTTTTGCATAGAAACATCATGTGTGATTTAAACTTATCTGAAAGTGAACTTGCAATATTTTGTTTCGATAATAATGGGAATTTCTTTGAATTTTTATATTTGAAATCAATTACCTTAAAACCTACACTTTCTAAAAATAAATTTACTTCGTTTCTAGTGTACTCCCTTACGTGACCCATATGGCCGATCGTGTTTAATTTATTAAACTGATGAAAACCATTCGCAACTCCTTTACCTTTCAAAAAATCAGTAACGTTTGTTATTTTATAAAAATTAGGTGTAGTCAAATAAAAATATCCATCATCATTAAGACTATTATAAAGCTTGGACAGTGTTTCTTGTGGATTGATTCTCAAATGCTCAAACACCTCGGTAAGCAAGATTAAATCAAATTTTTTCTCTGGATTCAATTGATCTGTTTCGATATTACAATTTTCAATATTCAAATCAAATTTATTTACAAAATCTGAAAATCTGCTAGGGTCCAAATCCAAGACCGTAATGTCGTATCCAAGTTTTTGCAAACAAACAGTGAGGTGAAAAGGTGCCGCTCCAATTTCCAAAACTGAATTAATATCTTTTAATTCACTCAAGTAATTGATGTCTGATATATACCTTTCTTTTTGTTGTTTAAAATAATTGACATTCCAGTCGCTCAAGACAGTATTATCTTTTATAATACTATCCTCTATTTCACTTAAAATTTCGCTTATATCACCACTATCTTTATTCATAAAATCTATAACTATTTAATAAGATAAGGGAGTAAAACCAATCTCAAAACATAAAATGATCCAAATATCATTATCATTTGAAAAAATGGCTTGAGCAATAGTCTTGATATTTGTATTCCCTGAGAATAAAATACGAGCCAAAAATTAACCAAATACCCTATTATATTTCCTAGACTAAATAATATTATTGCACTCATTAGATCATCATAAAGTATACCTACAGCCACTCCTCCAATCCTCGATATAGACAAAACCACATTTACGATAAGACTATACTGCTCCTTTTTAACAGTTCGAAAAATATTATTAAATGGACTAGATATTATTTTAAATATATAGTAGATAGACAGCACTCGTGCTATACGTCCCGCTAAATTCCACTCTTCTCCAAAAACAAAGCTAAAGATGAAATCTCCAAATGCAAATAAAAAGCCAAACGCTAAGCTTCCCAACAAAGTCATCTTTGCGAAAGATGATATTGTAAATTTTTGAAGTAGATCTCTATCTTGATTAAATAATTCGGTTGCCTTCTGAAAATAGACAGTCGAAATACTTCCCCCAATTACTTTATAGGGAACATTTAATATAGCCGTAGCAAACCCAAACGCACCCGCAGCTCTTAAATCAAAAGCCGCAGAAAAAAGATACAGCGGAATATCGCCTGAAAGTCTGTTTATAAAGTTTCCGCTCAAAACATATTTGGGGTATTTTATGTACTCATAAAGTATTTCTTTAACTCGAAACATTGGTATCTGAAACGCTGTGCGAATCTCAGAAATCATTGACTTCTTAGTAAGCATTAGAATAGTGACAACATCTGCCAATATTTTGGAGAAAATCAGACTAGAGAAAACAGAACCTAAACTTACTCCAAATCCAATCTGACTGCCTCGATCTGATACTCCTGTAGCAACTGCAGAAAGTGAATTCGTCTTAAATTCCTTTCTTCTAACATTCCAATTTTGCAGAGAAATCACTAAGGAGGATAGCAATAAACCAAGCGGCATGAGATAAGCGAAACTTCCTAGTTCCTCAGCATTAATCCAATCTAAAAAAGAACTTTTTGCCAACAATAGGAAAATAAAGAAACACAAGCTTCCTAGTAATGACGTTATCAAGCAAAACTTCAGTAGTCCTAAAAAATCCTCTTCCCTTTGGGGTACAACAAATGCCATATTATACATGCCATTTATCAATAATCCTCCAATCGTAACTACACTTACATATATATAAAATACGCCAAACTCCTCTTTAGAGTACATCCTAGAAACTATCGGAGATAGCCCTAGACCTACTGCCACATTCACCATCGCCCCACCTGACATAATCAATGAATTACGTCTGAAAGAGCCCTTATTCCCAAATAGTCCCTTTACCAAATTATATTGCTCTACTTTTCAAAGGAAGATATTATTTGTCTGATGGCTTTAATTCCTTGTTCGTCATTTAATATTGCCGCGGTCGCATGGGATTTACTCTTCATCTCATTGATATCATCAGCAGTTAAGCTATTTAATTTTCTAGCCAATGCCTCCGCAGAAAAATCATCTCCAACTACACCCAATCCGTATCGCTCTACTATCTTCTTCATTGATATATTAGGACTTATGGCGAGTGCAAGCCTCCCTTGGATGAACTCAAAAAGCTTATTGGGAAGTGCATATTTATAGCTTTCTACATCTGGCTGCAGGATAAAAAGACCGATATCGTATCTACTTAATGTTGGTACAATATTATCAAATTTTACAGGCGGTAGAAATCTAACTTTTTTGGTGTCTGAGATTTGGACCAACTTATTTTTATAGACCTCATCTGCACCCACTAAGTAAAGATCCAAAGAGAATCTATCATCTAGATGATCCATCAATCTGATCATTTCCTCTAATTTTCTAGAGGTATTAAGCACACCGTGATGCACCATTTTGATCTTATCCTGAGCGACGGGCGTAGGCATGATATCGAAGTACCTGCCGGCATTCGTTACTATCGTCGGACGTCTACCATATTTCTGTTCGTATAGGTCGGCAATTTCATCATTCACTGTGCTTGTAATATCAGCCAATGGGAAATATTTATCTGTCAATGATCGAAAGATATTATTGACCAATTCGTCTTTATCTACCTCATCATACCATTCATGTAGATCAAAATAGATTTTTGCATTTTTACTATTACTCTTATTTAGAGCCGCGGCCAAGGGCATCTCTCGTGGATCATTTACTATAATGATATCATAACTCTTGACATCTAGTTTTTTGAAAACTGAATCGTCCCACGTAAGATTTTCGAACTGACCCAATTTCATCATTAGGTAATTCTTTGCTCTTATGATTGTTGCTTGTTTCTTTGATGGTCTAGTTAAGATTGGGTGTTCTTCAGTGACGCCATCAACATTACTAGGACTTAATCCACAAGTAAACAATTGGTATTCATCCTTCAAGGCCCTGATTTGTCTAAGTACTCTCGGATCTTTCTCCAAGTAACTAGATGATAATATAAGCACCTTAGACACCAGATGCTAATATCTTACCCAACATTACCTTTCTAAAGAATAATTTCGGATCACTAATCTTTGCTTCTTTCTTATAATATGCTCCAACTATTTCATTAGAAACACAATCTTTCAAATAGTCTGAATCTTTCATCTGAAACAAAAAATTATCTGGGCTTTCGTATGCTACTTTTTCCTTTCTCCAGATTATTTCTTCTGGCACTCTATTGACAGCCGCTTTTCTGGCTATCCACTTAGTCCAGCCTTGATATATCTTTAAGTCAGCAGGCAAGCTAAATGCAAATTCTACCAATTCATGATACAAAAACGGCAACCTCACTTCTAGACTATGTGCCATTGCATTTCTATCACAATACCGCAGCAACTGATCTAATCCATAATCATTAGTCCTATCATCAAGTGCTTCATTTAGCGTATCAAATATCTGAATATCAGAATCAAAATCAGCTCGATATTTATTGGCGAAATCTGGATTCAACAAATCGTATGCAGTTGATACATCTGCAGATTTGAATCTATTGATTATACTATTCGGCAAACGATCGGATAATGTACCTCCAATGAAATACTTACTCGACTTTGCTTGTTTTGCAGCCGCTTGTTTTGCAGATTTCATGAAAGACACCATCCCTTTATTCTTTAATGTCTCTCTCAAATAGCTAAACGTAAAATACGAATAGCCTGATAAAATTTCATCCGCTCCTTGACCATCCAATAATACTGTTACATTATTCTGTCTCGCAAGTTTAAAAACTTCATATTGAATCGCAATACTTGCAGATCCAAAAGGCTCCTCTTGATGATAAATGATCTTATCAAAATTGGCCATATTCTGGACCATATCGGGACTTGTATTATGGTGATTCGTAGCATATCTATTAACCATCATTCTCTGATATGCTCCTTCATCCCTAGCAAATCCAGGAAAACTAGCTGAGAAAGTATTCTGTTTGATGGTTTTGTCATCAGCCATATAGCCTACTACCATCGAACTATCCAGCCCTCCCGACAACGAAGATCCCACTGGCACATCTGATCTCAGTCTTCTACTTATTGATTTTTGGAAAAGTTGATTAAATTGAATTATAGCTTCATCCGCTGAAATATTAGAAACAGATGTATCTACTCTCCAATATCTTTTTTGTATAATCTCAGGTTGCTTTATATCAATAATCATCGAGTGTGATGCCTTCAATCGACTGATACCACTGTAAAATGTATTCGTTTTGTTTTCTCCTCTATTCTTACCCGTGATAAGATAGTTGTGTACCGTTTTATCATCTAGTTTTTTGACTACTCCAGATGCCCAGAGTGCTTTCATTTCTGATGCAAACTTGAAATCCACCCCATCAAAAGAATAGAAAAATGGCTTCTCACCGAATCTATCTCGTGCACAAAATATTATCTCCTCATGCTTATCATAAAGTGCAAAAGCGAACATTCCATCAAAGTCATCTAGACAGGCTGATCCCTTATAGTCATATGCAGCCATTAATACTTCTGTATCTGTATCATTCGAAAACGAATAGCCACGTGACTTTAAGTCATTTCTAATTTCTATGTAGTTATAAATCTCACCGTTAAACACTATCGTATATCGCTCTTTGTAGTGCATTGGCTGACTACCAGAATCACTTAGATCTATGATTGATAACCTTCGATGACCCAAACCGATTTTGCCAGTGATATCTACCCATTGTCCTTCGCCATCAGGTCCACGATGAGCGATCGTGTCAGTCATAGTTTTGAGCTCGTGAGTCCCAATCTGTGGCCCCGAGAAACGCACTATGCCAGCTATACCACACATTTATTATCTACACATAATTTTGTAATGAAATTTATCCCTTTGTCAGACAAAATTCTACCTCTTAAATGGATGCTTCGTCTGTTCCAACTTACAAAATGGGTGATAATCTCCCTTCATCCCTATCACCTCTGCATGTCGTATATCAAATACAGTTTGGATCGCCTTTCGCGACTCCTCTATCCGGAATCCACCACCGCTTAGTATGTCCTTATAGCTATCTGTATGTAATTCTGTAAATCCACCACTAAATTCGATCTCTTCACCGTCGATGGTCATAGATCTGTAGGTTCTGAGTCCTCGTGCCTTTACTTCCTTTGGAAGTGTATCATAATTGATACTCAAAAACCATCTTACTCTCGCTCTATCGAACTCTAAGTATCCAGCGGCTCTATCGTGCGTATGTACATTCACCACATTCTTCTTTACATCACCAAATATCCACCCCAGCATATCAAAAAAATGAACCCCAATATTCGTAGCAATCCCGCCCGATTTTTCACTGTTCCCTTTCCATGAGGTATAATACCATGATCCTCTAGATGTTTGATAAGTTAAATCAAAGTCATATATTTTATCTTTAGGTCCTTCATCTACCATCTTCTTTACCTTGATGATAGAATCGTGCAATCTCAATTGTAGGATGTTATAAATGTTATTTCCTGTTTCCTTTTCAATCTCCTGCAGCGCATCGATATTCCATGGATTTAGAACTATTGGTTTTTCACAAATAACATCAGACCCGTATCTTAAACCAAACCTTATGTGTGCATCGTGCAAATAATTAGGACTACATATACTTACAAAATCAATGTTGTCTTGAGCTCCTCTCCTAATCTTTTCGAGATGTCGATCAAAACGCTCAAACTCAGTGAAAAAAGCGGCATCTGGAAAATAACTATCAATAATCCCTACCGAATCATTGTTGTCCATGGCGGCTACCAAATTATTTTCTGTGTCTTTGATCGCTCTCATATGTCTTGGAGCGATATATCCTGCAGCTCCTATTAATGCAAAATTCTTCATTGTTCTTGCTTTATTTTTTATTTAAAAACCATTCTTATAACCTCGAAAGCCTCCGCAAATTCTTCCCTGATTCTAGTGCCGCGAGTTATCGCCAAAGATCTGATATAGTCTGGCGAAGAATATGCGCGCCCCACTTGAGATTCATATTTAGATATGGCCGTAATCTTATTTTCAATATCTTTTTCTTCTAATACTATAATACCATCAGATGGCAGGCTTAGATTATTCCACGGTAGTTCATAACCCAAAATCGTATTATTTTTAAATGCTCTTATTGCTTCATTAGTGATCGTACTATGGTCTTGATGAACATCCGTAGTGCACGGAGTTAAAACCAAATCAGGACAAAACTCTTTATTTAATTTTACCAAGTCTTCTAGAATACGTTGTCTTTCATCTGAAAAATATCTAACCTTATAGTCTAGCAATCTGACATTTTCAGGTTCTATACCAAGTGAAGCGGTCGCCGATTTCATCTCTTTTCCCAATATATCCAATTCATACCCAACAGGAACAGATTCTCTACAATCTGAAAATGCTACGTACATTACCGCACAACCTTCTCTAAGCAATCGACTGATCAAACCACCACATCCGAATTCGCCATCATCTGTATGTGGGGCCAAAACAAGTGCCTTTTTAAACGGTATTCTATTCATTTCTATGGGTCTTTATTGGTTTTATGTGGATAGAAAAAAGATTTAAGCATTATCTGTCATAACCGCTCGATCCATTAGAGAATCATTTCTTTTTTACTGCATCATTGATTAATAGATATACATCCTTGGTTTCTGGACAAATTGCCTCACCATTCACATCAAAATTTAGTCTGTGTCCATATTCACTCACCCATCCAATCTGTCTTGATGGATTACCGACGACTAGTGCATAAGGTTTTACTTCTTTGGTTACCACAGCACCCGCGCCAATAAATGCATACTCTCCTATATCATTTCCACATACAATGGTGGCATTTGCTCCTATCGAAGCACCTTTTTTTACAGTTGTTTTTAGATATTCATCTCTTCTGATTACGGCTGATCTCGGATTGATTACATTGGTAAACACCATGCTAGGACCTAGAAAAACATCGTCTTCGCATATTACTCCCGTGTATATGGAAACATTGTTTTGGACCTTCACATTACTACCCAGTACGACATCAGGGGAGACTACGACATTCTGTCCAATATTACATTTTTTACCTATGATGCAGTTGGGCATTATGTGAGAGAAGTGCCATATTTTTGTGTCTTGTCCAATTTCGCAGCCGTCGTCTATTATTGCTGAAGGGTGGGAGAAGTAGGTCATAAGTTATTTTTACCACTAAGAGCACCTAGATAAATACTAGTCTGCACTGAGTTATTTTGTAAGTTTTTGAAGAATTCATTTATAAATGGGTATTGGGCCGTCTTCTATATATTAAGTGCATTAATATTGAAAATAAGCTTTTTCTGGACGATCTAAGTGGCAAAAAAATTCGTGACCACCTCACATACGTAAGTACACTCTTCTACACTCATTTCAGTGTGTATGGGTAGGCTGATTACCTCTTTACACAATTGTTCGGTAATAGGTAGATTCGTAATATTTGTAAATGGTTTGAAAGCCCGTTGTTTATATAATGGAATCGGATAATATATCATTGAGGGAATACCGTTTTCAGCCAAATACGATTTCAGTTCATCCCTTCTTCCATCTTTCACTTTTAACGTATACTGGTGAAATACGTGAGTAGAATAATTCATCCTCTTTGGAATCTGTAATTGATCTACATTTATAAGAGCTAGGTCATATCTATCTGCGACTTCCTGCCTAGCGCTACAATATTCATCAAGATGCTTTAATTTGACCTCCAATATAGCCGCTTGGATACTGTCTAATCTCGAATTACAACCTATTACATCATGAACGTACTTTTTAGCTTGTCCATGATTAGCGACCATTCTCATTTTCTCTCCCAATTCAGGATCGTTGGTATACAACGCACCTCCATCACCATATGCTCCTAAGTTTTTGGATGGATAGAAAGAGGTCGAACCGATATGTGCTATTGTTCCAGATTTTTTTCTAGTTCCATCTTTAAAAATATAATCACTTCCTATAGCTTGGGCATTATCTTCTATTACGTAAAATCCTTGTTCGTCAGCCAACTCCATGATCCCTTCAAGTTCTGCATTTTGTCCATATAGATTGACTGGCACTACACATTTCGTTTTGGGCGTTAATGCAGCCGCTACGATCTCAGTAGTAATATTAAAACTATCAGGATCTACATCTACCATCACAGGGGTCAATCCTAGTAATGCTATGACTTCAGCTGTTGCCACATATGTAAATGCAGGAACAATCACTTCATCACCCGGTTTAAGACCAAGTGCCATCATTGCTATCTGAAGCGCATCTGTTCCATTAGCACATGGAATGACTACCTCAGCACCTAAGTAGGCTTCTAATGATGCTTTGAATTTTTTGACCGCTGGACCATTGATGAAGGCACAACTGTTAATTACTTCTTGGATGCCTGCATCGACCTCCGTTTTTATTTTCTGATACTGGGACTTTACGTCCACCATTTGGATATTCATTATTACTATTTATACATCTTTTGATAATACTCCTGATATTCTCCACTGGTTACGTTCTCTAGCCATTCTTTATTTTCTAAATACCAATCCACCGTTTCCGCTAAACCTTGTTCAAATGTATACTCAGGAATCCATCCTAGCTCTCTTTCTATCTTACTGGCATCAATAGCATATCTCAAATCATGTCCTGCTCTATCTTGCACGAAAGTGATCAACTTTTGTGATTCTCCTATGTTTCGTCCAAGTTTCTGATCCACGGTATCACACATTAATTTTATAAGTTCAATATTTGTCCATTCATTGTGACCACCGATATTGTAAGTTTCTCCAGGAACACCTTTATGAAGAATTATATCTATCGCTCTTGCATGATCTTTTACGTGAAGCCAATCTCTCACATTCTCTCCTTTACCATAGACTGGTAATGGTTTTTTGTTTACTATATTATTAATGAATAGTGGAATCAATTTCTCAGGAAAATGATTCGGTCCATAGTTATTGCTGCAGTTGCTGATGAGTGTTGGCATATGATAAGTATGCCAAAATGATCGAACTAGATGGTCACTACCCGCTTTAGATGCCGAATATGGGCTTCTAGGGTCGTATGATGTTTCTTCTGTAAACATCTCCGTCCCCATTTCTAGAGAACCGTATACCTCATCAGTACTAATGTGGTAAAATAGCTTGTCCTTATAATTCCCTTCCCAAGCTTGACGAGCACAATTAAGCAAATTTGCTGTACCAATAAGATTCGTTTTAACAAAAATCAATGGATCAGTAATTGACCTGTCAACATGGGATTCTGCAGCAAGATGGACAACTTTATCGATTTTATATTTTTCAAATAGATCACTAACGAACTTTTCATCCGTTATGCAACCTTTTTCAAAATGATAGTTTGAGTTATTATCTACATCCTTAAGATTTTCAAGATTACCAGCATAAGTTAATTTATCAAGATTTATAATAGTATAATCAGGATATTGGGTAACTAATCTCCTGACTACGTGAGATCCTATAAATCCGGCACCTCCTGTTACTAATATATTCATCGACATAGAAATTTAGGTTCTCTATAATTTATATAACCATTCCAGCGGCTACCGTATTATTAGTGCCTTCATCAATAATTATTACACTTCCAGTAATCCTATTAGTTCTGTAAGAATCTGTAAATAATGGTTTTGTAGTTCTAATTTGGATTCTTCCGATATCATTCATCTTGATTTCTTTATCCTCTTGATCACGACTTAGCGTATTTATATCAAGTTTATACCTTACATCTTTGATTACGCAGCGTACATCTTGTGATGTATGTTTTAATGCATATTTTCCATTTGGTTTTAGTGATTTTTCACCATCAAACCAACAAATCATGAGATCAATATCTTGACCTACTTCAGGTTGATTATTCTCTCTTACGATCATGTCTCCTCTACTAATATCAATGTCATCTTTGAGAAGAAGGGTCACTGACTGAGGTGGGTATGCCACATCTTGATCTCCAGATGGACCAACTATTCTGGTCACCTCTGAAGAAAAACCAGATGGCAATGCGACTACTTTGTCCCCAATCTTAAATGATCCCCCAGCTATACGACCTGCATAGCCTCGATAATCATGAAATTCATCACTGTATGGGCGGATTACAGATTGTATCGGTAGACGAGTATCTATGAAATTGTGATCACTAGCGATATGCACATTTTCTAAATAGTGCATAAGAGTAGATCCCTCATACCAATTCATTTTATCCGAGCGATGAACCACATTGTCTCCATTCAATGCAGATATTGGAATAAAACTTACATCTTTCACGTCTAACTTGGCAGCAAACTGCTCGAAGTCATTTTGAATTTTGTCATATACCTCTTGGCTATACTCTTCTAAATCCATCTTATTGATGCATACCAAAAGGTGAGGTATTTGTAATATAGAAGCAATAATCGCATGACGTTTTGTTTGTTCAACTACTCCATGTCTTGCATCTATTAATACCAAGGCGACATTAGCTGTACTTGCACCTGTAACCATATTTCTTGTATATTGGATATGTCCAGGTGTATCCGCAATTATAAATTTTCTCTTTGGAGTACTGAAGTATCTATACGCTACATCAATCGTAATACCTTGCTCTCTCTCCGATTTCAAACCGTCGGTTAATAAAGCAAGATTTACGCCTTCTTCACCTCTTTTCTCACTGACACGTTCTATCTGTTCGTATTGATCTTGATAGATAGACTTACTATCGTATAGCAATCGACCAATTAATGTTGACTTTCCATCATCGACGGAACCAGCTGTAGTAAATCTGAGTAATTCTGTGTTTTGCATTTATATTTATCTTGAAGGTTATTCTAATTAAGAATTCCCCTTTAAAGTTAATAATTATTTGACTTCGATGGTAATCAAAGAATCAGTCTAAAAATATCCTAATTTTTTTCTGTCTTCCATACTGGTCTCAGACCTTTTATCGTCAGTTCTCCCTCCCCTTTCGGTCATTCTCGTCGTTGCAATTTCTTGTATAATGTCTTCCACTGTAGTCGCATTGGATTCCCACACACCTGTACAAGTCATATCACCTATCGTTCGACATCTTACCATTTGAGTAAATACTTCTTCATTAGGCCGTTTTTGAATGTACTCACAGTCAGCAAGGAGCGTTCCATCTCTCTTGAAGACTTTTCTCTCATGTGCAAAATAAAGAGAAGGAAGAGGAATATCTTCTAATGCCAAGTATTGCCAAACATCTAGCTCTGTCCAATTTGATATTGGGAATATTCTAAAATGCTCACCCATATTCTTTCGTCCATTAAACAAATTCCAAAGTTCTGGCCGCTGATTTTTGGGATCCCATTGTCCGAATTCATCACGATGAGAGAAGAATCTTTCTTTTGCTCGTGCTTTTTCTTCGTCTCTTCTGGCACCACCTAAAGCTGCATCATATTTACCCTTTTCTAGCGCTTCTAGAAGAGCAGATGTTTGTAATCCATTCCTACTCGCATTAAAACCTTTTTCCTCAGTAACCAAACCATTGTCTATGGCTTCTTGCACAGAACCGATTACTAACTTAGCACCAAATCTTTCGACCAATTCGTCTCTGTATTTTAATGTTTCAGGGAAATTATGTCCTGTGTCCACATGCAATAATGAAAACGGAATCTTTGCTGGATAAAATGCTTTATGAGCAAGATATACCATCAATATAGAATCTTTTCCCCCAGAAAACATCAATACTGGATTTTCGAATTGAGCAGCCACTTCACGCATAATGAAGATAGACTCAGATTCTAATTCTCTTAAATGATCAATTTGGTAATTCATAATAATAATTTATATCAATTTTGTAGCCTCTAATACACATTCCGCTACATTTTTATTTTCAGTTAATAATCTTAATGCAGGAGCTTTCGGAGCTTCGAACGGACTATCTATACCAGTAAATCCTTTTATTTCTCCAGCTCTAGCTTTTTTATACAATCCTTTTACATCCCTAGATTCACAGATTTCTAGAGGAGTATCTACATATACCTCTTTGAAGTCTTCCGTCCCAATAATTTTTCTTGCCAAATTTCGAATCTCAATGGTTGGACTCACAAATGAGCATAGAACGATAGCTCCAGAATCCAAAAACAATTTAGCAACCTCTGCTATACGCCTAATATTTTCTTTTCTGTCTTCTAACGAAAAACCAAGATTCTTATTAATTCCTGATCGAATATTGTCCCCATCAAGTACTTTTACAAAATATCCATTGTTATATAATTGCCTTTCAAGAGCTTCTGCAATCGTACTCTTACCAGAACCCGACAATCCTGTAAACCACAACACTTTACCTTTCTGATTTAATAGTCGTTCTTGCTCTTCCCGAGTAACTAATCTATCAAATATTGGATGTATATTTTCACTCATAGTTATTTTTCTATGGTCTTCCAATGCTCTCGTAATAAAATCCTAGTTTTCTCATCCGATCAGTGTCATATACATTTCTACCATCAAAGATTGCTGGATTAATTAATAGCTCCTTTACTTTATCAAAATCTGGAGTTCTAAATACTTGCCACTCTGTCACTATTGCCAATGCATCTGCATGGTCGACAGCATCATATTGAGTATCACAGAAACTAATTCTGTTCCCATAAATTTGGCTTACATTACCTGAAGCTTCAGGATCAAATGCTTTGATTTGTGCACCGGCAGCTAATAGATCGTCAATAATAGTCAATGCTGGAGCTTCTCTAATATCATCTGTATTGGGCTTAAATGCAAGTCCCCAAATCGCGATTGTCTTTCCACTCACATCTCCACCAAAGTAATTGATAATTCTTTGGGAGAGGATCTTCTTTTGATCCCTATTGACTCCAATTACAGCGTTTAAGATCCTAAATTCGTAATCTGATTCTAAAGCCGTCTTGGCCAATGCTTGTACATCCTTCGGAAAACAACTACCACCATATCCGACACCTGGAAATAAAAATCGCTTTCCTATCCTAGTATCACTCCCCATACCTTTTCGTACCATGTCTACATTTGCACCAAGCTTATCACACAAATTGGCTATCTCATTCATAAATGTGATTCTAGTAGCTAGATAAGAATTTGCCGCATATTTGGTCATTTCAGCACTTCGCTCATCCATGATAATAATCGGATTGCCCTGCCTCACAAAAGGTTCGTACAGCCTCATCATTACTTCCTCCGCTCTCTTAGATGAGGTACCTATTACGACCCTATCTGGTTTCATGAAATCATCAACTGCAACTCCCTCTCTGAGAAACTCAGGGTTGGATACTACATCAAATAGCGACCTGTCAAGATTATCTTCCAGTACTTCATGCACTTTCTCTGAAGTTCCTACTGGCACTGTACTTTTATCAACTATGACTTTATAATCAGTCACTATTTTCGAGAGATCAGATGCGACCTTCAAAACAAAGGAAAGATCTGCAGCACCGTCAGCCCCAGGAGGTGTAGGCAATGCCAGAAATATTACTTCAGCCTCTTTTACTCCTTCTTCTAAATCTGTAGTAAATTTTAATCTACCTTGCTTTGTATTTCGGTCGAATAAAACTTCTAAACCAGGCTCGTAGATGGGTACCTCGCCATTTTTCATTCTATTAACCTTACTTGTATCAATATCTACACAAGTCACTTGATTACCTGTCTCAGCAAAGCAAGTACCGCTCACTAAGCCAACATATCCCGTCCCAATTACAGCTATTTTCATTAGTTCGATTCATTTGTAGATAGGCCTCCGGCGTTGATAAGTCTATGACTTAATCTCCAAATTCACTATCAACTTATCTAACTAACCCATACGGATCAACTAGCTTAATTATCTCTAAGCACGCTTTCTTAGCATTCTCAGATTACTCTTATCTATTGTCATAGTGAGTTGCAAACCTATTGTTGCTAACTCTACTATAAAACTATTCTTTCCTTCCTTCCTTACGAGCTTACCTTTTATCCCTGTTAGATTGCCTCCTATAATCTCCACCTCGTCACCCGTTTCATACATTATCCCCTCCGCTACTACACTTTCTATTTCGCCCACAATCATTCTAAGCAGATTGATTTCCTCATCGGGAATACTAATTATATTCTTCCTCTGCTTTACAAAATTTATCACATATTCGGACTGCAAAACTTTGACGTAGTCTCCTTTTTTTATGTGAACAAATATATAAGAATTGATCAATGGTACTACATTGGTCTTTACTCTTGAAGCATATTTCTTCTTTTTTGTAATTAGTGGCACATATGCAGAGATTCCCTCTCTTGCCAATTGGTCAACGATATATTTCTCACACTTATACTTAGTGTATACAGCAAACCACTTTTCTTCCTTATCAGAAAGGTGATTGATCAACGTCGATATAGGAGTCTCTTTATGCTTCATTCGACCAAAGTAATAAAGGTTTTACATCTAATTTTGCCCAATCTATGATGGTTTCTTCTTCTTTTGAATACGATATATATCTGATTTTTCTATTGATCAATGGTTCCGTACGACCTATGAGTCTAACAAGGTATTCCTTATCTATATCCCCTATAAAAACTAAATCAATAATCTGGCTATCAAGTCCTTTTGCGAACTCGCCTGTAACGAACACTTTCTGTACATCACCGAGACGTTCAATCACGCCTTCTATGATCTGATCAAAACCAATGTATTTTAGTAAGATATTGTGGACTTCTCTATATAATGGATGGTCAGTATTAGATTTGAAAAACTTCTTATTGCCCTTCATCGAAGAAGTAAGCATTCCGGCTCCTTCTAATCTATTTAATTCCAATCTAATACTATTGCTTGACTCTCCAAATTCGGACTCCAACCCACGTAAATAACTCGTAGTCTCAGAGTTCAAAAAGAACTTGAGGAGTAATTTTATTCGGGTTTTTGATGATATTAGTGTCCCAATCATTTATTATATTGAGTAAAAATTCTACTCAAAGATAAATATTTTATGTGTTTTACCCAAATGTAAAAATCAATTAACTTTTTCGCAACTAATCGGTAATAAATCCATTATTCCATGAATTAAAACGCAACAAAATACCCTAACCCCTTAGATTCTTCTTAGACATCATAGTTTAAACTTGGTGCTAACCATCGCTCCATATCGACGACACTCATGCCTTTTCTCCTAGCATAGTCCTCTACTTGATCTTTACTGATCTGACCTAGACCAAAATATTTGCTTTCGGGATGACTAAAATACCATCCACTGACACTTGCAGCTGGATACATAGCCATACTTTCGGTTAACTTTATCCCGATTTGCTCCTCTACTGATAGCAACTCCCAAAGTGTCTCTTTTTCGGTATGCTCTGGACAAGCTGGATATCCAGGGGCAGGTCGTATTCCTTGATATTTCTCTGTGATTAGATCGTCATTTACGAGTTTTTCGTCCGTAGAATATGCCCAATAATCAGTCCTCACCAATTTATGAATATATTCTGCTGCAGCTTCTGCAAACCTATCCGCTACCGCCTTCAACAATATCGCAGAATAATCATCATGATCCGCTTCAAAACGCTTGACATGCTCTTCTATACCTATCCCTGCAGTCACGGCAAATGCACCAATGTAGTCTTCTAATCCTGTTTCTTTTGGTGCTATAAAATCAGTCAAACACATCGAAGGTATTCCAGCAGATTTTTTTACCTGTTGCCTTAGATTTCTGAGTGTAAGATCACCTCCACTAAAATCAACTATAATGTCATCTTTTACCGCTTCCGCTCTAAAGAGACCAAATACCGCTTTTGCCACCAACCACTTTTCCTCTATGATTTTATCAATCATCAGGTTTGCATCTTTATAGAGCTTCTTTGCTTCGTCACCTACATACTCATCTTTGAAAATAGCTGGGTACTTCCCTTTCAACTGCCAAGATGAGAAGAATGGTGTCCAATCTATAAATGGTCTCAAATCTGCTAGGTCAATAGAATCGAAAGTATGCATCCCCGCTACTTTTGGGATGGGTGGTGTATATGTTGACCAATCTATTTTATACTTATTTTCTCTCGCTTTACTGAGTGATAGGTATTGCTTATTAGATGTTCTGTTTTTTCTTTGTTCTCTTAATTTTGTGTAACTCTGCTTCACATCTATCACATAATTGTTAGATGTATCTCCCTCCTTACTGAGCAATGAACTGGCTACTGCCACTGCTCTTGATGCATCTAAGACGTGCACTACTGGCCCTTTATACTCAGGATCTATTTTTACTGCAGTATGTGTTTTTGAAGTAGTCGCTCCACCTATTAACAGTGGTAACGTATAGCCTTGCCGCTGCATTTCTTTAGCCATATTGACCATCTCATCTAGAGAAGGAGTGATCAGTCCACTTAGACCGATAATATCTACATTATGCTTTTTGGCTTCCTCTAATATCTTAGCAGCTGGCACCATAACTCCGAGATCAATTATCTCATAATTATTGCATGCCAATACAACTCCCACGATGTTTTTACCTATATCGTGTACATCACCTTTTACAGTCGCTAATAGGATTTTACCTTTAGTGTTGGATTCTGAACCTTGTTTTTCGGCATCAATGAATGGTGTCAAATGAGCAACAGATTTTTTCATCACCCTAGCTGATTTCACTACTTGAGGCAGGAACATCTTCCCATCACCAAACAGATCACCGACGATATTCATACCATCCATAAGAGGACCTTCTATCACATTAAGTGGCCTTGGATATTTCAATCTTGCCTCTTCTGTATCTTCGTCTATGAATTCTGTGATTCCCTTTATGAGTGCATGAGATAATCGCTCTTCCACTGTGCCCTCTCTCCATTTTAGGTCTTTTACACGGACTTTACCTCCACCGGTTAGTGTTTCAGCATGTTCTGTCAATGCTTCCGTAGCATTCTCTGTCCTATTAAAAAGAACGTCTTCTACTAGTTTCAACAGATCTTTAGGAATCTCAGCATAAACCTCCATCATACCTGCGTTTACAATACCCATATCCATACCAGCCTTGATTGCATGGTACAAGAAGGCTGTGTGCATCGCTTCCCGCACTGCATTATTTCCTCTAAATGAAAAAGAAATATTACTGACACCGCCACTGATTTTCACTCCTGGACAAGTTTCCTTGATTTGGCGAGTCGCTTCTATAAAGTTTATTGCATAATCATTGTGCTCTTTGAGTCCAGTAGCAACTGCAAATATATTAGGGTCAAAAATGATATCGTGAGGACTCATTCCTACACGCTCAGTCAATATTTTATATGCACGTTGGCATATTTCTACTTTTCTCTCTATAGTATCCGCTTGTCCCTCTTCATCGAATGCCATTACGACCGCTGCAGCTCCATACCTACGGACTAACTTAGCCTGTCTGATAAATTCTTCTTCCCCTTCTTTCATAGAGATAGAATTCACAATACACTTACCCTGTACACACTTAAGCCCTTCTTCTATGACCTCCCATTTGGATGAGTCGATCATCACAGGCAGTTTAGCGATGTCAGGTTCAGACATCATCATATTCAAGAAAGCCTTCATTTCTAATTTAGAATCTAGAAGACCTTCATCCATATTTACGTCGATAATTTGAGCTCCACCCTCTACTTGATGCATAGCTACTTCGAGTGCTTCTGTATAATTCTTTTCTTTAATGAGTCTTGCAAATTTTCTAGATCCAGTTACATTAGTACGCTCACCTACATTGATGAAGTTTAGATCTTTTCTCACTATGACTGGTTCCAAGCCAGAATACATAGTTAGTTTTGCTATCTGTGGTTTTACCCTCGGTTTCATTCCTTCTACGGCCTCTGCCATAGCCTTGATATGCGATGGAGTCGTACCGCAACAGCCACCAATAATATTGACAAATCCACTGTGTACAAAGTCCCTTATGTACTCTTGCATCTCTTCTGGTGTCTGGTCATATTCACCAAACTCATTAGGCAATCCAGCATTTGGATATGCACTTACATTTACATCAGCTATGTTAGCAAGATCTTCTAAGTGAGGTCTAAGCTCTTTAGCTCCAAGTGCACAATTAAGCCCTACAGAAAAAAGGTCGATATGGCTGATAGATATCCAGAATGCTTCTACTGTCTGACCGCTAAGTGTTCTTCCACTTGCATCGGTAATCGTTCCAGAGACCATTACTGGTAGTTTTTCGCCTCTTTCATCAAATAGTTTATCCACTGCAAATAGGGCAGCTTTACAATTCAGGGTATCGAAAACTGTCTCTATCAATATAATGTCTACACCTCCATCAACTAGCCCCCTCGTCTGCTCATAATAATTGTCTACTAATTGATCAAAAGTGATCGCTCTGAATCCGGGATCATTTACATCTGGACTGAGAGATGCTGTTTTGGTTGTAGGACCTATTGCTCCCGCTACGAATCTTGGTTTTGATGGATCAAGAATTGTATAATAATCTGTCGCTTTCTTAGCAATTTTTGCAGAGGCTACATTGAGCTCGTATACAAGGTCTGCCATCTCATAATCATCCATAGACACCGCATTACTGCTAAATGTATTCGTCTCTATGATATCACTGCCCGCCTCCAGATATTCCTTATGAATCTCTTCTATTATATGAGGCTGGGTAAGTGAGAGGAGATCGTTATTTCCTTTTACATCTAGGTGAAAATCTTTGAATCTTTCCCCACGATAATCCTCTTCTGACAGTTTATAGCGTTGTATCATTGTACCCATCGCGCCATCAAGTATAAGAATTTTTTGCTTGACTAAATCTTGTAGTGTATTGCTCAATTTTTATTGTTTTCTTCTCTTAATTTGCCAAAGATATACTGTAGACATGCCAATTTATAATAAAGATTAATAAAATTGATTCTATAAATATTCTCAGCAGTTGGTCGTATATACTGGTATTGACCATTCTATCTAATAATCCAATCTCACCTGACCAAGATTCACTCTCAATCCTCCACCAATATACCTAGTTTCGATATCCAATTGATCTAATTCTGCATCCGCATTTCGATAGAGCAGATTAAAATCCACAAAATAGTTGTGGGCAAACTGATAACTGACATCAAGGCTTAAGGATTGCATAGTTGTATTTATACCTTGCCCAGTAAAGTTACCAAAATCATCAGCCCTTGTCCCTGTTTCTAATAGGATATTGCTCCCCGTATTTGTCCCGTCAGGATTCTGACCATATGAGGTATTTATGATTCTGGCATTTATAAATATTCTCTTCGATGGCCTGTATCTAATATTAAATAGTAATTCTTTGAAATTTGACCCAAGCGGATGTGCCAGCGGCTGATTATGATGGCTATAACTTGCCGTGGATTGCTCTGGAAAATTCTCTAATGGTCGACTATGCCCATAGGTATATGGCCGCACGATATTATATTCTACCTGCAGATCCAAGTGATCTATCCCAAATAGATTAATATACTTACCACCGAATTGGATGCCGTACTTATTAGCCCACCATCCATTACCTGATGTCAATTCACTTAATTTGAATTCATCTAGTATCAGTTGTCCGTATAATTGGGCTCTGTTTTTAATATTCCATTTGCCATTTAGTCCGATGAGTGCATTATCGGGACTATCGAGAAATTGTTCGACAGTACGATATAAAATTACGGGATTCAGATATTGAAATTCAAACTGATCCTCTCTAGAAAATACCACAGCTTCAAAGAGACCAAATTCAAGATTTTTGTTGGGCCTAAACGACAGATAATGATTGGCCATATATTTCTTTGGGAGCAATCTATCACCCGGATTTTGTTTGCTTGAGATCGGGGCAATTTCAGCAAATAAATTTTGATAGTGAAATTTCCATATCCGTGTATTAAACTTCAGATAGAAGTAATTGTGCCCATAGTTAGATAAGAAGAGCGACCTGACTCCGTTTCCTATAAAATGATTTCCATGGCCAAACTCTACCGCTACGCTCTTGGTCGCATTGATACCCACATATGCCTGCGCATTCAGATAATCAAATCCTCTTAGGTTTTCTATCACTGCACTATTAAAATCTTTGTAAAAGCCCTGTCCAGGTATGGTTTCGTCCCTTGCTATACGTTCATTGATGTAATTATTAAACCCACGTTGGTTTTCTAGTAAGTTTGTATAAAAGTATATCTTCTTATCTATCATTCCCCTCAATTCAATACCTCTCGTGTTCTGAAATATGATATTGGGATCATCCAATGCACTTCCATATCTAAGATTCAAAATTGGGTTTACGACTATGTCAAAGCTGGAATTATGTATCTCATAAAAGTTGGCATTCGATTTATAGAAATGCTTGAAGATAGGTTTTCTAAGACCGCTATTACCTTCTGATACTTCTATATCTTTGTCTCCGATATAGTAAAATACGCCTGTACTGTCATATACTTTTTCTGATTCAGAATTACTCTCTATGATGCCAATATTATAACTATCCAGATTGTACTCTGCATTATCATTGATTATATATTCGATATCTAAAAGATCCAAAGCGCTCAATCCAAGAGATTTATTGTTTATTAACTTTTCGTTATTGAGCATATGCGCCATCCAAGTCACATCTTTTCTCGATCTATTTCTTTGAGTTGAAAATACTTCTTGATCAATATCGTATAAAATTTCCCATCGATCAGCTATTTCATCTGTCAATGTTCCTGGAAGTACATAGGGTGACTGTGCACTTAATATAGTACTACTCAGTACCATGCATAAAAGTAAAACAACTCTCATAAATCAAATTAATTAAAAAAATAAAATTGGCTTTTAGGGTTTACTCTTTAGAATTTTAAAGATTACCGATGCTCACCTCCAGTATCTGGTCTCAAGTCTAGTTTTTCAACCAATACTTTCAGTGGAGGGTGTTTTTCCGCTAGGTAATGATATTTCTCTTTTGTCGACATCAATATTTTGGGTTTTTCGACTATAGCATTTGGAAAGGCGCTTCTATCGACTATTGGATTCAGAGTCAGATCTGGAGTCCCCAATTGTGTACGCAACAGTTCCTTCAGCGGATCTTCTTCCAAGATCATATTTTTATAGTGATTACTTGGTACTGTTATATGTATAGTCTTATCTTCTAACCGTAAGATAGCCATATCTAGCATTGACTTCGTACTCGGAGATTGATGCATCACTCCATAGCGCTTCCATAGCTTTTCTACCGTTTCTTGATTTAGTCCTTTTCTTAGTTCTAGAGTCTTAGCTTCATCCTCTAACACAGATGCTAGAATATCATCCAAACCGCTCGGCTTTCCAAAAGATAATATATCATCGGTAGGAGATGTTGTTGGCTTTGCGCTTTCTAATCCCGATTCTTTTGCATTTGTTTTTTCAAGATCACCCGTTGATTCTGATTGTTGATCTAGGTCATCATTTAATACTGAATCTTGCTTTTTTTCAGATACCGCTTGGGATGGTGCCAGATCATTATCTTTCTGAGTTGCTTCCGATCGATCTTGCAAAGTACTTGTACTTAATTCAGGTACTGAAGTTTCTACGGGATCACTAACCGATTGACTTACAGTTTTTTCTATGTTATTAGGAGTATGTAATTCTTTGACAGGAGCATTTTCTTGAGTAGCTGTAGTTGTGGGTTCAGTTAAGAATTCAGTTTTTTTTTCAGCGATTTCTTGAGGAGACATAAGATTTGTTTCTATCGCTCTATTGGCAAAGTTTATTTTGCTCAATGCTATCTCAGTATACAGACGCTTATTCTTTGACCTTGGAAGTGTCACATCACATTGATTTAGTAAATCCAGTCCTGTCAGAAGCACAGATTTGCTAGTCAGAGCCGCTTGATGCTGATATCTTGATTTCAAAGAGTCTGATACGTCTAAAAGACTTAATGTCCTACCATCTTTGCAAACTAGAAGATCTCTCATATGGTCCGCTAATCCTTGAATCAGCTGATCAGGCTCAAATCCTGATCTTATGATCTCATCCATAATCAAAAGCACATCGCTTAGATCTTCTCTGAGAAAAGCATCTACCATCTTAAAATAATATTCATAATCTAAGATATTCAGATTTGCAATTACATCTTTGTATGTGATATGCTCTCCAGATGCGCTGGCGATCTTATCAAAAATAGATAGTGCGTCTCTCATCGCTCCATCAGCCTTCTGTCCGATGAGGTGTAACGCCTCAGGATCTGCCTTTTTTCCCTCTTGTAGACATATATATTCCAGTTGTTTGACCACATCTGAGACCTGAATTCTCTTGAAATCAAAAATTTGACATCTAGATAAAATCGTTGGGATAATCTTATGTTTTTCTGTAGTCGCCAGTATAAATATAGCATAGGGTGGCGGCTCCTCAAGTGTCTTCAAAAAAGCATTGAAAGCTTGAGAGGACAACATATGCACCTCATCAATGATGAATACTTTGTGAGTTCCTTGCTGAGGCTGGAATCGAACTTGCTCTATCAACGTTCTGATATGCTCCACCGAATTATTAGATGCTGCATCCAATTCTATGATATTAAAAGATGCATTATCATTGAAAGAAGTACAGGAGCTACATTCATTACATGGGTCTACATTATCTTTGGGGTTCTCGCAATTGATCACCTTAGCTAAGATTCTAGCGCAAGTAGTCTTACCAACTCCCCTCGGACCACAAAAAAGAAAGGCATGTGCCAATTGATCCGTTTGTAGCGCATTCTTCAATGTCTTAGCTACGTGCATCTGTCCTACCACTTCATCAAATGCGGTGGGTCTATACTTTCTAGCGCTTACTACGAATTTACTCATTTAGCTATCCTCTTTTTTATCGAATGTAAAACTAAATAAAATATCTACATGAAATCAATGTTTGTCTAGATAAAGGTGTATTTCGCGATGTCGTTTTCTATGATTTACAGCATTTATATGATCATTCTAAATTTTGCTAAATTGATTTGCGATCGTAGGTCACACAATTTTTACAAAAAGGACAAACTAAAATGCCTCCAATAGTAGTAAGTGATATTATGTCCAAACAGAATTTTTTATATTGGATTCGGTAGAAATAACGTATGCTAAATTGAAATTGAAAACTTTTTATAATGATCAAAATTTAAAATTGATTACATTAGGCTTGAATTTTAAAGTTGACATCTAAACTGAAATACAAATGGCACAATATACGCTCGATGTAAATGGGAAATCCCAAACTGTAAATGTAGATTCCGATACCCCTCTTCTGTGGGTGTTGCGAGATAGTCTCAACCTGGTGGGGACAAAATTTGGCTGCGGAATTGCTCAGTGCGGCGCATGTACAGTTCATATCGACGGCATAGCTATGCGATCCTGCTCCATACCTGTATCTAAGGTGAATGGACCTGTCACAACGATAGAAGGACTATCCGAAAATGGTACTCATCCTGTCCAAAAAGCATGGAAACAACATGATGTCCCACAATGTGGATACTGCCAAGCTGGTCAAATGATGACTGCTGCCGCATTTCTCAAAGAGAATAAAAACCCGAGCGAAAAAGAAATCTGCTCTGCTATGAACGGTAATATATGTCGGTGTGGAACGTACCCAAGAATTAATAAAGCAGTGAAAACAGCATCAAAACTCTAATCATGGAAAATAAAAAAACACTAAACAGAAGGACATTTTTCAAGATCAGTGGCGCTGCAGGTGGTGGTATGGTCTTAGGGTTTTCTTGGTTAGCCCAAGGATGTAAACAACCAGAAGAAATAGCTAAAGTACTAGAAATGCCATCCGAATGGTATGATATCAACGCGTACTTAAAAATTGGAGATAATGGTGTAGTGACTATATTTTCCCAGAATCCTGAAATAGGTCAAAATGTAAAAACTTCTATGCCGATGATCGTAGCGGAAGAACTCGATATCGACTGGGAAAATGTAATCGTGGAGCAAGCAGGATTAAATACTGACAAGTTTCCAAGACAGGTAGCAGGAGGAAGCCAATCGATCCGCCAAGGATGGAAAGCACTCAGGGATGCAGGCGCCACAGCTAGACAGATGCTCATAAATGCAGCAGCTCAACAATGGGAAGTAGACCCATCGAAACTTACAGTATCTAAAGGTATAATCCAGGGTCCAAACGGACAAGAACTAGGCTACGGCGAAGTGGCATCTATGGCAGCAACGATGGAAGTCCCAACCGATGTACCGCACAAAAAAATAACAGATTTCAATATCATAGGTAGTGACAAAAAGAATGTAGACCTTCAAAATATAGTGACTGGAAAACCACTTTTTGGCATAGACACCAAAAGAGAAGGTATGCAATATGCATCAGTGTTGCGACCTCCAGCATTCGGACAGAAATTAGTCTCTTTTGATGATGCGGAAGCTAGAAAAGTATCCGGCGTCAATGATGTTATAAAATTTGGAAATAAAATAGCGGTCCTCGCTGATGCCACATGGCCAGCAATGAAAGCTAAAAAATTGATAAATGCAGAGTGGGCAGTAGACTCTACGCTGGAAAGTACCGCAGACCATGATAAGCAATTGATTGCAAAATTAAACACTGATAACACAGAGCCATTCCGTAATGATGGAGATGTGGACAAAGCATTCAGTGAAGCAGATGAGATCATATCTCGCGTATACGAGTCGCCATTTCTCCCTCACAACTGTATGGAACCGATGAACTTCTTCGCAGATGTAAGAGAAGATAAAGTAGAGATGCACGGTCCGATCCAGACTCCTGCTTGGAGCAGAAGTAGAGCATCTAAAATCATAGATCGCAAAGAGGAAGATATCGATGTCACCATGTCTAGAATGGGTGGAGGGTTCGGCCGTAGATTATATGGCGACTTTTCTGATGAAGCCGCGGAGATTTCATCAATTGCTAAAAAACCGATACAGCTGATCTTTACAAGAGAGGATGACATGACCGCCGGCACCTATCGTCAAGCCATAAAATATAAAATAGAAGCCTCACTCAAAGACAATAAAATAACTGGATACAAACTATCAGAGGCAGCCATAAATAGCAATATGTATGGTCTGATTCCAAATTTTTTTCCAGCTGGAGCCATTCCAAACCTAAGAATATCTGGTAATAAACAAAAGTCAAATATTACCACGGGAGCCTGGCGAGCACCTTATACTAATTTCTTAGCTTTTGCAGAACAAAGCTTCTTCGACGAAGTAGCGGAGAAACTTGGAAAAGACGAAGTAGATCTCAGAATGGAACTACTAGAAATAGCAAAACCTATCGCTGAATCAGATGAAAAGATAGAATACTCACCCGCTAGAATGCAGGGCTGTATAAAACTAGCCGCCGAAAAAGCCAAGTGGGGTAAGCAGGCACAAGGAACGTATCAAGGTATAAGTGCCTACTATTCTCATAATACACATGTAGTAGAAATTGCCAATGTAGTGATGGAAGACGGTCAAGCAGTAGTCAAGAAAGTAACTTGTGCTGTCGATTGTGGGATAGTAATCAATCCTGATGCTGCCACTAATATGGTAACAGGAGGTATTATCGACGGAATCGGTCATGCCATGTACGGAGACCTCACGTTTGACAATGGAGTGCCGTCCGCTGCCAACTTTGATGAATATAGATTAATCAGAAATACTGAGATTCCGGAAATAGATGTGCACTTTGTCCCAAGTACAAAAGATCCTACAGGATTAGGCGAACCAACACTTCCTCCCGCAGGTGGTGCGATTGCAAATGCGATCTACAAAGCTACAGGAACACGTATGTACAAACAACCATTCGTAAAAGAAATGAATGTAATAGGATAATATCAAATAGAAAATGCGGATACTCTTATTCATATAATGATAAATAAACCTCATAAGAAATATGCGATTATCATCTTAGCTGCAGGTACTTCAAGCCGACTGGGAAGACCAAAACAACTGGTAGAGATTAAAGGCATTACTTTACTGTCAAACACTATAAAAGAAGCGAATAAGGTCGTAGATGCAGATACATACGTGGTGCTAGGTGCCTACGCGAATAAAATAGAAAAAACTATAACCGGAGAAATCACTTCTCTCGAAAACCCTGATTGGAAAAGAGGAATGGGCAGTTCAATAGCATTGGGAATTACAAATATTTTTGATCAAGGATATGATGCGGTGATGTTATCCGTGTGTGACCAACCTTTTTTGTCATGTAGCCAGTTCGAACACCTGATTGACGTATATGAAAGCAGTCCTGCATGTAATATAGTTGTTTCGAAATATAAGATAGGAAGTGGTCCTCCTACTTTATTTGATTCTACCTATTTTAACCAATTGAGTAGACTAGACAATGATGATGGAGCTAAATCTATAGTCATAGAAAATAAAAGTAGCGTAGGTAGTGCTGATTTCGATCTCGGTCACATCGACATTGATGAAGAAATAGATCTGCAAAATATAAATTGAAAGCCGGCAGCGCTAAAAATGCCTACGCGCGTATGCTTCTTCGTAGCAAGCGCCTGTTGGACGAGCAGCTGATAATATTAATAAATAATAGCACCGTTACCAGGCTAAAACACCAATAAGCGAGGTAATCTTTTCTGAAGTCATTTGAAAAAATTTTATGGAATAAGGATATTCGACATTTCCGAATATCCCTAGATATCTACTTCTTTGAACTTAATATTCAATTTTTTTTGGATGTAGTGAATCTTTTCTACTTCTATCGGAAGGATAAATGCTATAGAGATACCTGATCTACCTCCTCTAGCTGTCCGTCCGCTTCTATGTGTGTAGTATTCTAGCTTTTCTGGCAATTGATGATGGATTACAAATTCTAAATCTTTGACATCTATCCCCCGAGCTGAGACATCGGTAGAGACCAAATACTGTAAGCTTTTGTTTTTGAATGCTCGCATAACTTTTTCTCTCTCCCTCTGTTGCATATCGCCTTCGAGAGCACCTGTAGAGAATCCTTTCTCTATCAACTGAGTACATAGAGATTGTGTCCCCGCTTTTGTCCTACAGAATATAATGCCACGTTGCGACTCTCTCTTATCAAGAAAGGCTACGATATGATCCGTCTTATCCTTGATTGTAGTCCGTACATATTGATGCTTGATGTTCCCATTTACAGAAGATCCTTTATTGACTTCTATTCTAGGTGCATCGGGATGCATATAGACTTTTACGATGCGTTTTATTTCATCAGGCATGGTCGCCGAGAATAACCACGTAGACCTATCTCCTTTTTTCGTAGCGCTTAAAATCTTATTGAGTTCTTCTTTGAATCCCATACTCAGCATCTCGTCGGCTTCGTCTAGCACCACGGTCTGTACACTTCTGATGTCTATATCTCCACGTTCTATGAGGTCGACTAATCTTCCCGGTGTAGCCACTACGATGTGAGTTGTGCGCTTAAGGTTATTTATCTGCAAGCCTATATGTTCTCCACCATATACCGCTTCTACAAATATCCTCTCTTCGCTGTACTTGGTAAACTTGAATAACTGTCTTTTAATTTGCTGGACCAATTCTCTGGTAGGAGATAAAATAAGTGCTTGGATCTTATTAGATTTTACATTGATCTTGTGGAGTATTGGTAGACCGAAGGCTGCGGTTTTTCCCGTCCCCGTTTGTGCTAAGCCTATAAAATCTGTTTTATCCCTTAATAAAATAGGAATCGCTTTCTCTTGAATTTCTGAGGGTATCTTGATTCCAAGTTCATTTATTGACTTTATATACCCCTTACGAATTCCTAAACTTGAAAATGTCAGCATTTGTATACTAATTTTATAGCTCAAATGTACATCATATATTCTACCTCTCCATCAACTCTTGTATAATGCGTGAAATATATAAGCACTTCGCATAATTTCCTTGAATCGCCGAATAGCTAGATCTCCTTTTAGAGTTGTCATTTAAAAAAAATGAAATGTTTCCAAATTGGCATACGCATATTATAATATAGTCACCCAATTTATTTTGATTTAAACCATTATATTGCAAATCATTATGAAACCCAATAAGTGTAGATCGGAGATTTTTACACTATAAAACGACTATATGAAAAAAAGTATATTGCTTTTGCTGACACTTACTTTGATAGCTACGGCATGCACCAAACAAATACAAACAGCATCCTTGACCTCTTCTACCGAAGTAAGTAATATCGCCGTAGTAAGATCTGAAAAAAGAGAAAAATGCAACTGTGAAGATGCAAACGAATATATCCCAGATGATCGATTTCCTGAATACCAAGACTTAAAAATCGTAAAAGCAAATTTCCACTTTCCTAATGCAACAAATAAAGAATATAATTGGACAGGAGACGAAGCGGTAACCTTTGCCGAAAAACTAATAAACTCATGTAACTATCAATTGATCAATAATATCAAAATGAATCTTCCCGTTGGTAATGATACTCCTGTCTACGACGCTGGATACAGAATCAGACTAGCGAATGACAAGAATACTCCGTCTGGCAAAGCCGTATATGAAGACATAGATGATGAAAATTGGTTTTATATCAAAAAAGGAAAAGGCAAAAATAATTACTCAAAAACCATCATCAAAAAATTTGCAGTAAATGAAGATAGCATATTAAACTTCTTCGCTATGGCCTACCCTCCTGACTCTCTCAAAGTAAAAGGATTCAGTAGTGGGCGAGCTGGGATAGCCTTAGGCACTTCACTTAAAATAGCGGGAGTAAGAAAGTATCCATTGAAGGAAGTTTGGAAATTTGCTTCGGTTACTAATCATGAGATTGGGCATATATTCGGATTGAGACACTCTTGGTACAAGAATGATGGCTGTGATGACACACCCGCTCATCCCAATTGCTGGGCAAGTACAGAAGATGGAAAATGTGCTGGAGTAATCTCCAATAATATGATGGATTACAATAATATCCAAAGAGCCCTCACTCCATGTCAGATAGGGATGGTAATGAAAACAATGCACAAAGAAAACTCTAGAGTAAGAGGTCTTGTCAAAAAAGATTGGTGCACATATAATCCAGATAAAACTCTAGTCGTAGAAAAAGATTTGGAACTCAATCGAGCAGTGGATATGAAGGGGGATATCATCATTGAAGAAAATGTAACACTTAGGCTCTCTTGTAGAACACATATGCCCGCCGGCGCTAAAATCATCGTGAAAGCTGGAGCCAAACTTATATTGAACGGTGCCAAGATCCATAATGACTGTGGACAATCTTGGGCAGGATTTGATATCCAAACTAAAGGGACAAAGTCAGGAAGCATAGAGTATTTGGGAGATGTCAAAATAGAAAATTTGACTAATGACTTCTCAGAAGAATCCGAAAGTGAAGAGTGACATGTTCGAGAAGTACCTAACCGAAGAAGTAAGATCGTTTATAACAAATAACATCAACAAAGATCCCTATAAATTATTATTGCAGAAGTCTCCATTTGACTATGTGCCTATGAAGTTTATAGTACAACAGATCGTAGGTCGGAAAATAGCAACTGTCAAATTTCCATTTCTCTTGGATCATCCATCTTTTGTCTATCCACCAAAGGTCTCATTAGAGCAGGCATCTTCCGAACGACTCGCTAGATATAAAGCTGGACTAATAGAAGGTGACTCTTTTGCAGATCTAACGGGAGGTATGGGTATAGATAGTTATATATTAGGCAGAAAATTCCAAAAATGTCATTATGTCGAACCCAATACGAAGCTTTATGAATCGACAATGCAAAATTTTCACATCTTAGGATATACTCAATGCGAAGGCACAAACGATACAGCCGAATTTTTTTTAACAAATAATACACAAAGGTATGATTGGGTATATATCGACCCTTCGAGAAGAGTGGAGGGAAATCGTAAAACTGGGATTACAAACTACCAGCCCAATATCGTAGAACTGAAAGATGAATTGCTTAATGCAGGAAAGAAAATCATGATCAAATTATCTCCTATGCAAGATATATCTGAGTGTATTTCTGTTTTAAAATATGTAGAAAAAATCTGGGTAATCAGTATAAAAAATGATGTAAAAGAACTACTTCTTCAGCTGGACCAAGATCAAAATGATAATCCGCTCATGACTATAGTAGACCTGAGCAACAAACCGAAAAATTATAGCTCAGCATATCTTGATAGGTCCGTTGATATAACATATAGCACCACAAAAAAATACATCTACCAACCCGCAGCAGCGCTGGTGAAATCTGAATTGCATAATCATCACGCTCACTCGATAGGTCTCCAAAAGTTACATCCGAATACACAATTATTCACTTCGGATGAGTTGGTGGAATCATACTTCGGCCGTATATTCTTAGTGAAGAATCTAATCCCTTCAAATAAAAAAGAGATTAAAAAATATCTCCCCGATATGAAGGCAAATGTTATCACCAAAAACTATCCGATGAATCCACAAAAACTAATATCGAAACTAAAAATAAAAGAAGGAGGTAATGAGTATCTGATAGCATACACTGATACTTCCGAAAATAAGGTTCTAGCAAGTTGTGAAAGGTTTCCGTTTTAACTTATTCCCATAAGGGCTACGAATCGACTTGTGCTAAGGATATAAATCATACGAAAACGACTAGGTTGATAGAACTTCAAGAACAATGAATTCAAACACCTACTTCCACTCTATCTTATCTTCTATCGGTCCTCGCTTGGCTGGCAAACTACCTATATCAGTATATCCCATATAAAACAGTCCCAAACATTCTTCATGCTGCGAAAGACCTAAGAATTCAGAAGCACTGATGATTGACTTTGGACTACTCCAATAACTGCCGATACCGAGAGAAGTGCAGGTCAACCACATATTCTGTACCGCACATGCAAGCGCCGCTCTTTGTTCCCACAGCGGAATATTCACATGGGGATCATCATATAGACAAAGTGCTATGACACATGCTGATTTCAGCGGCTTCCCGATTGTTTTATTATACTTGATCTCTGAATACTTTTCTGCTGGAGTATTATTTTTATAGTATTCCCCAAGGTATACACTCAGTGATTTGAGGCTTTCTCCTTGATAGATTTTGAAACGCCACGGTTCTGTCTTTCTATGATTAGGTGCCCAATTGCCGTTTTCCAGAATTGTAAGGATGGTTTCTCGATCAATAGCTCGATCGTTATACATGGCTGGAAAGATAGATCTTCTAGATTTTATAAGCTGAGTAAGGTCATTGATATTCATCTCTTTTTATTCCAAATTTACAACTTCATCTTTGGAACAATACAATACAACCACTTTTATATTTTAGCTAAATAATCTGCATCCCAATTATATTTTTAAACCTTCTCAAAATATATATTTAGATTGATCTAAAAATATTATATCTTTGCCTTATAACACACAAAGATGAAGCTCTCAACTGCAGAAGAAAATTACCTCAAAGCCATATTCAAAATATCGGAAAAAGCGAATAAAAGTGCGAGTACCAATGCTATTGCAAGGCATCTATCTACGAGTGCAGCATCAGTAACTGACATGCTTAAGCGACTATCAGAAAAAGGCCTGATCAACTATGAAAAATACAAAGGAGTAACGCTCAAATCTGCGGGCATCAAACAAGCCACTCAGCTCATCAGAAAGCATAGGTTATGGGAAGTATTTCTAGTCAAGAAACTAAGGTTCAGCTGGGATCAAGTGCATGAAATAGCCGAACAGCTAGAACACATAGAATCAGAAGAATTAATCATGAGATTAGATGCATTTCTAGATTATCCTAAATTTGATCCCCACGGTGATCCTATCCCGAATGCGGACGGAAAATTCACAATAAGATCTCAGACACCTCTATCAGACATGCACAAAGGTCAACAAGGGATGCTCGTCGGAGTAAAAGATCATACTACAGAATTCCTCAAATACCTCAACTCCCTCAACGTGAAACTGGGTACCATGATATCTGTAATAGATTCCGTGCCATATGATGGATCGATGAATGTCAACCTCGACAGCAAAAAAGAAATAATGATCACCTCAATAGTAGCTCAAAACCTATTGATAAGAATAGGATAAAAATGCAAAATTTAGATATAGATCTAGGTCATAATAGTAAAAAAAGTCTAATAGTTAAGAAGCTTAAGTAAGCACAGCTGACTAAAAACAAACGATCCTAATCCTATAATCTAACAATCAAAAAAATAAAAATATGAAGTATATAAACACGCTATTAATATTACTCTTCGTCATAAATTATACCACAGGTCAGGATAAGATCAAAGTTGTATCTTCTGCATCTATCTTTCAAGATATGGCTAAAAATATCGGCGGAGATAAGATAGAATCATATACCATCGTGCCCATTGGCGGAGATCCACACCTCTATGAACCAAAGCCATCGGATGCACAATTAGTCAAATCCGCCAATGTAATATTAGTCAACGGTCTAACCTTCGAAGGGTGGATCAATAAATTAATCGATAACAGTGGAAGTAAGGCAAATGTATATACAATTACAGAAGGCGTAAATGTCTTAAAAAGTGAAAAATATAAAAATGCGGCGGATCCTCACGCATGGATGGATGCAGGAAATGGCCTTATTTATATCAAAAACATAAGAGATGCCCTTGTAGAAACGGATCCTAAAAACGCAGATTACTATACAGCTAATTATGAAAAATATAAAAACGAGATAGCTACGCTTGATAATTATATTACTGAAGAGATCAAGAAAATTCCAGAAAAAAAGCGAATGCTCGTAACTAGTCACGATGCATTCGCTTACTATGGAAAGCGATATAATATACGACTCAATGCACTCAAAGGAATAAGCACAGAGGCAGAAACACAGACCTCTGATATGGTCCGTGTATCTAAAGCAATCAAAGATTCTGGAGTGCCCGCTATATTCGTAGAAAGTACAATAAATCCTCAAGTAATCCAACAAATAGCAAAAGATAATAATGTAAAGATTGGAGGAGAACTATTCGCAGATTCTATCGGAGATAAGGATAGTGAGGGACCGACATATGTCAAAATGCTGAAGCATAATACCGATGTAATCGTAAAAGCACTTAGTCAAAATACGATGACATCGACCAAGATAGATACGGACGATACAGCCAACAGTTGGCTTATTTACTTGATCGTAGGCATGATAATGCTGGCGGCATTGGTATTTGCAATTACAAAATTCAATAAATAACATGAAAAGCATAGAAGTCAAAGGTCTATCTGTCAGCTATGAAAAAAAACGTGTGCTGACCAACATATTTCTCAATGTAGAAAGTGGAAATGTATACGGAGTAGTAGGGCCTAATGGAGCCGGGAAATCAACACTATTCAAAGCCATCCTCGGATTGATTGATACAAACTCCGGAGACATCAATGTACTCGGCAATGATATAAACGAAGTGCAAAAAAGAGTAGCTTATGTTCCTCAAAAAGATGATGTAGATTGGTCGTTTCCTGCAACAGTAATGGACGTCGTATTACAAGGGAGATACCCACACAAAAAGATCCTACAAAGACTAAATGCAGAAGATCGCTCTATAGCTATGCAAGCACTAGAAGATATCGGGATCACCGACTTGGCAGATCGTCAGATAGGTCAATTGTCTGGCGGTCAACAACAGCGTGTATTTATCGCTAGAGCACTATGTCAACAGGCAGAAGTCTTCTTCTTAGACGAGCCATTTGTAGGGGTCGATAACCTGACGGAAGAAATCATTATTGGACTATTGAAAAAACTCGCAGCAGATGACAAGACTTTATTAGTAGTGCACCACGATCTATCTACTGTGGAGCAGTACTTCGATAAGGTGATCTTACTTAATCAAAGATTGATCGCGTATGGAGATACAAAGACCACCTTCACCAAAGAAAACATGACGAAATGTTATGGTCCCCAACTGGCCATTCTCCATAAAACAGGAATGATAGGATAATATCATCCATACAAATCTTGGATTTAGAATTATGGTGTGTCAACTGAAAATATTAGGCGTATAGCTCCTATTATTACAAAACAAAAAACTACCCTTTCTCCAACTCCAACCTCATTTTTCCTATCCGATCGACTAATTTTTCCGAAGTCAGTTTTTCTCTAAGCCTATCTACCATAATAGGGAAAGCAAAAGGAGTAGCCTTCGTGGGACGACTGATTATAATATGCTGATTTCGGATTTTCTTAAGTACCTGTCTAAGTCTAGTTTCTTCTAGTTGGAAAGTCATCACCTCATCATACGTTTGCTGATAAAGCAGACTATCAGGTTCATAATCTTTGAATACATTGAAGATCAATTGGGACGAAGATTGTAGATGACGATCTTTCTTTCTCTTGCCAGGAAATCCTTGAAAAATCAACCCACTAATTCTTGCAATATCTCGAAATTGGCGACGGGCTATCTCCACTCCGTTGATCGTAGAATTAATATCTGCGGCCAGATTTTCAGATGAGAACAACTCAGCATTTATTAATAAATCTACATCCACTTCTTTGTCAGATAGTAGTTCGAATCCGTAGTCATTATAGGCAAGTGAGAAGCTTATCGGAGTGATAAGCGAGATCCGATGAGCGATCAGTGCCGCTATGCCCTCGTGAATGTATCGTCCTTCGAATGGAAACATCAATAAATGAAAACCTTCTTTATCTTCGAAATACTCGACTAATAGCTCATCTCTGCGGGGCATGAGAGATCTATTTTCTTGCATATCGAAGAGAGGCTTCAGCGCTAACACTTCATCATCTACAGGCTTACCTTCGATGTAGTCATACAGCTGATCTCTCAATGCTTCTGCCATCATAGAAGAGAAAGACAATCGACCACCCATGTAACTAGGTATTCTACTAGACTTCTTTTTGCTTACTTTTACTTGGGCGGTCATTTCTTTTACCCTGATCAACTCTAGGCACCTACCCGCAAACCAAAACACATCACCTGGTTTCAGTTGAGCGATAAATATCTCCTCCACTGAGCCTACCCGCTTCCCACTTAAAAATTTGATCTGCATCATAGCATCACTGATGATAGTTCCTATAGACATTCTATGCCGCTGAGCTATCTTCCTATTGGTCACTTTGTAGATACCATCTTCTATTTCTACTTTTTGATATTCATCATAAGCACTGAGGGATTGGCTACCATAGACTAAGAAATTAAGGATTTTTAGCCACTCATCATCTTCTATAGTACTGTAGCAAAATGTTTTTTTGATTTGAAGATAGATTTTATTTGCGTCGAATCCTTCAGATACAGCCAGTGTCATCAAATACTGGATCAATACATCAAATGATCTTATGAATGGTGTTTTGTTCTCTAGTTTTTTGTCTTTGATCGCTGATCTTAGTGCTGCGGCTTCGACCAGTTCTAGCGCATTAGTAGGTACGAAGTATATGACAGATTTTGCACCTGGCCTATGCCCGCTACGTCCCGCTCGCTGGACAAATCTAGAGACACCTTTGGGACTTCCTATCTGGACGATCGTCTCTACTGGACGAAAATCTACGCCTAAGTCTAAGCTAGATGTGCATACTACCGCTTTGAGTCGACCATCATACAGTGCCTCCTCCACCCATTCTCTGATCTCTCTACTTATAGATCCATGATGCATCGCTATGATTCCAGCGAGATCAGGTTCTGTATCTAAGATTTTCTGGTACCATATCTCACATTGAGCGCGCGTATTTGTGAATATGAGCGTACTTTTACTTTCGAGCACTACTGGCACCACCTTCTCCATCATAGTCAGTCCTAAATGACCTGCCCAAGGAAATCTTTCTATCTCATCTGGCACCAGACATCTTACATCTATTTCCTTATCTATCTCGGCTTTGACGATACTAATATCTTCCTCTTTCTTAGAATAAAGCAATACATCAATCGCCTCTTGCATATTTCCAATAGTAGCCGATATCCCCCAAATCTTCAACTCTGGATTAAGACCTTGGAAACAAGATATTACTAACTGTGTCTGTACTCCCCTCTTGCTTCCTATCAGTTCGTGCCATTCATCGATTACGATTGCCTTCAGATTTCCAAACACTTTCTTGTATCCCTTCGTCGCCATCATCACGTGCAGACTCTCAGGAGTAGTGATTAGCATTTCGGGCGGTTTGGTCCATTGCTTTTTTCTTGTAGCAGTAGTCGTATCTCCAGATCTGATTTCAATGTTCCATTTGAGCCCTAGTCCATCCGCTGCCCTTTGGCACGAACCTTTGATTTCCTTGGCCAGTGCTCTGATGGGTGTAATCCATATGATTTGTAGCCCATTATTTTCTTTGGCAATATTATTTCGATTATTCCTTATGAACTCTAATGCCGCAGCGATAAACAAAGAATACGTTTTTCCGCTACCCGTTGGAGCATTGACTAGTCCGCTCTTATTTTGTAGATAAGCCGCCCAAGTATCAGTTTGAAATTGGAAAGCATTCCAGCCGTTAGACTGAAACCAATCGTGTCCTAATTTTATAAGTTCTTTATCCATTTTATACTTCGATATGAATAGATTCTGACTGAATAAAGTTTAACCCACCAATGCAATATATCATATCTTAACCCTTCGTCAGAGTGTTTAAATCACAATAATTATTCTCGCTTCAAGGATCTGTTCGCTTACAATTCAGTTTATATTTTGAGAATACAAGATCAAATTATATTAGGTAGGATTAGTATACTATCCAAAATTCGTCATTCAAATTTTAAAAAATTGAAACTGGTCTTTACCATAAAAAACCACAGCGATTCTTTGAGTAAAATGTGACTTATAATTGCTTAATATGTCTTATAAATGGTAATTATATTAAGTGTTAAATTTGATTCATAACTATTAATCTATAACATATAACAATATTTATAATGTATATTTGTGCATTATAGTAGTTTTCAAACTCACTTAAATACTAACTCAACTATTTTAATTAATCAAAACAAACAAATTATGTTAAAAGAATTTAAGGAATTTATAATGACTGGGAATGTCGTAGACTTCGCAGTAGCAGTAATACTTGCAGGAGCAGTAGGAATGGTAGTAAACGGTTTCGTTGCTGACATCATCATGCCGGTAGTAGGACAGGTTTCAGGAGGAATGGATTTTGCACAAATGAGATATGTACTAACTCCAGCAGTAGGAGTAGAAGGAGAAGCTGGCTATGTTGCAGAAAATGCAATCAGATACGGTAAGTGGATCAATTCAATCATCAACTTATTGATCGTCGGTTTTGTATTGTTCTTGATTGTAAAAGCATACAATAAAGCTAAAGGACCTCAAGAAGAGGAAGAAGCTGGACCATCTGACGTGGAGCTTCTTGCAGAAATAAGAGATTTACTAAAGAAGTAATTTCTTGATATACATTTTTCTTCTGATCGTAGAAGGAAAACATATAAAAGCCGCTCAGTTCACTGAGTGGCTTTTTTTATGGGTACTCTGAGGGATATCCGTAAATAACGAATACCCTTATTCTATAACAGTTTTTCTAATTACTCTGACTAAGGCCAATTTAACTTATTGCAGCAACTTTATAAAATACCAGAATTCAGAAAGTGCCATTACTCCCCTTCTGAAATCCAGAATATCCTATTATTCAGTAGACTTTGACAGCCTCACTTCTCAACTACCATATTGGGAGCACTATACCAATTTCTACTACTTCCATTACTACAACTCATCTAACTCTTGAGGATGCCAATAACATGCAGCATAATTTACCACCTTCCAGTTATTGATCTCTACCCCTTCTAATTCTAATCTGACTTGCATGGTCTCGGGAGTTGGAAATGCATTTCTTCCAGACAATTCGCCTTTACTATTGAGCACACGATGCGCTGGGATACTGTCATCCATAAAATCTATTTGCTTCAATGCCCAACCGACCATCCTCGCAGATCCTAAGTGAAGATAGTCAGCAATAGAACCATAGGTCGTAAATTTCCCGATTGGAATCTGACGTGTGATATCATATACTTGTTCGTAATAGGAAGCTTTTTTCTTCTTTGGTCTTGACATAGTCAAATGTAATAAATCTTTATAAATTATAGATTTTAGCCCTCAAAAATGGACAAACCGAATAGCACCTTTATCTTTATGCCATGGAAAGACACGAAATAAAGAGAACTGATGTAAACGAACTTGGTGAATTTGGACTCATCGATCACCTTACAGTAGATACAGATGTAAAAAGAACATCCACTCTAAAGACCATCGGCGACGACGCGGCTGTGCTATTAAATCAAGATGAAGTCACTGTCGTATCTACAGATATGTTGGTAGAGGGCATACACTTTGATCTTATGTATACTCCGCTGAAACACCTCGGGTACAAAGCCATCGTGGTCAATCTATCTGACATATGTGCCATGAATGCTATCCCGTCTCAAGTGACCGTATCTCTAGCTATATCAAATCGATATTCTGTAGAAGCACTTGAAGAACTCTACGAAGGTATTAATCTAGCTTGCAAAATGTATAATGTCGATCTCGTAGGAGGTGATACTACTTCCGTGAATAAGGGTATGGTCATAAGTGTAACCGCTATAGGTCAAGCCAAAAAAGATGATATTGTATATAGATCTGGCGCTAGAGTTGGAGACATAATATGTGTAACTGGAGATTTAGGTAGTGCATACTTAGGTCTACAAATACTAGAAAGAGAAAAACAGATATATCTTGAGTCTCCTGGAGTACAGCCTGATCTTGGAGAATTAGATCATATCGTAGGCCGCCAGCTCAAACCAGAAGCTCGAATGGATTCTATAACCCACATGGCTAAGGTGGGATTGAAACCCACTTCTATGATAGATATCAGTGATGGATTGGCGTCAGAATTGTTCCATATCTGTAAGCAATCAAATGTCGGAGCGTATGTAGAAGAAGCTAAAATATCGATCCACCCTCAAGCAGAAGAGCAAGCTATAGCATTCGGTATCAATCCCATCACTTGTGCACTTAATGGTGGAGAAGATTACGAACTATTATTCACTGTAAGCCCTGATGATCTGGATAAAGTGAAATATATGCCTGATGTATATCTGATCGGGGAGATCGTGCCGAGCGGAGATGGTATCACGCTGCATACTACCAGTGGTAATGTACACCCACTAAAATCCCAAGGATGGAATCACTTCGACGAAGAAGCAGACTAGAATAACCCAATGACTGATATAACTAAGCGCAAACAAGTATCGTACGCTACTAAAGTCAAATTGAACCGCGTGTTTATTCCTTCACTATATTTTATAAGAAGTTGAAGTAGATCATTTGGTATATACTCCATAGTATCTGACAAAATAATTACATTTACAATCCAATTAAGAATTACAATCCATGGCAGACATTTTTGATAAAGTAGACGAAGTATTGGCAGATATCAAATCGGTAGAAATTGCAGATACTGATGTGCTCGAACAATTCAGAATAAAGTATCTCGGAACTAAGAATATAATCAAACCGCTCTTCGGAGAAATAAGAAATGTTCCTAATGAAAGAAAAAAGGAATTTGGTCAGTTACTAAATTCTTTGAAACAAGAAGCTGAAGCTAAATACGAAGCTACGAAGTCATCTCTATCCTCCGCAGAAGGTAAAAAAGCAGCAAGTGAGATTGATCTCACGGCGCCAAATGATCCTATCCCTAGAGGCAGTAGACACCCTGTATCTATTGTCATGAATAGATTGATCGAAGTATTTGAGCGTATTGGATTTACAGTAGCCGAAGAAAGAGAAATAGAAGATGACTGGCACAACTTTACTGCCATGAACACTCCAGAAGATCACCCTGCGAGAGATATGCAGGATACATTCTATCTAAAAAACAGTGTCACGAGACTGCTGCGTACACATACCTCATCTGTACAAGCGAGAGTGATGACCACTGAGAAACCTCCTATTAGAATCATAGCACCTGGTCGAGTATATAGAAACGAAACTATATCAGCCCGATCACACTGCCAATTCCACCAAGTAGAAGGGCTATACATTGATGAGAATGTATCATTCGCTGATATGAGGCAGACACTACTCTATTTTGCAAAAGAAATGTATGGACCTCAGACTGACATAAGATTGAGACCAAGTTACTTCCCATTTACAGAGCCTAGTGCTGAGATGGATGTATGGATGGGCACTGATTCTGAAACTGCACGAAAACTGACCAAAGGCACTGGCTGGTTAGAAGTCTTAGGGTGCGGTATGGTAGATCCCAATGTATTAGAAAACTGTGGTATCGATTCTGAGAAGTATTCAGGATTTGCTTTTGGTATCGGCATTGAGAGATCTGCAATGCAGAAATATGATATTAGCGATATCCGATTGCTATTTGAAAACGATAGTCGTTTCTTGAAACAATTCAGTAGTGTAGTATAGTTGATATTTCTTTACACCTAAATTGACCCCAATTTAAAAGCGAATTAAAAAGGGATATTCCAAAATACAGAATATCCTTTTATTCACTAGGCTATGACAGCCTTACTTCTGATTAGATTAGCCCTTTTTATTGATTTCATCGTAAAAATGATGCAATACTTTCAAGCATATCATTTCAACCTACGTTATTGACTCACTTCCGAGTATTACATCTTTTTATTTGATTTGACGTATTGCTTTAGATTGTCACACTTACCGTACAATGGATTGACCTCTATGAATGTCTCTTTCATCTTTTCATCTATCCAAGTAGAAAAGTATTCTGCTTTCTTTCCTTCTTTTGCATATTGAGAGATCTTATCATAATCTGTTTTGAGACTTGCTTGGTGAGGATCGGTGATAGATTGTAATTGTAATATTCGATATTGTTTTTCGCCAGTGATATCCTTAGCCTCTAGCACAGAACTGAGATCACCTGGTTTCATGTCTATGATCTCGATATATGAGTCGTATTCTAGTTCTTCAGTTCTGAAGAAATTATTACCAGTTGCTCTATTTTTAATTCTACCATTGTTATTATAACTCTCCGTTTTTTTATTTGAATACTTTTTGACGGCATATTCGAATGTGATAGAATCGACAGCGATGAGATTTCTAACACTGTCTAATAGGTTTCTCGCAGCTTCATTATCAGCTTCTGTAATTTCTGGTTTGATGAGGATGTGCCTTGCTCGGACACTATTTCCTCTTCTTTCGAGCATCTTTATGATATGAAAACCGTACTCTGTTTCAATGACCTCAGATAATTCGTCTTTCTTGAGTCCAAAAACAGTCGCTTCAAATTCTGGAACATAAGATCCTCTTTTCGCAAAACCCAAATCACCGCCTCTAGCCCCAGATCCAGGATCCATAGAGTACTTGAGCGCCAACTCTTCAAAAGATTTTTCACCTGAAGCTATTTTTTCTCTTATTCTTTCTAACTTTTTTTTCGCAATTGCTTTTTGTGTTTCATTGACTTGAGGCTTTATTACGATTTCACCTAATTCTACCTCAGAATCCAAGAATGGTAGGCTATCCTTCGGTATTGCATCATAGAACTGCTGTACCTCTTCTGGAGTTATTGTCACAGAATTGATCAATTTCATTTGCATTCTTTCGGCGAGAATTTGTTGTTTTTGGTCTTCTCTGTATCTTTCTTTCATCTCTACTATACTCGCACCATAGTAATCTCTGAAAAATTCTTCATCGCCATTCATCTGTCGAAGTATATTATCAAATCTTAGATTCAGTTGGGCATCTACTTCTTCGTCCATGACAGTTACACTATCTAATTTCGCCTGATAGATTATTAATTTCTGAGAGATCAACCCATCTAATATTTGGCATTTGACTTCTTCCCCGATGGATGGATCTTGCGTAAGCGTGTATGCATATTGCTCTTCTACATCTGACATTAAGATGAATTCACTACCTACTTTGGCTATTACCTTGTCTATCATAAATGATTGGTCCTGACTTTTAGCCATCGCAGCCATCAATATGATACATACAACTAATATATTTTTGATATTCATATTTTACATTTATCACTTACACATTGTATAAGATCGGTGTACTATCATTAACGAATTCGGTGGTGGATTCGTATAGCATTATTTTACTACCCCATCCACCACGATACGATCTTCTCTATTCAACAACTCCCAAGTGGTATGAAAAATTAATCTTCCTACTTTAGCCATTTTATCAAAGTTGATTTTATCCACTGTATCTGAAGCCTTGTGATAATCCGCATGAACTCCATTGAAAAAGAAAATTGCAGGAATACCGTTTTTGGCAAAGTTATAATGATCAGACCTGAAATAATATCTGTTCGGATCTTCTTCAGAATTATAGGTATAGTCCAGTGTTAAACCCGCATATTTTTTATTCGCACTTTCATTGATCTTATGGAGGTCAGTACTCAGTCTATCAGATCCGATTACGTATATATAATTAGGATTGTCAGCATATTTATCATCTACTCTACCGACCATATCTATATTCACATCCGCTACAGTCTTATCTAGGTCGAAAAGTGGATTTTCAGCATAGTATTCTGATCCAAGTAGTCCTTTTTCCTCTCCTGTAACTAGAAGAAAAGCCACAGACCTTCTCGGCACTACACCATCTTTCTCAGCGAGCCTAAAAGCTTCTGCAAGTTCTAGTACCGTCGTAGTTCCAGATCCATTATCATCGGCTCCGTTGTATATATCATCCCCACGTTTTCCAAGGTGATCATAGTGTGCAGATACGATTACGACCTCATCTTTTTTATCAGTCCCTTCTATGTACCCAAGGATATTATTTCCCTTCAATACATTCGCTTCTTTTGACATATTCATTACGAACATCGTCTCAAGACTAACATCACACGCTTTCCCTTTTCTATTGGATCGTTTTCTCGATTTGATTATTTTTTTTGCCTTCTTCGCAATTATATCTTTAGCGATCGTACTAGAGATATATGCATGGTTGGCGAGTGTGATTTCTTCGTTGGTAAGGTCTCCTAGTGATACTACAGAGCCGAGAAGTTTTCTCCTGTTTTCTCCGAGCATTTTTTTGATATCATCCTCTATGATCAATACTAGCTTTACACCATTCTTCTTAGCTACTTCTAGTTTCTTGCTGATGTCTGTTGACCACTCCGACATTTCCGAAGATCCCGTTATCCATGACGTACTATCTTTTTTGATTGGTTCTCCTTTATTGATCATGATGACTTTACCTGCAACATCATTTTTTGCATAATCGCTGTACTTTGCATCATCAATACCGTACCCTAGATATACTACCTCATCAGCTGTGATAGCGGGCATATTGTTGTTTTTGTCTGGGAATGCTAAAAAATCCCACAAGTGCTTATACCTAGTCTCACCAACAAATATGTCTATATCTTGCCATTTTGAAAAAGTAAAAGCTACTGGCTGTTTATAATTTCCTCTACCCGTCTTACTAAGCAGACCATTAGATCTGAAGAAATTTGAAATATAATCCCCCGCTAGATTGTTTCCTATTGTTCCTGTCTCTCTTCCTTCGAATCCATCACCCGCCAACACTGTAAGGTGATTCTTCATATCCTCGGCGGTGATCGTATTTGCATATTTTACAGACGGATCCGATTCATCTGTTACCAGTGTCGCTGCAGAATCAGGAACAGTAACACTGCTAATATATTGAGCATCAATATTATAAGTCGTTATAATCAATGCTAAAAGTATTATTTTCTTCATCATTATAGTATGTATTGTCATTGTAAACAGAAAGGACGAGTCAGCAACCCATCAAAAAGCTTGCAATAGTATGATTTATAAGCGTTAGAGCCAATTCTTCCACCTACTTTTTAGAAATATTAACGAGCTTCTAATTCCATGAAGCTGTAAAAAAGAACATCACATTGAGTGCGATCCGTGAAACTTTAGTCGATGTTTGGGACTTCAATTTTATATGAATGCCAAAAATTCATCCCTACACAGCGTTACCAAGTATCAATACCATTAGGAAATTAATTTCTAATCGGCTAGCAATAGAAACTTGTAATATTTAAGATGTAAATTATTTGGACTGTTGGGTTGGGAGAATTTAACACCTACTTATTTTATCCACTCTCCTCTGATGTCTTCCCCCTTCGAATCCTGTAGATATGAATGTCCTCACCATCTGTCTTGCCAGCTTCGCACTTACAAATCTAGCGGGGATCGAAATGATATTCGCATTATTATGCTGTCGTGCAAGTGATGCGATCTCATCTTTCCAACAGAGTGCCGCTCGGATACCACTGTGTTTATTCGCTGACATGGACACGCCATTACCACTACCACAGATCAATACCCCAAGGTCCGCCTCCCCTGATTCTATAAGATTGGCCACAGGATGAACAAAGTCAGGATAATCTACGCTATCAGTAGAGTATGTGCCTTTATCTATCACCTCTACACCTTCTTTTTTCAGTACTCTTATTATGGTAGCTTTATAATCAAAGCCTGCATGATCACATCCAATTGCAACTTTCATATGCGTTTATTTATATGTTGGATTTTTTTTGATGAAAAAGCGATCTCAAATCAATGAAATCGCTCTTTATTTTTCTATCCTCTTATCGAGCTCGAAGAATACGGACCCAACAGATCATTCATCTCCTTATTAAAATCAGAATCTTGAACATCTTTACTTAATCGGAGGACATCTGTAATGCCTCTCATGTAATAGCCCATGTCTTGCTCAAAACTGGACATATCGTCATCATCCAGTGAAGCGAAGAACTTCATATATTGATCGCTTTCTTTGGCTAAGATCCTCAGGTGCTTTTTAGCTTCTTCTATTTCACCCGCTCTGACCAATACATTGATAAATGGTATCACACCTGCATCATATGCAAAATTCATATGTGGGAATCCTTCGAAGTATTTTTTGGCCATATCGGCAGCTCTCTTATGATCGCCTATTTGGCTGAATTCTGCCGCTGTTCTCAGTAATGCCATTTTCATAGCTTGTACTTCTGCCATATAATTTTTATCGACGAATAGATCTTTTTTATCAAAGTTACCCCAAGTCCACTTAGTCATCACATTTTCATACACAGCATCTAGAGCCACTCGACCACTTCCATATATTGCCAGTGTCTTATCACTCTTCGTTTTGATAGGAACCAACCGTAGGGCGAGTCCTTCTAGCTGCATATAATCATTGAGTCCTTGGAGTTTTTCATTTTTACATGTAGTGGCGAAGTATATCGGTCTATCATAGAAGTTAGAAGCTATAATGTCCAATACTGCCAATTCATCCTTCAGCATAGACCGCTTACCTTTTGCATATTTGATATCTATTTTCTTTACGAATTCTGTATCATCAGCACCTTCGAGCATGCCTGTCGCTCGGAACTTTGATTCATTGACTGGTATGAATAGGCTCTTAGACGTCACGATCGTCTGATCGTTTTCCTCATTTCTAGGATCCGCAATCAGCTCTAGTGCTCTCAATGCTGGCATCGGATTATCGATAACCTGATCGCTAGGATTATTAGGATTTAAGAAAAACACCTGGTTTCTCTTCTTTCCTTTGATGGCATCCGCTGGGATGGTAAGATTCAGTGGTGCCGAATCGTTGACTTTATTTCTCAACTTATTGATATACCAATCTACGGCAATAAGACTGAGGTTTACGACTCTTACATCGGTTCGTATTCCTTCTACTTCTTGTGCGTACCATAGTGGATATGTATCATTGTCTCCATAGGTGAATAGTATGGCATCTTTTTCTACAGAGTTCAAGAAATTCGCCGCATAGTCTCTTGACGCTTCTATATCTGCTCTACTATGATCATCAAAGTTTTGGAAACCCATGATTATAGGGGCTGATAATACTAAGACTCCTGCGATAGCCGCTGGAACTATCCCTGACATATTTGCTTTTGATTTCAGCAAATCATATACGGCCAATACGCCCATACCTATCCACATGCTAAATGCCATAAAGGAACCCGCGAAGATATAATCCCTTTCTCTTGGTTCGTTCGGTGGCTGATTAGAATAGATAATAATACCAAGACCCGTCAATAAGAACATTATCAACAATGAAACGAACTCCAACCGACTTCTAGAGAAGTGCCATAATAATCCAAACAGACCAAAAATCAATGGTAGGAAATAGTAGGTATTATTCGCTTTATTATTCGCCATGGTATCTGGCAGTTGATCCATATTGTACAACTTAGCCTCATCAAATGGCTTAATGCCTGATAGCCAATGTCCATCTTTTTTGTCCCAGAAGTAGTACCCTTGATTTCCATTTTGTTTTCCTACAAAATTCCACATGAAATATCTCCAATACATCCAGCTTATCTGATATTTCATCATGAACTTCATGTTGTAGCCCATACTAGGTTTTCCTTGCATGTCTCCCGTCAATCTTTGACGATACATCCTATGTAAGTCTGGTCTTGAAGATTCTGTGTGACCTATCCTTGGAAATAATATTTTGTCTTTGTTATCGTATACGTAAGTGAATTTCTCATCTACGATTTCATATTTTCCATCTACTAGACCGTATCTATCTTCACGATCTACTTTCTTCGGTTTTGCATCATAGTGTGGACCATATAATAATGCTCTCTCTCCATATTGCTCTCTGTTGAGATATGGGAGTAATCTAGTGGCATCACTCGGAGTATTCATATTGACAGGGGTGTCAGCATTGGCTCTAATTACAACTGTACCTATCGTAGAGAATGCCACGGTCACCAATATTGAAGCTACGGTAAACAATTGTAGTGTATAGTTTCCTTTTTTGTGTGCATACCTCAATATCAAAAATGCCAATGCACCTAAAATTAAAGCCGTTGGGATCAAGCCAGAATGTACCGGCATACCCATACTATTGACCATGAATATATCCATTTTTTTCCATAGCGTAGGGATCATTACTATGATCACTTTTTGATAAAAGGCAATAGTGGCTACACCTGCTATAAGGGCTATGACGCCTCCCAATAAATTTCTATTCTCATATTTTTTATAATAATAAAGCAATGCAACCGCTGGAAAAGTCAATAAACTCAATAAGTGAACGCCTATTGACAGACCTGCAGCAAATAGACTTAATACCAACCACCTATCACTATCTTTTTCATCCGGAAGGAAATACCACTTCACAGCTGCCCAATAAGTAAGCGCGGTAAACATAGTAGACATCGCATATACTTCACCTTCCACAGCTGAGAACCAGATGCTAGATGCAAATGCAGTCGCAAGTCCTGTAGTCAGTCCAGCGAAAGAAAGCGCAATGTTTTGACCTTCATCCGTATCTCCGCTTCTTCCCACTAGTCCGATCTTACCGAACATCATGGTGATCCACCCTGCGAATACGGCTGCTACTGATGTAGCCATACCTGACATAATATTGATTGCAAAAGCAATATCTGATGGAGTATCTGAGAATATAGTCGCTAACCAAGTAAACATCCTACCTATCAGCAAGAATATAGGCGCTCCTGGTGGGTGAACAACTTGAAGTTTGTATGCTCCGAGCACAAATTCTCCACAATCCCAAAGGCTACCAACGCGCTCTGCAGACATGAAAAACACAATAAATGTGATAAGGAATATCGCTATTCCTGTGATATTAAAATACTTTTTTAGTGAGGTCATAATCGTTTTATGAATTTCAGCACAAATGTAAGAAAATTAACATATATTCTGAGTCTTAATATTTTATGAGTTGTAGCACTGTATTTCCACACGGCCGATACATCAAAAATGCTTAAATAATTAAAATCAAACTCAGTAAGTCTTATATACAACGACACATAAATACTAACTAATATCTCAATTACTCAATAAATGCGAAGTATACATTAATTGATGATCTATTTGATGGTTGTTTGGTGTGTGGATCTAAGTTTTTCGTAATTAAAAAATATTTGTTTGATCAACTTCATAGATTGATTTAGATCGGCAATTCAAGTGATTCTTCAAAATCAAGATTGATAGAATTAGTTCTGGAAAAAGGGTATTCGGATATTGTGAAAATAATCTTTTGAATTTGGTACTTTATAAAATGGGATCATTGATTAAAGAGTCTATTATTTGGCTCAACACATGATATTTTATAAATTGACTTTCAAACTCTAAAATCGGTAAAAATGGGAGAACAACGAGTATCTAAAGTGACAGATCAGAAGCAAATGCAAAAGTTCGTCAAGTCTCTGCTCAAAGACGTGCAAGCACTGGAGTACATGATAGACAATAAATGGTTCGATACTGGCATCACTCGTATGGGTGCCGAGCAGGAGATGGCTCTCGTACACAAAGATACATATAAGCCCAACTGCATAGCGATGGAAGCACTGGACAAGATGAAGAAGTATGATTGGGTAGAAACCGAGCTGGCAAAGTTTAATCTAGAGACCAATCTTACGCCGATACAATTGACAAAATCATGCTTCAGTCAGCTTCATAAAGAAAATGCAACCAAACTCGATAAAATTCAAGCGGTACTAGATAAAATGGATACGAATCTAGTATTGACAGGAATACTTCCTACGCTGAGGAAATTTGACTTGGATATGAAGAATCTGACCCCAAAGAAGAGATACAAAGCACTCATGGAGGCGATCAACGAACAACTGATAGGTAGTTCTTATGAATTGCGACTTACCGGAATAGACGAATTATTATTAAAGCATGACTCCCCCTTATTGGAGGCCTGTAATACTAGCTTTCAGATCCATCTACAGGTAGATCCTGACGAATTTGTACATGTATACAACATCGCGCAAGCGGTCACCGCTCCTGTCATGGCCATAGCTGCCAACTCGCCAATTGTTTTTGGAAGAAGGCTCTGGCACGAATCTAGGATCGCATTATTCCAACAATCTCTTGATACGCGTACGACCCATGATCACATGAGAGAGCGGAGTCCTAGAGTTTCTTTCGGTAGGGATTGGCTACAAGATTCTATCATGGAGATATACAAAGAAGATATCTCACGATTTAGAGTGCTGATCAGTTCTGATGTGACAGAAGACTCACTCGCTATGATTAAGAATGGTGAAGTTCCGAAACTTAGATCTCTTCAAGTGCATAACTCTACCGTCTATAGATGGAATAGGCCTTGTTACGGTATAAGTGATAATGGAAAGCCTCACCTTAGAATAGAGAATCGGGTGATACCAGCGGGGCCGACTGTACTCGATGAAGTGGCCAATGCATGCTTTTGGCTGGGACTAACTGTGGGTATGGCTGACGAGGTCGAAGATATCAGGACACTGATGTCCTTCGAAGATGCAAGAGATAACTTCGGGAAAGCTGCAAGATTTGGAATAGATAGTAAATTCACATGGTTTAATGATAAGAAAGTAACTTGCGTAGACTTGATCATCAATGAATTGATCCCGATTGCGAGAAGGGGACTCAAAAAGAGAAAAGTAGCGAAAAAGGATATCGACCTATATCTAGGTATAATACAAGAACGTGCAGAATCTCATATGAATGGAGCCAGATGGCAGCTAAGATCATATACAGAATTAATAAAGAAGTGTACCCGTGATGAAGCACTGACGGTACTAACCGCTGCAATGATCAAAAATCAACAAAGTGGAATCCCTGTGCATAAATGGAAAACACCAGACCTCGGCGATCTAGTGGATTATAAGCCATCTCAGCTAAAAGTATCAGAATTCATGGTGACAGATCTATTCACAGTGCAGAAATCAGACATTATCGAATTAGTAGCAGAGATGATGGATTGGCAAAAACTAAGATACGCACCTGTAGAAGATACAAAAGGTAATCTAGTAGGTCTCGTATCTCGTAGACTGATATTAAGAAGCCTCATTAAAAACAAGAGAAGTCAGAAAACAAATACCGTAGAGCAAGTTATGATCAATGATCCGATCACAATAGATCATAATGATACCATAACCAATGCTATGAAGATCATGAAAAAACATGATGTCGGATGCTTACCAGTGATTAATAACGGAGAATTAGCGGGAATGATTACGGAGATGGATTTCTTGAGGATCTCGGGACGGCTGATCCAGAGGTTGGAGGAAAAGAAGTAATCAAGAGATCAGCTCTACAGATGTATTAACACTTCGACGATTAGGCCTTTATTATTTGTAAAAGTGATTTTGCCGCCCATGCTTTCGATTCTAGAACGCATGCTCTTGAGTCCATTGGCATTGAGACGTAGTTCGTCAGGGAGACCTCTACCGTTATCAGCGACGCGTATGGTCAGTTGGTTTCCATTCATATCGAATCTGATATTGACGATGTCAGCATTACTGTGCTTTACTATATTGTGCAATGCTTCCTTGATCACCAAGAATATATTTCGACGCTTCTCTCCCGATATCTCGATATCTCCAATATCACCACCTGACCTAAAAGATAGATCTATAGCATAATCTTCTAAGTACTCATAAGCGTATCTTCTGCTATAGGCGACTAGATTGTCTACCGTATCAAAACCTGCATTCATAGCCCATATAATTTCGCTCATATTATTGACGAGGTTTTTACTGTGCGTGACTATTTTTTGGAGCTGGATTTTTTGTTCATCATCTTCGATCTTCCGATGGAGATTTTGAGATAGGAACTTGATGGTCGTGAGTCCTCCGCCGAGGTCATCGTGCATTTCTCCAGCGATACGGGTACGTTCTGAGGAGAGGGCAGTGAGTGTTTTTAATTTACTCTCTGTTTGACTTCTAGAGAAAGACTCTTCCAGTATTTTTCTTTTTAACCGATATGAATTGAGTATAAAAAATCCCAAAAGCAGGACTAAAAGAAAAACGAAAACGGCTATACCAAAATACAATTGTTGCTCTTTTCTCTTTCTTCCTTCTATTAATAAATTGTTTTTGAGCTCGTCGTTTCGATATTTTTCATCGATATCACGTACCGCTTTCGATATTTTAGAATTCTCAGATGATTTTTCTGCCCTATTTGCTATTTTCATGTAGGTGACGGCAGAATCCGGCATGTTGAGATGTGCATAACATTCCGCAATCCAATTATAGTATATGGCCTGATTATCTAACTTCTGCACAGTGATTACTTCGTTGTCAAAACTTCGAAGTTCTTCCAAAGCCTGAGCATATTCTCCTTGATTCATTTTAACATTGGCTATATTCGCTTTCAATAGAAATTCATGCTGTTGGAGACACTCTTCTCCTATCATATCTGCGACAACCAATCCCTTCTTATTTATTTCTATGGATTTATCGAGTTGATCCGGAAAATAAACAAGAAAAGAAGCATAAAAACATAATACATCCAAGAACAGATTATGATATTGATTAGCCTCTGATACCGATAAAATGCGCTCCCAAGGTCGTAAATCGAATCTTGGAGTTCTTTCACCAATTCTAGCTTTCTGGACTTCAAATTTTAAGGCTATGAATTCACTCCACAAACAATCTAAAGTATCATAACAAATCGCTTTATAGTTATCTATATAATACACATTCAACAATGTATCAGAAGATGCAAGCGATAGATAATTACCGATTTTTCTATGAATTTCCGATCTTATCTCTATTCCTATATTTAAAGAAAGTGCATTTTTATAATATAGAAATGCACTTTCTTCATTTGCATTACCTGATTTAAGAATGTAATCAGCCTCTATCAAATAGTACAATGCTGAATCTATTGTAGTGATTGGCCGAGGTAGAGTTATATTTTCATTACTTGTATTTACTTGATCTATTGATATATAAGCAGTAAGTAATTCTGCCGTTACTGGGTCTATTGTTGATTTACTACTCTTGAGACAAGTTTCAATATTAGACTCTCTGACACAGCGGAATATATCATCAACTTGTGCTTGGCAGATGCTAACAATAAAAAAGAATAGGATTATTAATAATTTCCTTAAATTCTCCAACGAAATTTACAGATTTGGTTGCCTGAAAGAATAAACTCATTTCTTCCTGGTCTGAGATCAGGATCAAGGGTCACGTGTACATCATTTAGGGCATTATTTTTACACAGAACACCTTGTTCTGGCATTTCAATTTTCGCAGATACTACTTTATTATTAGTATCAGACACGCTAAGCTTCAAATTAATAAAGTAATCGTATTGAGTATCTCCTTTAGTAAACTCTACTTTATCGATTTTTAAATTTATACTCCGTGTGAAAGATTTGACATATATATCTGCCTCATCTATCTTTACAGGAATATCATTTGTACCCATTGATGTTTTTTTAATGTGAATTGTCACTACCATCATACCTTCATAGATTTCATCTACGATGCTATCATCATTCTTGTCTTTTCTTTTGACCACCAAAGGTTCTGTATGTAGTACTTGCTGTGTATTGAGATAAGGAACAATGGTATACTTTTCATCAATTTTTTCAATAGTTGGTTTTTTAGACATTTTTAGTTTTTTAAAATTAAATAATAGACAATTTTAATCGGTTCGAGCATTTGCATCGTAGTTATAAGCTCATAACTGTAGAATTCATTTCTATGATAAATAGGATACCAAAAGAAGCATCCTTAAATCTCATAATACGGGTATACTAATTTTTTCAACTTTTCACCTTTCTTAGTATCTATCCGAGCATATATAAGGCTGTAGAAAATAAAGCCCACAAAAAATCCAACTCCATATGTACCCAACAATACTTCTGAACTATTGTAAAAACCAATCACTACACCACCGAAGATAGTAGTGAATATGGAAACAAAATACGTACTATTGATCTTGGTCTTATCCACGAATTTATTGACAAAAGCCAATAACCAGCCTACGACAAACCCTAAGCCTGCGGCTCCTAAAATTGCAACAATGTGCGGATTATTTATTTGGTTTATAATTTCTTGCCCTGAAAATAATCCATCATTAATACGATAAATATGATCAGGGTCAACGTCTTGCACAGACGTAGACGCGTTGTAAGCACTCTGCGACATAAAATTTGGTTTTTTGATGTTATTGACACTAAAGTAAGAAACGATTCTCATTTTATCGCCATTTTATTTCATGTTTTTCACTTTTCCATTCTCATATAGATCACATTGCACATCGGATCACGATATAACCTTATCTTATCAGCTGGTACGCCCGCCGTCTCAGCAAGTTCAAGCATTTGAGTTTCATTTCTATAGATAAGCTTCCAATCCATGAATATATCCATGTAGCCACGCTCAAGTATCCCTTTGGCAAAATTAGGAACCAAGAGTATACCCCCTTCCGATACATTTGCATATAGTTTTTGGATGAGTTTGGCAGCTAGTTTTTCATTCAGATAATCAAACAAGCCAGCAGAATAGACAAAATCAAATTCTTGTTCTTTCAAACCATCTTTGATGATGTACGATATCGACTTATCTATGATATGTAGAAAATCATGTGGGTGAGACCTTCTAGCTTCATCATTTGATGTATTATCTTGATCAAGTGCGATGAAGCGTTCGAAGATCTCTTGGGGGTTATGTAGGTAGCTGATTTCTCGTATATGACCTGATGCTACGGACAAGCATGATATTTTTTCTCCTTTCTTAGCCTTTCTTTCTGCGAACAATTCTGACAAATGCTTTGCCCTCCATCGGACAGAAGCGCCAGATGAGTTATCGATTGCAATATTATGAAGCTCTCTATCCCGATAGGAAGTTCGCATGTCGCAACCTCTCAATCTATAAAAGTAATCTATCAGATCTGCATCCCCTGCATATCCACGAGGTTTTGACTGTGATTGTGCTACTGTGGGTTCAGTCTTCAATACTTCATAGATTGGGTGAGCTAAGCAAAACTGCTGAAATTCTTCCGATAATACTTCCGAATCGCCCGAAGCATACATCCCTCTAAGACCGATCAGTAAAGCTGAAAATCCTTCGTAAAGCGAATCTTGATTGATGAGATCTAGGCATCTATCTAATAATCTAGTAGTCTCGTGATAGACTGGGGAATAGGCTTTGGTGCTGATTGATGTTTTCATTTGATTTTAGTTGTTATTTTGTTTTTGTTGATGGCAAATTTAAATTAGTAGTTACTCATATGGTGTATAACTTTTGTTATACAAAACTCAGGGTTAATGAAAAGGATCTTCTATGTAGACACCATTCTTGAAGGTGTCTTTCAATGCTTTGAAGAATGGGATTCTGTGGTATTTTTGAGGATACTTATTCTCAATCTTCTTGCTTAATTGGGGATAATAATCAAAATTTATACTTGGAAACATATGATGCTCTAAATGGAATGAATGCCAATCTATAATCCGATCCAGCCACCGTGGGATGATCACCGATGTGGAGGTTAGGAGTGGGTCTGCCACATCTTTATAGAGAGGTCGTCCGAGATGTTGGGTAATGATGAATATGATCACAAATGATGAATACGAAACCCAACAAACCGCAGACATGATAACACCTTTTTCTATTCCTATCAAATACCAAATAGATAACCAAAAGCATATAATGTAGCAAATCTCGATGATTACTTTTCGCTTTTGCTTTTTGTTGTAGGAAGGTCTATAGGTTACGATAGCTGGTTTTTCCGCATCACTGTAGAATACGGCAACGGTATGCTTCACTGAGTAAAACACCATTGCAAATCCAATCGTCAATGAATATCTTATGACTTTGTTGGGATAAATAAAAAGATTATAAATATCATTCCATATGTTTTTCTCAGATATATGAGTCTTTCGATCTGGATCATTTGGGGTATTCATTGTATGATGATGCGTATGATTATGTACACGATCCCATACTGTAGGTGGGATACCACTAAATGCCCAAAAGAAGTTTTTTATTAGATAAGTTACTTTTCTTTTTTTGATGACTGCACCATGAGACAACTCGTGAGAATATAAAAACAGACACACAATAGAAAATCCGATCAATACAGAGATAAAGAGAATACATAGCCAAGAAGAAGAAATCGAAATCATCCCCATCAAGCCAAATATCCAAACTGCATGAATGGACATATACAACAATTTGTAGTAAGCTGGTTTATAAGCTTCCGATGGTATAGTGTGCGCCAACGTTTTCTGATAGTATCTGATAGGCATTGGATTATTAGGGTACATTGTGTGTGCTGTTAATTTTCACACCAAGGTAAATCGAGCGTATCTTTTGGGGTGTATAACTTTTGTTATACACAACTCAAAAAGTCCCGTTTTTATGACCACAAGGCACATCATTCATTAGAAAAAGACAATAATCTTGCGTATTCTTCACACTCACCCTAACTAAAGTTATACATCTCAACTCACCTCATCATCGCATCTTGCAGTCATAAATTTTTGCTGCCACCAAATCGGATATATGACTAACTTTGTAATATTACGTAACTATACACCTCTAAAACCCTGTGCCGATATGGACAAAATCATCAAAATAGCCATCATCGAAGACATCAAAGAGATCGCACTAGAGCTCAAAAACCACTTCAATGATAGTGAGTACACCTCTTGCACCCAAGTCTACCACAATGCTGAAGAGGCCATCGCTTTCTTACCTATCAACCCACCTGATATCGTGATATCTGACATAGGATTACCGGGAGTTTCAGGTATACAGGCTATCATCACACTGCGCGAGCTGATGCCCGATACAGAATTTTGCATGTTTACTGTATTCGAAGATAATGACAAGATATTCCAAAGTCTAAAAGCCGGAGCCAAAGGCTATATTCTCAAAAATGCAAATCCCGATAAGATTATCGATTCGGCTAAAGAGCTATATAATGGTGGATCGCCGATGAGTCCGAGCATCGCTAGGAAAGTAATAGAATCATTTTCTATACAACAAAATGAAAAAGCAGAAGCAAAAGCAACAAATCTACCCCTCACTGAGCGAGAATATGAAATATTGGAAGAACTTGCTCAGGGATTACTCTACAAAGAGATTGCCACCAAACTATCTATCACTATTGGGACTGTAAAGCAGCACATTCACAAGATCTACCATAAGTTACAAGTCAACAATCGTACGGAAGCGATCAACTTGTTCTTGAAGAGATAGACCATTATCGAGCCCGTATAAATCCTCAATAATCCTCTCCGACACCAGATCTCATTACAATACCATATATTTTGGCGCCCTAGATATGGCTAGAGTATATAATAAACCTACAGTAGCCAACTAAGAACTCATATTTTATACCTTTGCCTATAGTATTATCGACACAATGTGATAATTGTTTAATCTATTTCATAAAGTTGTGATTCGCATCAATTTTATAAAAGACATTTCAATATGGCAAAAAACATAAGACTAGAAGATCTATTAGGATTCTTTCCAGCGGTAGAATTGCCGCTAGAAGTCACAGAAGATCTGGTGATGACAGCGGAGACCGTGAATAAAGTACTACCTGCTTCTATCATCGAAGCATACATCATCAAGTGGGAGAATAGTGAAGAGTTTGATGAATTTACAGAATTTGTACCCATTTTAAAAATTGCTGAAACTGAAGAATTTCATGCTTTACTTTATTGGAAAGGAGGATTGATGCGATATGAGTACATCTTGGTCACACTCGATAAATTGGGCAACCTGATATCTCGCAAACCAGTAGCCAGTACAATCTCTGATGGGGTGACGGTAAAAAAATCAGTAGCTCGAATAGACGAAGATCTTATCATATACATAATGGCTGGAGAAAACCTCGCTGATGGAAAATATGATCCCGCCAATAGCCAAGCATTTAATATGGAAGTAATGCATACAGGAGATATTATTTTTTCGCTTGGTGATTAATGTCAGCATATCGATCAGCTTTATTATAGAGAAAGTAGTATCGAACCATTTTTTAAATCTAAATAGTGTGGTATGAGTCCAAAAATTAAAAGTGTTTTGAGTGTTGCTTTATTGTATTTGGTATTTTTGGTAGTTGGCGTAGTAGCTTTCTTGCCGAAGATGCTTGCTTTTATTGCATCTTCTATTGGAGGGTTAATCCTTATTGTCTTTCTATTATTACTAATCCCATATTTACTATACCGTTTTTTTCTAAAAATATACAGCTGATCAACCTAGCACATGGTCAAAAATATTTATAAGTTAGAAATGTCGTTTTCTCGGAACAGAGAAAGAATTTTCTAGTATTTTGAATACTTTCCTTGCTCCAATTATAAATATATAGTTTATCAACTATATTTGCGAAAATATCATTCAATCCATCCATTATGCCAAGAGATTTATCTATAAAATCCGTCCTTATCATAGGTAGCGGACCTATTATCATAGGGCAAGCTTGTGAATTCGATTATTCAGGAACTCAATCTGCTAGATCATTAGTCGAAGAAGGTATCGAAGTGAGTCTGATCAACAGTAATCCTGCGACGATCATGACAGACCCTATGACTGCGGATCATATATATTTGAAACCATTGACGGTGGATAGTCTTCGAGAGATCCTTACCGAAAGAAAAATAGATGCTGTACTTGCTACTATGGGTGGTCAGACAGCACTAAATCTAGCGATCGAAGCTGGAAAACAAGGCCTATGGGACGAATTTAATGTAAAATTGATCGGAGTAGATCTCGAAGCTATTGAATTGGCAGAAAACAGAGAAGCATTCCGTGAGCATGTTATTAAACTTGGTCAATCTGTAGCACCATCATATATAGCCAATAGTTTCCTCGAAGGAAAAGAAGCAGCACAAAAAATCGGATATCCATTGGTAATCAGACCTTCTTATACACTTGGTGGATATGGAGGTGGATTCGTCCACAATGAATCTGAATTTGATGAATGTCTAAGGAGAGGCCTAGATGCATCACCGACTCATGAAGTACTCGTGGAAAAAGCCGTGCTCGGATGGAAAGAATACGAATTAGAGCTACTCAGAGATAGTAATGACAATGTCGTCATTATCTGTACAGTTGAAAATCTAGACCCGATGGGTATCCATACAGGAGATAGTATCACTGTAGCTCCGGCGATGACACTCTCTGATAAAGCATACCAAAAAATGCGAAATGATGCCATGCAGCTCATGAGATCAATGGGTAATTTCGCTGGTGGTTGTAATGTACAGTTTGCGCAAGATCCCGAAACAGAAGACTTAATATGTATTGAGATAAACCCTCGTGTATCTAGATCATCAGCATTGGCCAGTAAAGCGACAGGGTATCCTATTGCCAAAATAGCGTCTAAGTTAGCCATCGGTTATACTTTGGATGAGCTCAAAAATCAAATTACGGGAAACACTTCAGCATTCTTCGAGCCTACCCTTGATTATGTAATCGTAAAGATGCCTAGGTGGAATTTTGAGAAATTTAATGGGGCAGATCAAAAGCTAGGACTACAAATGAAGTCTGTAGGTGAAGTGATGGCAATAGGTCGTAACTTCTTAGAAGCGCTTCAAAAAGCATGTCAATCTCAAGAAAAAAATAGAAGTGGACTAGGAGCTGATAAAAAAGAATGGATCAGAACAGAAGATATCCTTACGAGACTAGAGCAGGCAAGTGATGATAGAATCTACAGATTAAAAGATGCATTGAGATTAGGTGTGCCCGCTAAGACAGTACAAAAACTTACAAGAATAGATCCGTGGTATATCAATCAAATCAAGCGATTGGTAAAAATGGAAGATAAGCTCGACAAATTTAACGTGCCAGAAGATATTCCAGTTGAGTTTTTTAGAGATCTAAAAGAAGTAGGCTACTCCGATGCACAGATCGCATGGTTGATGAGAATCGAGGAAGCGGCTGTCACTAAGCAAAGAAAAAAACTGGGAATCATAAGAACCTATAAAATGGTAGATACCTGTGCCGCAGAATTTGAAGCACAGACACCATATTTCTATTCTACATTCGACAAGGAAAACGAAAGTATCTCTTCTGACAAGAAAAAAATTATAGTATTGGGTTCAGGTCCAAACAGAATCGGACAAGGAATAGAGTTCGATTACTGTTGTGTACATGGGCTCAAAGCGATCAAAGAAGCAGGCTACGAATCGATAATGATCAACTGTAATCCTGAAACAGTATCTACTGATTTCGACACAGCGGATAAGCTATACTTCGAGCCGATCTACTGGGAGCACCTAGAAGAAATCATCGAATTGGAAAAACCGGAAGGAATAATAGTCCAGTTGGGAGGTCAGACTGCACTGAAATTGGCCGAAACGCTACACAAAAAGGGAATAAAGATAATGGGCAGTAGCTTTGATGCTTTAGATCTAGCAGAGGATAGAGGCAGATTTTCCACCTTGCTCAAAGAACTAGACATACCATATCCAAAATTTGGTGTGGCAGATGATGCTGATATGGCACTCAAGGTGGCAAATGAAGTTTCCTATCCAGTATTGGTAAGGCCATCATATGTATTAGGTGGTCAGCGAATGAAGATCGTAATAAATGACGACGAATTAGAGAAACAAGTACTGGAGATTTTCAAGCATATGCCTGATAATAGAGTATTGGTTGATCAATTCCTAGAAAGAGCGAAAGAAGCTGAAGTAGATGCAATCTATGATGGTGAAGAGTTACTGATCATGGGAATCATGGAGCACATAGAACCAGCAGGTGTGCACTCTGGAGACAGCTCTGCGACTTTACCTACGTACTCTTTGTCAGATGCCGTATTGGAGAAAATGAAAGAATATACCCTCAAACTTGCTAAAGCCTTGAAAATTAAAGGATTGATTAATATCCAATTTGCAATAAAAGATGAGAAAGTATATGTGATCGAAGCAAATCCTAGAGCTTCTAGAACAACACCATTTATAGCAAAAGCATATGGAGTACCATTCTTGAATATTGCGACGCATGTCATGATAGGGAATAAGAAAATAAAGGACTTTACCGTAGATAAGCAGTTGGATGGATTTGCCATCAAAGTGCCCGTATTTTCTTTCAATAAATTTCCAAATGTAGATAAGCAACTCGGACCGGAGATGAAGAGTACTGGTGAGGCAATTCGATTTGTAAAAGATACGAGCGATCCTTTCTTTAGAGAATTGGAACGAAATAGGAATATGTTCTTGACAAGATAAAAATCAACGAACTAAGAGACATTGACTTTTCTGATATCGTAGTAGAATCTCGATATCAGAATCATTGATCTCTTGATATATGATATTATATGAAGGCATTGGTCATATCAGGTGGAGGAAGTAAGGGCGCATTCGCTGGCGGAGTCGCTGAGTATCTGATCAATGAAGAGAAGCAAGAATACGATATATTTGTAGGCAGTTCCACGGGTAGTTTGCTCATTCCTCATCTCTCTATAGGTAGTATAGATCGGGTCAAAGAAGCCTATACCAATGTCAAACAGCGCGATGTATTCACGGTCTGCCCATTCAAAATTACAAAAGATAAAGATGGAAACTTGAAGTCCTCTATGCATCACTTGAATATCATCAAGATGTTCTTGAAGCGCAAGAAGACATTTGGAGATACGTCCAATCTAAGAAAGACGATCAGTAAACTATTGACCGTCGAAGATTATCGAAAAGTAAAATCGACTGGCAAAAAGGTAATCGTCACTGCTTCTAACCTCACCCGAAATACGATAGAATATAAATACTTATCAGATTGCAGTTATGAAGATTTCTGTGATTGGATGTGGATTTCTTCTTGTTTCGTGCCATTTATGAGTTTAGTAGAGAAGAATGGCTCAGAATATGCTGATGGAGGCTTCGGAAACTATATCCCTATTGAAGAGGCAATCGCAAATGGTGCCAAGGAAATAGATGTAATCGTACTGCAACCTAGACATAGAACTTCAGAAAATCTAAAAACGAGAAACGCTTTTGATGTTCTCCTTCAATCGATGGGTTTTATGCTTAACCAAATCGTGTACGACGACATTATGATAGGTCACCTACAGTCAATATATAATGATGATATTCACGTTAGGTTTTTCTTTACACCGAGGGTTCTGACCGAGTACTCATTTCACTTTGACCCTGTTACTATGAAAGAGTGGTGGCAAGAGGGGTATGATTATGCATCCAAAAGGATACACTTCTAGCCGTTTTCATCAGTTTGTTGATTGATGAAATCACATTTTTACTACCCTTAGCACTTTTGTCCCTTCTACACTTTCGCATATTACATTATAGACACCTGAGGCTAGACTATCAGTTGGGATTTTCACTTTATTATCATCTATATCTGAGAATATGAAATGCACGCTACCCTGCGCATCAGTGAGTTGTAAAGAAGTTATTCTATATTCTGATTCTATCAATAGTTGATCTACAAATGGATTTGGAAATACTCTAATCCTAATATTCGATTCTTCTACATCAGAGAGACAAGATGCATATTCATTGGTATTATACAATTGCATCGGCGAGCCTATAGCGAATCCATTATCAAAATCTGATCCTGAGGATTGGATAGCGGGATCGGTATCATTATCGTAAAATCTTATTTCTGGATTATAGACAGTGTCTTCTCCGATCTTACAAGTAAAAAGGATTACTTCATCGCCCGTATTTAAGTTATTGTAGAAACTAGCCGGAGATAGATTCGGAGCTATGGCGTGAAAGTCACTTTCGGGAAGCTCGGAAGGACTTATTACTGGTGTGAATGAACTCCACTCGCAAGGAGTAGTTCCTGTATAGGTTTGATTATTTTGGATTGGATTAAATCTTTCTACGATTTCAAAATCTAAACCCGTCGGCACAAGAATCGATATCTGTGAGTTAAATTGACTTCTTTCTAAAGTTGAAGTTGCACTTCCCTCTAGCACCTTTATTTTCACTTCATATAGATTGGTTTCACAATTGTGATTTAGTAGATAATTGAGGCTTGCTACCTGGCTATATACTGCACATGAGATAGATAATAGCAGGATAGTGAGTATATTTTTCATTTTGTATTTTTCATTTTAAGTTGCCCGATACTTCTAACAGCATCAAGGAAGAAATCTTAGTCGAACAAAAACTCTTCATCGTACAAAATCCAATTTATATATGGAGGTAAAAATTTGACTTTGAGTTACGAAGGCGCTCAATCCGTGATTTAGGATTTATTATTGTTCCTATACTTTACAAAAGTACTGCCTTTTCGAATGTAAATCATCAAACAGAAAGTTAAATAATAGTGTAATGATTTGTCTGTAAAGTACCCGTCATTTGATATTCGTATATACTATTGTAGGATATTTTCAGCTAATAGAATTTAGAAAAATCGAAATTCATGATATTATTGGTGGAGAATAAGTGATAGAGGATCATACTTTCAATTAGGGTTAGACGAATATCACCGCAAGGTTTTCGTTAACTTACCCACCTAATTACGCCTTCAATATGCAGTTTCTGTCCGTCGGGGCAGAAATTTGCCTTAAGCTTCCTTCAGACCCAACCTCACAGTTACGCCCTTGCTCTTAGCTGACACTTCGCACTACATCGCGTGTAGAGGACTTTCACCTCCTAGTTATCGACCATACCTAGTACAAAAAAATGAGGTAATGCTTGTGCATCACCTCAACCCTAACCAAATGAAATCAATATAAAATTGATTTAACTTGGTGTAAATATAACACGAAGACTGTACCTGCATAACTTTTGTCGACTTTATTTACTCAGAGTTAAAAAAAACATCAACATATACTTGTGAATAAGTAAAGGCTATTATATTGAAAAGTGAGACTTCAAGACTAAGAGGGCAATTTTATTATCTAAAAACCTTCTATATATATCTTTCTAATTAAAATAACTATATAGATAATTCTAACCTCTTAGCACTCACACGATGCATTAAAAAATAAAAATAAAAAATCGAGAAGTTTACACTTCTTGAATAATCACGAGGTCCCTCCACCATGTTATCAATTTTATATGTACACAGAGCAATATAGATTGGTATCAAGAGATCTCAAAAAGAGAATGAACCACAATCAGTTATCATAAAAACAAAAACCTGCAACCATAATTAATAGTTGCAGGTATATAATCTTAGTAGAAATAGAGGCTAGACTCTTATCTCACCACAATCAGTTTCTTCACCTCTTTGAATTCATCCTGAGTTACATGAATCATATAAACTCCAACAGGTAATTCATCGATAGTAATACTTTCACTTATTCGCTCTGTATTATCCGAAGTGAGAGTAATCGATCTTATAAATTTACCATCGACGTCAAATATAGAGATTTCCACATCGGTACTTGTAACCATGTCGATAGTTAACTTTGTAGATCCTACACTTGGATTAGGGAATAACTTAATCGTATTATCCCCATTGGCAACAGTCACGAATACAGTAGCACTATAATCAAACTCACCATCTATATCGACTTGTTTGATTCTATAATAGTATCTACCTGCTTTGTCGATATCTCTATCATCAAACACGTATTCGTTGAGGACTAAACTATTTCCAGCTGCATCTAACTCACCAATATATGAGAATTCCGATTCTGATTCGTGTCTTCTCTCGATTTCAAACACGTCATTTTTAACCTCACTTGCGGTACTCCATCTCACCTGATTGAAATCTCCTCTCCACTCTGCAGTAATAGACAACCACTCTACAGGTAACACGCCGAATCTCATTCCAGCATCTATACTCTCTATCTTATCTCCAGGATTAGTGGATATCAAGTCCGTAGTATATAGACCATTACTATGGCTTACGTCACTGTCATTGTCTTCATCTCCTTGATTAGGAGATACAAATCCATAACCATTAATAGGAGTAAATCTCAAGTAATAATCTTGTTTCTGTAAATATTCGATATTATAAACACCTGAGCTATTTGTAACAGATTCTCCTACCTTCTCATTATCCACATTGAATGCTTCGACAAGAACACCCGATACTCGTTCCTCATCATCGTCTTGAATACCATTGTCATTTTCATCAAACCACACTAGGTTACCGATAGTTGCCATTGGATAAAATCCAGCACCAATATTACATACCTCATCTCCATTCGACACTGTAAATGCAGCCGTTGTTCCTTGTCCAAAGTTATTGGTCAAATCACTATCAATAGCAGATTCGCCTGTAGAATTGATAGGAGCATTTCCAAATACATTAGCTACAGTCTGTACAAGTCCAATAGGAGGCATCTCTACCTCTATATAGTATGTTCCTGGCGGCACACAGAATTTATAATATCCATCATCAGAAGGTGTTCCTGGCTTATGACCTGTAGTTGTCTGCTCGTATAGCACGTATGCTCCATTTACTTGTCTATATAGATTTACTTTTAGACCATTTATACCGTTTTCTACAGCGTCAAACACATCATTTTCATTTACGTCGTACCATACGTTCTCACCAATCGGAATACAAACATAATACCCTGCATCGAAAGAGAAGTCATCCTCTTGGCCTGCTATCAACTCGAATAAATCCGTAGTACTTCCTGCAGAATTAAATACAAAATTGGTTACGTCACTATCCAATTCATTATTGTCGCCTTGATCTGGATCTGACACAGAAAATCCATCTGGGTCTGCAAATACAAGGTAATAAGTATCTGGTAATACATTCTCGAAAATATATTGCCCCGCGTTGTTTGTTGTGGTAACCGCTACGATATCATTATTATCATTATAGAGGTAGACGGTAACATCCGCTATTCCAGGTTCTCCAGAATCTTGTATTCCATCACCATCAAGATCATTCCATACGAAATCTCCTATATTTAATAAACTTGTAACTAATCCTACATCTATGGTTGACTCTTCTTCATTTTCATCCAACGTGAAGCAAGCAACTAGACCATTAAAATCTGAATCACTATCTACCTCGCTTGATCCTTGGTTAGGAAGTGTAAACTCGCATCCCGAAGGCAAACCACTGAGATCAAAAACCAATTGATAGTCCCCAGGTACTAACCCATCGAATAGATAGTTACCATTAAGATCAGTGGTGGTTTCACTAATGAATGTTCCATTACAATCCTGCAATGTAACGATCACACCTTCTACGCCTTGCTCTCCCGCATCTCTAATTCCATTTCTATTAAAATCTTTCCATACTTGGTCACCTATACTTGCAGCTTGATATATACCTAAGTCCCAAGTAGAATCAAACTCTCCAGCATCAAGCGACGTGAATATGGTCAATCCATCCTGACCTGCATCACTATCGACTGTGTCATCACCTCCTTGATCTTGTAGAGTAATACTATAATCTCCAGGAAGATCGTCTACCAAAAACTGTACTTGATAGTCTCCATTAGGGATATCTTCAACTATCCAAAATCCATTGGCATCCGTCGTAGATGTACCTACTATCACACCATCTGTGTCTAGTACATTGACAACTAATCCTTCAACTCCAATTTCTCCATCATCAAAAATACCATTTACATTACTATCTAACCATACTGTATCTCCGATAGATGCACTTTGAATAATAGTGATTACAGCTGGATCAAAATCATCATTTCCATTTGTATTATTTTCATCATTATCATCTGGATCTGGATCATCATTCTCAGAATCACCAGGCGTCGAATCTGCATCTCTTCTTAGTGATCCATTCCTATCGAATGCTTCTCTAATTTCAGCATTATTCACTATACCTTCTTCTTCAAAATCTGGATCAACTGTAAATGTAACTGTTACAGTCTCCTCACTGTCTGCACCTATAAATGGTATAGGTACTACTAATGTAGCTATCCCAGCTACCTCAGTCCAGTCTGCATCAGAAAGTAACAATCCATCAGGTATGTAATCATTGACCTGTACATCATAAGCATCCACCGTACCCTGGTTGATTACTCTTATATCAAATGATACTTGGCCACCAGGAAGCAATGGACTATCTGTTGGTTGTCCAATTGTTTTCACTAGAGCCAAATCAAACATTTGATTCACAGCTACCATGGCTGGGTCATAATCATCTTGATCTCCCAATAAATCTGGTCTGTCTTCGATGTTATTATCAGTGTCCAATTCTGTCGTATCATTACTCATTCCTATATGATCATTCAATGGATCATCCTCATCTATTAAGTTCATTAAGTTGTTTGCATCAATGATTTCAGCATTATTGATCAGTATAGTATCTTGATATTCTTCATCAAGAACCACTCTGATTATCAACTGGACTGAATCTCCAGCAGCTAAGAAATCCACTTCTGCAATAATGCTATCTGAGAGTGTAAAGAATTCCTCTCCTGTTACAAGACTAGTTCCCGTAGGTAGGTAATTTTTTACCAATACATCCGTGGCATCCAAAGTACCTTGATTGTAAATAGATATACCAAACGTAATGGTATCTCCAGCGCTTACAATAGGGGCACCAATTAAAGTATCAATCAATGCTAAATCGAATACCTGAGTGATCATTATTAATTCATCATCTTGGTCATTTGCAGGTTCGTTATCCTCAATTTGATCCTCTAATGGAACATCACTTGAGTTTTCTGATCCTGTAATTTCTGCAAAATTAATGATCTCATCACCCATGTAATTATCATCAATCACAAATGTTATCTGTAGTGTAGTATCTTCACCTACATTCAGCATTGCTATAGGAGTCGTTGTCGCTATCCCATTAACTACAGTCCAATTAGAATCTGATAAGATCAAACCCTCAGGAATATTATCCGCCACATTTACATTTTGTGCGTCTAAAGTTCCTTCATTTGACACTATCAAATCGTACACTACTGTGCTACCTTGAGTTAATTGACTATCTGATAAATCTGTATTCAAAGTTTTCTCTAAAGCAAGATCAAACGTTTGTCTTACGAACACCTGTTCTAAATCCCAATCATCTACATCATTTACATTATCAGGATCGTCCTCTACATCATCATTAGTTGGTAATTCAGATTTATCATCAGATTCTCCTTGAATTCCAGCTATATCATTATCTTCATCTATTTCACCAAGAGCATTGATTGCACTTATAATTTCAGCATTATTTGTCAATACTGTACCCATGAAATCAGGATCGATAAGTACAGTAATACTAATCGTAGTATCCTCTCCTGCAGCTAAACTTGATATTTGTGAAGTAATAATTCCACTCCCATCATCTGCAAAATCACCTCCAGGCACTAACGTGGTATTGCTAGGCAGATAATCTTCGACTGTAATACTAGTCGCATCCAAGCTTCCTTGGTTATAAACTATAACATTGAAAGTAACCGTCTCTCCTGCATTTATCGTATCAGGTCCCACTAATACATTTTGAAGAGCTAAATCAAAATTTTGAACAATCTCAACAACTGCTGGATCATAATCATCACTTCCATCTGTCGCAGTTATATCATCATCCGCCGGATCAGGTGTACTACCATCTTGATCTCCGTAGTCTGGTGAATCTACATCAGGCGCACCTAGTATGTTTTCTGCACTTTCTATCTCAGCATTGTTGGTTATGCTTGCAGCTTGGAATTCTTCGTCTACAGTAAATGTGATGCTTACTACCTCTGTTGATCCTGAGGAGATGCTTGGTATCGGTACAACTAATCTCGCTGTAGTGCCTTCCATCATCCAATTCGCATCATTTAATATCAAGCCCGCAGGTACATAATCACTGATTTGTACTTCTGTCGCATCCAAGCTCCCTTGATTAATCACACTGATATCAAAGGTTACATCTTCACCTGGCTCTACAGGTAGAGCTTGCATATCACTCACTTCTTTAATCAACGCTAAATCAAAGGTCTGTCCCAAATTGATCGTCTCTGGATCTTCATCATCTTCGCTCTGATCTCCATCGTCATTGTTTGGTGTACTGTCTTCATCCATTGGGGTGTCTCCATTCGCATCTTCGAAGTCACTGATCT
>CALLMH010000015.1 GCA_938007965.1 uncultured Saprospiraceae bacterium | reverse complement strand
GTAATAGAGCTATCTGACCAAAGCTCACTGGGCAGCATATCTAGCATCTGATTGACTAAGCTAGGAGGAGTGAATACCTCGTCATTGCTTAGATTGGCCAAGCACGATAGAACATCAGGATTGTAGTTTATCTTAAACATGTTCGCTTAGTTTTAAAAAGTGGGTCAAAGGGTAATCCGCCACCGATCTTGGTAGAAATGCTGGGTCTTTCTCATACGTAGTCGAAAAGAGATCATTTGCATTATCTCCCTTGGATGCTTCTGCCTTCAGTAGATTTGACATGGTGTAATCTCTTCTTTTGATCATGCTACCATTGACAGCTGACCATTCAGCAAATACTATGGGCTCTTTACTATCTGGCTTATTCAGCGTTAAAGCATTTCCTAATACGATGTTTTTGGATAGGATAAATTCTATGCTTGATAGGCAATCATCTTTAATGTTGGTCTTGTATAGTTTCTTGTACTGATCCTCGAAAATTTGGAATAACCTTTCTCGACATTCTGTAACATTATCGTCCAACAAATCTATACCATAGATGCTAGATATAGCTATAACAGCATATCGTTCGTACTCTAGCTGTACCTTTTTATATCTAGCTTTTACTACTTCAAGTTTTCTTCTTAGGATTTCCACTAAGAAGTTGCCATTGCCACATGCTGGTTCCAAGAATCTAGAGTCTATTCTTTCTGTTTCTTGTTTCACTAGATCTAGCATAGCATTGACCTCTCTTTCATTGGTGAAAACTTCACCATGATCAGCGACTCGCTTTTTGGATTTAACTTGAGTATCTGTTGACTCCACTACATTTTCTTCTATTATCTCTTTCATGTTGTTGCTACATATTCTTGACATCAAGCATATGGTTTATTTTTTCTTATTGATTAATCGTTTGACTTCTTTATCGAAATCTGATTCTATAGGTTGATGTTTGTTGTATTTATCATATTCGGTCTTTGCCTTTTGATCAGCAACAGCTTTGGATACACTTCCTTTATTATCCAGAACTTTGTATTCATTAAAATCAATGAATTTGTCGACACTATTGGCTAGGTCTTTCATAGTCATAGTCATTCTGTTTTCTACTATGTTTTCTATGTAGTCGAAGTAGCCAGATATGGTCCGTTCTAGTTTCTTGATTTGATCTTCAGACAGGTAGTTTTTCGCTACTGTGGTATCAGACTTTAATATGCGGCCGTCAGGAGCATTCTTCCATGTCTGTAGTCCCATATTTGATTGGGTACTGTTGGCTTGCTTATATATGATTTCTGCTGCGGTACTACCAGTGATAGCAAAGTGAAATTTATTTTGCACCATAGCAAAGAAAGTCTTGGTAACTTCTGACTTCGGGTCATAGTCTATACTGCACTCAGCGAATATATCCGTGATCTGTTGGTAGATTCTCCGTTCGCTTGTACGGATAGATCTGATCCGCTCCAGTAGTTCTCTGAAGTAGTCCTTGCCAAAGTACCGCTGTCCATTCTTAAGTCTATGATCATCTAGTACAAATCCTTTGAGGATGTACTCTTTGAGGGTATTGGTCGCCCATATTCTAAACTGAGTAGCTTTGGTAGAATTGACCCTATAGCCTACAGATATAATAGCATCTAGATTGTAGAACTTCGTCTTGTATTGTTTGCCATCAGCGGCAGTTGTTTCCAAAATGGAAATAACTGAATTTTCTTGTAATTCACCGCTATCAAATATGTTTTTGAGGTGCTTACTTATAGCTGGTATACCTATTTGGAATAGTTCAGCTAGTTTCTTCTGAGTCAGCCATACCGTATCATTCTGTACATGTATCTCTACCTTTACTTCTCCATTAGGAGAGGTATACAATAGAAATTCTGATAGTTCATCACTAGGTATTAAGTCTTTGCTCATATGGGTATTCTAATTCATAATATCATTTTGTTGACATCAAAAAAATGGTCATGCTTCTTATTTCTCCTTGGTCTTCTGATAAGCCACCTGTTCCTCAGCAACAGTCAATGCATCTGTAGGATTTCCTATATCTTGTAGCATATCATATATCTTATATCCCATCCACAGAGATTCTAGCTTAGTGTAGTCCGTCTCGAGTACTTCGGCAAAATCGTGGACTTGCTTTTTCGTAGCATGTCGTAGTCCATTTTCTATTTTGGATATAGTAGCCGTATCTACTTCTAGTGCAGCGGCTAGCTGTCTCATAAGCATCCCTTTTGCCTCTCTTATCTTACGGATTTCAGTTCCAAAAGTCATGATTGTTATTTTTAGACTTGACAAATATAGGCAAACAAATTAAGAAAAGGATAATTCTACTCCTTAATGCATAAGAGCTTCGTAAATAGGCTAGTACGCTTAAAAACATCGTTACTTTACGACTGTCTAGTCTCAAAACCTCCTTTATTTGAATGCTCTTTAAGCCCGTTTGTGTTTGAATAAATAATGTCCTTTTTTTCGATTGAGAAAGCTAGTTATTGCGACCGATATAGTATTCGTAGATTCTCCCCTAAATATCCGTTTCTGGATTTTCTTTTTCTGAAAATTTCGTGTAAGAAAGTAGGTTGATAATACCACCTGTCTGCTTGGATGACAATTCATACAAAATCACAGACAGCACTTTTTATATTTCTTGCCACTGCCACAAGGGCAAGGGTCGTTTCTCCCCACTTTGGGACCATCTCTTTTGATTGGGATTATTGTTGCAATATTATTGGGTGAATACGAATTGTCATCATCATCTAGCATACCTAAGATTGCCATTTCTGTAGCATAAAGATTACTGTCGCTATATTCCGCATCATAGTTATCTAAGAATTTTTCAAAGTCTGTTTTATTGTTAGCATTTTTGCGATAGTATTCCATTTCCTCCGCTACGGTATCTGCACTACTAGCTTGGTATTCTGTATCCAGCTTCCAGACATACTTAATGATCTCTTGATAGTCGTCACCAATTGATTCGGGTGTGCGGCTTTCTGCGAGATAATCAATTTTTCTGCTTTTATCCTCCATCACATCTTCAAAAGTCCCATGCACATACTGATCTATAAGGTCGTTTGCGTAAGCCTCTTTTATTCTGTCATTGTAAGTATCTATTCCATAACTTACGATATAATACATCAGCCAGCCAAGGCTTTCAGGGTTAGATTTTTGATAGTTCGTCCATACTTTGTCCATTAATTGATTAGCCAGTTCAGATTGCGGTCCAGATTCTGAAGATATCTTGGCTAGTGCATTGAGCCATGTGCTTTTGGAGTGCCAGTAAGAATCCATATCTTCATCATTTTCATCTCTGAAGCTCAGCATCTCCCACCAGCCATCGAGATCCATCTTCCCCAATGAATAGACCCATGGAAGTATGAGCTCCCCGCTGAAGTCCCCAACAAGATTATCAAATATAATTTCTGGAGAGCCTGTCATAATCCGTGTTACTAATGGGGCCAATTCTTTCAATTGAAAATGAGCTATAAGGTAAGTAGCCTGAAGTATAAAATCAGAATTACAGTTACCATTTAATTGTAAGATACGATGACATCCTTGATCGAGTAGCCACCGAATGTCGTGAGCTAGTTTTTCTTTGTTTTGTATATTTAATATAGTTGCAATATCCACATCAGTAAAGTCCTTGATCGGGCGATTGAGAACTTTATAGAATATATCATAGTGTGGTTTAATGTTGATATCGGTCCATAAACCCATTTCTGATATTCGATAGTGCCATTCATGCACCTCAATGTGATCTTCTTCAGTTTCGATTTGAAAATTATCTTCCCCAAATGCTATAAGACTGAGATTAGAAATCTCATCATACCATTGCATACTTCGAATCATGAGAAAAATTTTTTCAACTCCAGTTTTATTTTCGGTTTCAACACAGTAGGTCATCATCAACTTCATCATCCAAAGTAAAATTGTATCTGGCACTACTACAGGATAGGGTTTATCATGAAGCAATGCATCTATCTCTTTAGTAAATTCTCGGGCGAATAGTGCGTTCATATCTGCATCAGGATCTTCATCAATTTTAGAATAAAAGGCCATTATTTTACCTCTTAAGTTATCAGGATGCGCTGCAACCATTTTTTTAATTTGTTCGTCGATAGGCACAGTTTCTTCACCTTCCATATCATTTTCAAACAGACTGTCTAAATAAGCAAATCTGATTTCTAGCGATTCAGGATATGTTTTTAAAAGTTCCTGAAATGCTTCAATATCTAAGACGATGTCTAAGCTATCAGCATAATCAATAGCATGGTGCAACGCGGCATCATATACTCTAGGCACAGATATGATCGTTGGGAAGATAGTCTTTAACATAGTATAATAATTTGCAGATTATGAATTTAGAATTAGAAATTCTTCTTACAATTTTACAAATTATTCTATCAAATAAGAGAATAAATTGGGAGGCGTTATAATTGAGACTTGGAGATTTTACTATTTGGGGATTCAATATGGAGAATAAGAT
>CALLMH010000014.1 GCA_938007965.1 uncultured Saprospiraceae bacterium | reverse complement strand
TTTTTTGGTGCAATGTTTTTGGCTGTGGGAGTGGGAGAATTTTCCCAAGTGTTTACTCCTGCGTCGTAAGCCACTTTAATAAAATTACTCCTTTTTTGGTGCAATGTTTTTGGCTGTGGGAGTGGGAGAATTTTCCCAAATGTTTACTCCTGCGTCTCAAGCCACTTTAATAAAATTACTCCATTATTAAGTATTGCCGCAGACAATGAAAGGCTTCAGATTATCAAGGAGTATGTTTCCTTTATGGTTGAAAGGTTCATCACTATAATGGGCTTGAATAATAAAAAATTCGTGCTCTGCATTTGGAACGAATTCTATAAGATGGGTCGACCATTTCATGCTTTTAATTATTGGGGATTCAAAAATCAATTGATTTTTATCACATTTAGAGCTGCCTAAGTAAATTCTTACTTGGATAGGTTTATTATATCCAGAATAGATAATGGAATGCGCCAAGTCTATCGACGTCCTGTAGCATTGACCTTTCTTAAATTTTGATGAAAGTCGCTGACCAAATTGCTCATACGTTCCATTTTCACGGGTAATGATCCCTACATAGGTATTTCCTTCGCTTGGTTCATTATATACGCCCCATACTCCGGGAAAGATATCTGGAGTCGTCATATGATCACATGGATGCCAGCCTTGAGGCGTAGTGGCGTCCGCTGGTTCATCTTCAAAAGATGGATTTGTTACTAATATCTGCCCATGATTATCAGTAGATATTAGCATAAATCCAACAATTATGACCAATAATCTAATATTAAGTGAAATAAATCGCTTCATCACATTATTAATATGTATCATATATTACTTTTGTAGTACAATAAAATCAAATGTCAGCATCAAAATCAAAGCCTACACATATATATTCTAGTATCTCCGTTGCGATCGTGATGTTTCTATTAGGTACTTTCGTCCTGTTATTACTTCATTCGCACAATCTAACGAATATCATCAAAGAAAAGATGAATATCGTGGCAGAATTAGAAAAAAATGCTGACCCTGACAAGATTTTCACGTTACTGCAGTCCCAATCTGAAATAAGAAAAGGATCGATAAAATACATACCAAAAAAAGAGGCCATCTCAACAATGTCATCAAATCTAAAAATGGAATTTGATGAAGAATCAAATCCATTCTCTGATGTAGTGACCTTCAATATCAAATCGGCAAATTATGATTCTGATATTCTAAAAAAGATAAAAATAGCCCTCGAAAAAAATGATGCTGTAAAATCTGTCTACTACGAGGATTTGACAATCCAAAACATAAAATCAAACCTCAATAAGGTAGCTTATGTAATCCTCTCTATCGGTTTGATTTTTGTATTTCTAGCCATAGTCATAATCAGAAATACGATCAACTTGAGTATGTACGCAGACAGATGGGAAATCAAAACAATGGAGTTGATTGGTGCCAAATGGGGATTCATAAAAATGCCATACATCAAAACGGGAGTCATGGTCGGGTTTAGAGCGTTTATCATTGCAGCAATATCAATAATGGGGCTACTCATCCTTCTAAATATCTACTTCCCCACTATCTGGGAAGTCGTTAATTTCTTCTACATCCTGACTGCATTAGGGGTGATATTAGCCCTAGCTATTATTATACCCGCTATTACTACTAATGAGGCAGCTAATAAATATTTAAAGAAAAATATGGATGCTCTATATGAGTAATCCATTAGAGAAGTAAGGAAGATCAGAAACAAAGTAATATAGCGCTTGATCCAAAAATTTATTCATTAAATAGATAAACTAAAATATGAAATTACTTAGTAATCAATTAATTATAATCTTATTGACTATTTGTTGGTTACAAGAATCGTATGGCCAAAATAAAAATGAAATACAATTATCTCTAAATGCTGGCATCAGCTCCTCGGGTAACTTCAGCTCTAGTAACGAATATTCATTTTTTAACCCTCTACCAGAAATCTCAATAGAAAATATAAGCAATACGACCACTCGAAATTACAATTTGGGACTTGGTTATCAGGTATCACCTTCATTTATATTACAAGGAAGTATAGGTATTGTCAATTATGGATTTTTCTACATCGGAAGATCATTTCAACCCTCAGGAAGTCTATCTAATATGGTATTGAGAGAAAAATATAATTCCAAAATAATGGAGGTAAATCTATCAGGCATCTACAAGTATGAAATATCTCCAGAAATAAAACTACTCATACAACCCGGATTTTCTTGGTATACTAACCCTAGCGAAAATCGTCCCCAAAGTTTAAGAATTCCACAAAACAGTAATAATTATTCAGCAACTCTATTCTCTGGGTTAGAATTCCCTGTATTAAGCGAACTATTGTTTGTTAATATTGGCATTAGTTCAAAAGTAGCACTTTCAAACTTTGCTTTTAATTTTGGTTTTGAAAATAGGTTTTTTCCTTATGTAATAGGGATCCAAACAGGTATTAATTATCATTTTAAATCCAAATGATTTGTAATTCAATCGTTTCGTTATGAATCAGAATATGATCTTATCACCAGTCGAAAATAAAATCTCATCTATCGCTTTATCCGCTGGATGTTTCTGGTGTGTTGAGGGAATCTTCTCTACAATAGAAGGTGTACTAGAAACAAAAATAGGATATGGTGGCGGCCAATACCCTAATCCGACATATAAGTCTGTATCATCGAATCCCGATGGACACGCAGAGGTGACAATTATCATATATGATACTGAGAAGCTGAACTTAGAACGGCTGATTGATATATTCTTCTCAATTCATGATCCGAATAAGACATTCTCAATCAATGATAGAAAGGGTGAATTGTATAGATCAGCTATCATGTACAATTCTGATAGTCAAAAAAGACAGCTTTTAAACATAATCTATACCTACGAGAAGAAACATAAAATTAAAATTGGTACAGAAGTATTACCACTGATTAATTTCAAAATGACAGATGTAAAATATCAAAGTTACTTCTCTAGTAATCCCGAAAAACCGTTTTGCAAAAATGTAATACGCCCCAAGATAGCCGAGCTTAAGTCAAAAGGTATCATATAACTCGGATTTACAAAACAAATAATATCTAAAGTTATCCTAATACGTAACTCTTTCATACTTTTGTAATTAGGAATATAGTATAATATCAATAAATATTGATAATTCGCTATTCTGATTGTCAATCCCAAATGACATTCTTCGGAAAAACAATACAAATGAAATTGAAAAAATCTCCTCTCCATATCTTCGCTATTATCTTACTATCGATGCTCACTTCTGATTTAGATAGTCAGGAGACCGCCTACTTTGACAATACATTCGAAATGGCAATCAAAGCTGAAGAATATTTCGACTTAGAGCTATATGGTCAAGCTATATATCACGCTGACCATTACTTGGATCAAGTCCATATAACTTCTGAATCAAAGAAGAAAACTACGCGGTTTATTGAGATCCAGACATTAAAATATATAGCGGGTCTTCGACTAGACTTACCGGCTGGAGTTGAGCATCTCAAACAATTCATAGATCAAAATCACCCATCACCATTGATCACGGAAGCCATATTTGAACTAGCCGATTACTACTACAATGAAAAGCAATATGCATATTCAATCGAATATTACAGCAAGATAAATGTGGATGCGCTGGCCGAAATCCGCATGAGTGAGTTATCATTCAAGAAAGGATACTGTCATTTTGTAAAAAAAGAATTTGATGAAGCGCAGTATAACTTCAGCTATTCTAAAGACATACAAAATAAGTACTTCTACCCTATCAATTACTATTACGGAATGAGCGAATACTTCAATGGAGACTATGATAGCGCAGTAAAAAGTTTCCAGCGGGTAGAAAATAATTACATCTATAAATCACAAATCCCTTATTACATAGCGCAGATATATTTTGCAGAAAAAGAATTCGATCAATTGATAAGCTATGGAGAGAGCGCGATACAAAAAACAGGAACCAAAAAGGTAAAAGAGATAAGACTACTGCTTGGTCAAACCTACTTCCAACGAAATGATTACGAGAAAGCTCTTCCGCATCTAGAATATTATGAAGCCAATACAGACGCTTTGACATTGGTCGAGTTCTACCAATTAGCATTTACACAATATAGATTAGGATATTGTGAGAGAGCCATCGACAATTTCTTGGAAATCAATCTAGAGGAGAGTAAGATCGGTCAAGTCGTAAATTATTATCTGGCGGATTGCTACGAAAAATCAGGCAACAAACAGTCTTCTAGAGCCGCATTCAAACAAGTCAGTCAGATGGATTATGACCTAGGTATGAAAGAAGAGGCTGAATTCAACTATGGTAAATTATCAGCAGAGATGGGACTAGAGAGAGAAGCCATCAATGTACTGATGAATGTAGAACAAAAATCACCTTACTACAATGAGACACAAAAAATCATCAATGATATACTCGTAAATACGGGGGATTTCGATAATGCAATCTCCATACTAGAGTCACTCCCCAATCTGAATCAAGAATTAGAGAAAACATACCAAGACGTGACATTCAATAGAGCCATCCAATATCTCGCTGAAAACAATACTGCAGACGCAAAGGTACTATTCGACAAATCGCACAAATATCCGTATAACAAGTCGATAGAAGCACAGGCAAATTACTGGGAAGCACTAATGCTATCCAATGAAGGGGATTATGATAAGAGTATTGTGGCATTCGATAAATTCCAAATTGCGGCCAGAAGTGCTTCGAATCTACCTGAAGAATCTCAGACTTATATGGGACATTATAATCAAGCATATAACTACTTGAAAAAGAATCAATTCGCTGCGGCAGCTGACGAATTCAAAAAAACAATAGTAGAAGTCAACGTATTAGATGATAAAATAAAAAGTAAAGAGATATACGAGAGAGTACTGCCTGATGCTTATCTGAGAGCAGGTGATTGCTTGTTCAAACTGAATAGATATGATGATGCAGTCACCTATTATGATCAAAGTATAGATAGAAAAGCGATAGGATATGTATATGCTCTATATCAAAAGGGACTAATCGAAGGCCTTGTAGGAGAACCATATCAAAAAGTAATCACGATGGAAGAGATTACCGAAAATCACCCAGACTCAGATTATGCTGATGATGCACTCCTACAATTGGGTGACACATATCTTGCGCTCGGTAGTCCTATCCCTGCCGCAAATGCATTCCGTAAGTTAAGAACAGATTATAAAGGCAGATCAAACCTCATAAATGCCGCAAACTTAAAATTAGGATTGATCAACTATAATGAAGGTGATGTAGAGGGATCGCTCGCCTATTATAAAAGTGTATTCCAAAACAATCCAAATCCTAAAGAATCACAAGAAGCACTGATTGCCATCGAAGAAATATACATAGATGATCTAGCAAAATCAGATGAGTATTTCAATTTCCTCAAAACTATTCCAGGATATGAGATATCAGCATTTACAAAAGACAGCATCAATTATAGAATCGGGGAGATACAGTTCCAAAACGCTAATTACGAAAGAGCCATCACAGCATTTGATGATTACCTAAAAGTATATAGCTCAGGTTACTATAGGTTGAATGCTAGATACTTCCGAGGAGAAAGCTTGTCCCTTCTGAAGAAATACAATACTGCACTAAGAGACTACGAAGCTATCATCAAAGAAGGGATAAGTGACTACTACGAAAGAGCCACTAAAAAAGCGGCTCTCATCAGTTATAATCACAATCAAAACTTCGAGAAAGCATATAGATATTATGGGCTTTGGGAAAAAATAAATGAAAACCCCGAAGAAAAATATCAAGCACAGCTAGGTATGATGAGAAGCGCATTCCGAATCGGCAATGATGAAGGAATTATAAAGTATAGTAACAAAGTAAAACAAAATACACTTGCTACCAATGACGAAAAATCTTCGGCTAATTATTATCTCGCAAAGGTCTATTATCGTATAGGAGATCTCGATCAGGCTGCAACATCATTTCAACGTGTAGGGAATCTGTCTAATAATAATCAAGCAGCAGAATCCAGATATATGATGGCGAAAATAGCTTTCGACAAGAACGATATCCGTGAAGCAGAAAGATTGGCTAATGAGGCCAATGAAAAGAATAAGAACTACCCTACTTGGATCGCAAAGAGCATCCTGTTATTATCAGATGTGTATGTGAGTAATGGTAATCTTCTCAATGCTCGTGCAGCTGCAGAAGCGATCATTGAAAACTTTAGTACTAATGAACTACTGCTCCAAGAAGCACAAGAAAAACTCAAAATAATAGAGCAGAAAGAAATAGATGGTAATAGAATAAAAACAGAAAACGCCGATGGTACTCTTGAGCTAGATACAAGTGGAAACTAATAATAACTCTATCTACCAAACCTAAAATGAATCGTCAATATATATCAATTGGCAATCCGAAAAAAACAAGAAAATGAAGAATATATATATATACATACTACTTTCTCTTATTTCACTTTCGATGAGTGCGCAAGACACACTCATCACAGAACGAGATACGATTATCACCAATACTGGCAAGATTGAAGTAGATCAGGTAGAGGTCATCAAGGCATTCGAAGCCAAACTATCTGATGCAAAACGTGTATCAGTAAGTCCAAAGGTCAAAGCTGTAGTACCAGTTAAAAAAACATACGATTACGATATCACTATCGTACCAGTAGATATCGCGTATCCTGACCCAACCATCAAACCACTCGCAATGAATCCTGACGCGCCTAAGAATGTTGATCGATTTTTCACTCGACTAGGCTATGGAGACTTATCCTCACCATATGCAGATGCAAGTTATCAGTACAATCATGGGGACGAATATGAATTTATAATTGATGCCCATTTCTATGGTGCAGACGATAGCGAGATTATTCAAAACAGAAAATTCTATGAATCATCCCTTGGCATAGAAGGTGGTTATAGGGTTGGTGAAAACAATAAAATCACGCTCGATCTTGATGGAAACTATGATTTCCGAAATCTATATGACACCCTATTTGCACGGACATTGACGGACGAAGAATTTATAAAAAGAGATATATTGAATATTGGAACTGAAGTTTCATTTCAAAATATAGAGACTACAGATGCAGGATTTGATTACAAGGTGAGTATGAGAGGCGGGATGATCTCTATGAAAGACAGATTAGACGCTTTCGAAATACGGTTCGGTGGAGGTATTAATACAAGAGCGAGATTTTCTGAAAAGTTTTCATTGATTCTAGATGCAGATGCAGATTTTTACAATTTAGATTTTGCGGCAACTGATAATTCATTGCAGAGAATGTTTACAGTCAAACCAGGTGTACAGTTCTCTATCGGTGCGGTAACAGTAAAGGCCCTCGCCGATGTATTCGTAGATAATAATAGCGTCAATCCTTTCGTAGAAGCGGAAGCGAATGTTTCACTTCTGGATAATACACTTCAAATATATGCAGGAGCTGATCAGAAAATAGAATCGAACTCTCTAGCGGTCAAATATGAGAATAATCCATTCGTAAGTCCGCTGGCTACCGAGCAACTAAATACCATCGCAAAACAATTCTATGGAGGTGTACGAGGTAAGATGAGAGAGTTCTTGTCGTTTAATTTTGCAACGGGTTACGAAATCATAAAAGACCAAAGATTCGACAGAAATAACAATGGAGCGCTGATGCGTCAGTTTTTTGATGATATGAATAACCTATTCATCAATGCCAATGTAGAATTTAAGATAAATGACCACTTGACCATCGGAGGGATCATGGATCAGAATTTCTTTGATCCTGAAACTATAGAAACAGCGATCAATATATCCGCTTATAGTTATAATGGTTACACGAAATTTTCTCTACTCAATGAAAAACTAAAAATCAGAGCGGACATCAATCTTGCCGATAAGATATTTTGGAGAGAACCCATCACAGAAGTCCTAATATCAGGTAATAAGCAGCTTGATATCAGCCTAGGCATTGATTATTATATAACGAAAAATATTGGAATTTGGGTCAGAGGCAATAACCTGATAGATCGAGAATATCTCATGTATCATTACTACCCGGGCTTTGGTAGAAATTTACTGGGAGGTATAACAGTACGATTTTAGATTCACCTCTTCCTGATTTTGATTAGAGGAGATTTTTATCTTAAAACAATTGGAATATATTCGGAATTTCTTTTAGAAATATAATTTCCTATTCTTTACATCAAATAGGATTTTATGAGGAGATAACTTACTGAGACTTATCAAACCAGAAATCTCCATATCCATCTCAGCACTTAGGGGTGCGAAATCTTTAGCATATGCTTCCATTTCGTAGATAGATGATTCGCCAAGATTTATTCCTGTAAAGATGTATTCTTGGGATATAAATTCTTTGCCAGCAGCTGTATAGATGCTCTTAGATATTCCTGTTTCACTAAAATGGTGAGCTTTATCGCTTATTAATTTTTGATCGATAAAGTTAGTTGAAGCACCAGAATCTATGATAAATGAATACGTATGCCCATCAATATCTATCTTAGCAACTGGTAAATCATAAACAACCTCAAAATCAATAACTGACAAATCAGAAGTGACTTCTTCTCCAAAACCATGTTCAAAAATCAAAATATGAGAATCAACGTAATCGATTACTATAGAATGTGAAACAAAAATACTAGCGCCTAATATACCCCCGATCGATCGATCAAGGTACGCTTCTAGACCACTTAGATCCGTAGAAAATCCCTGTAAATCTAGCCACTCGAAGTCACCGACAACTAACTTATCGATTGATTTTTCAGCCCCATCAAGAGCACCTGACAATGTAGCGTAGCTGATATTCGATTCTATTGATTGACCATTAAGTAGTATACCATTAGCACCACTGTCCACTATGAAGTTGTTAGAATGTCCATCTATCTCAGCTTCCACAATGATTAATCCATTGACCAATTCGAATGGAATGGCCAAATTATCAGCTCCGAACATAAAGTTCATCGGCACTAAAAACACAATAAAAATTTTAAATATAAGTCCTCGCATAACTCCAAGTTTACAATATGGTAACACTAAGTTAACATTGGAAGTTGTAAAAACAAAGGATTATATTGATTTTATCAACGGCAAAAAATTACAAACAGTAGAAAATGAAGGTAGCTGGAATAGCTGAAAGAAACTTATTTTGAGAAATTATTGAGAAAGATTAAGAACGAAAATCTATCAATAATAAGAATAGAAAAATAATTAAAGTCAATGGTAATAAGGAGTTACATGATAAATTAATCTAATATGTAACTTACAATGTTGGACAAAAAAAATAAATGCCCTCGGCTTCCCGACCGAGGGCATTAGCATGAAAATATTTATATTATATGAATTGATTTTTTTTCAAATAATTATCAATCGATACAAAAAAATGCAATTAAATGATCTTAAAGGCTAGCTGAGAAACCTAAAGTCATAACTCTTCCAGGATTGAAAGATTCAAATATTCCAGTGTCTCCACTGAATGATTCGTACAATTGTTCTCTATTATCTCCAAGTATATTATCCACTCCAAAGCTAAACTTGAATCTATTATCTACTCCAAATTTCTTAGACGTCTTGAAGTTAAGACTATTGAATGGTTGGTCATATACATCAGAGTTAGAACCGAAACCTGCGATAAGAAGTTTTTTTGCTTGTCTGTTGAATGATGCAGTAGCTTCCCATCCATTCTCCATTCCTCTGTAACTTACCGAAGTATTCACAACGAATGGTGACTGACCTACCATAGGTCTCATTTTTTCATCTTCTGGAACAGCTTCCGAATTAGACCTTTCTACTTCTGAATTGACCAATGTTACATTAGTACTAGCATTGAATCCAGAAAACATATCTCCCAAAAAGCTCAAATTCTTATTAGCTTCAATTTCAATACCCATCAAATCAGCTGATTCTGCGATATTCTTTGGTTGAAAATTATTAGGTGCCAAATTAGAAAACGACTCCAATTCGATAGGATTTTGGAAATATTTATAGAATCCACTGATTGAGAATGATTGACCGCCTGAGCCAAACGCTTCGTATCTCAAGTCAATATTATCTACATTAGTTTGCTCTAAATCAATATTACCGATAAATGTTCTACCTGATATTCTATCTTGGATCTGTGCGATAGATTTCTCTTTGAATGATGGTCTCGCTACTGTCTTAGTATATGATGCTCTTATATTAGACTTCTCAGCCAATGAATAGATCGCATTCAGAGATGGGAGCACATTCAGCTCGTCGAGTACTGTTTGGTTATCGTAGAATACATCACCAGCATTATTTTGCCCTGTATATTTATTTTCAGCTTTTTCTATTCTTGCGCCATATATCAATTTGAATTTCTCAGTTACTTCCAACTCATTCATTACATATCCAGCGATGATCGTTTGAGATGCATTGAATGTATTAGAAGGTTCGAATCCTCCTTTTACGTACGTACCAGCATTTTTCTCCTTTGACCAGATATTATCAGGATTGAAAACATTGGCAGCCTGACCATCAAGATTAAGCGATGTTTGATTTTCGATTCTAAATATGTAATTCTGAATTCCGAAATCTCTATTCTTGATAGACCCTAATACACCAAACTTGATCTTATTAGCTTTTGATTTATCCTTACCAAGATCCAATGTAAAATCAGCTTTCCCAGAATAGTTCTGCTCTGTCAAATTTCTCCATGATCTAGATACTTCAGCACCTACGGCTGGAGCAATCTGAAAAGTACCATCTTCCCTTCTCTCAAAGGCAGTAAACCTGATATCCGGCTCATCTACTTCTATGAAAGTAGGTGATAAACTCCAGTTCACAGTAAATAGACCTTCGTCCATCGTATGCTTTCCCGTCAGATTGAAGTTGGTCACCTCTCTCTGTGCATATTCCAATATTTCTCTCTTTAGTAATGCAGAACTAGACTGTGATTTCGCATCTAGCTGATCAGCCGCTTTGGATACACCATTTTGTAACCTCATACCTTGAAGGCTGATTCTATGGTTTTTATATTTTACAGCTCCTCCCACTAATACAGATGCCAATACTGATTCTTCTGATACACTTCCTGTTATCTCTCTGTCACTTACTAATCTAAATTCTCCCGGGTGATTCTGTTCGTCGTAGATAAATGTATTGAATATTGCATTATCATAGAACTGAGAATTATTCTTGTAGCTTAACGCACCTATGTAAGAATACTTTACTTCTCCAGCACTTAGTTGATTCCCTGTTGCGATGGAGATTGATTTATTGAGGTCATTAGCTCCTCTGATCACACCAGCATTATCTTGAAATCTAGAGGTAACTCTATTTGTGATGTTATCATTCAATGCAGGATTGAGTATCAATTGATCGTTCGGTATTGGTTGTTTTCTTAGTCCATCATCGAATCCTAAGAAATCTGTAGAACTTCTTTCCTGTCTGATAAAATTAGAATTGAAGTGCATTTCTGGATTATATCCAATACCAAGAGACACTTTCGTGAATTTCTCTTCTGGAAAATCTTTTGTAACCACATTTACCATACCTCCAGTAAACTCTCCAGGAAGATCAGGCGTAAATGATTTAAAGACCAATATATTATCGATTAAGTTGGTAGGAAGTAGATCCATTTCGAATCCATTCTTATCAGGATCTAGTCCAGGAATATCCATTCCATTCAGTATAGTCTTAGTATATCTGTCTCCTAAACCTCTTACATATACGTGCTTTCCTCCTTCTATGGATACGCCAGTGACTCTTTGAAGTGCTTCTGCAGCATTTCCATCACCTGTTTTTTCGAAGGTCTGAGAAGAAACACCATCCAAAAGATTGATTGATTTTCTTCTGATCGTTGCTAAAGCCACTTCTGAGTTTCTCGTTTGTTTTGCAGTAACTACGATTTCGTCAATCATCTGTCCTTGTTCTTTCATCTGGACGTCTAGCACTTTGACCTGATCCGCTACGATGATTACATCTTCTATATTGTAATCAGAATAACCGATAAAAGATACGACAATATTGTAGGTACCTGGAGCAAGGCTTAGCTCATATGCCCCATCAAAATCTGTCGAAGTTCCGCTTCCTGTCTCTGTGACAAACATGGTAGCGAATGGTACTGTCTCACCATTGGTCTCATCGTAGACTACTCCTTTGAGAGTACCATTCTGAGAAAACAATGCAAATGAATACAGTGTAAAGATAAAAGTAAAAATTGTTGAAATTTTCATGCGAATAAATTTGATATTGTGGCCATATTTGGGAAAACCACGATTAATATATTAAACTATATTTTGAAGAATATTCTTCGGTTATAAGTAAGTTAATAAGGAAGTAATCATCTGATTACTTCCTGAAACACTTTGATTGTTATTTGATTAATCCTTTAGACTGTGCAAGCGTCCATGAGAATACTGATGTATCAGCTCCTTTGGTTCGTGTACTTTCGACTTTATTACCGGCCGCGATTACAGTTGCATCTATTACAGATTGGTAATCTGTAGCATCGAGGCAGTTTTGTAATGCAGGCGCATCATCACTCTTAGAATCTATATAGACCCTAGCTATATCAGAGTTCTCAGCATCAGCTGACACCAATTCACAGTTTGTAACTACTAGGTCCCCAGCAATAGCATTTGTGTATGAATCCTCTTTTTGGGCACAGTCATTATTGACATCGAATGATGCTCTTACAGATACCGCTCTACCTATTTCATACCCACTCCAAGACACATTATTTAGTGTTCCTAAGGCAAATGATTTAAGATCAGCACCAGATGTCTTTTGAGTATCTTCAGCTACTGCTGTTGCATTATTTATAGTAAACTTACCGTCTATATATGTTGACCCTTCTGGTCCATCAATCTCAAATGCTTCATCTGTATCATCTCCACCATGTATGATATATGCATTATCAATAGTACCTGAATAATTCATATCGATGTCGATCGCATCATCTCCCTGATATGCTACGAGAGCATTGGTTACATTGACTGTACCTCCGAAGAATTCGATACCATCATCTAGATTAGCTACTACCTCAATATTATTGATAGAAGTACCATTTCCTACTCCTCCGAGAGTAAGTCCATTGATCTCATTATCTGCACCTATTAATGCACCTCCATGCCTTATTGATACATAACATAATGAACCAGAGTTATCCGCTGCATCGTCCCCTCCGTATTTTCCTTGAGATATATCAGCAGGTATTCCTTCTATTTGCGTTTCTGTATCTCCATCTTTGGCAGAAATTGGTGCATATCCTAATACTATAAGACCACCCCACAGTTCTCTATCGTTAATATCTAAATTTGATCCCAAAGTCTCACCTACAGCTATATTGTCCAATTCAGAAGTAAATATAATCGGTCGAGCAGCCGTACCACATGCTTCAATCTTGGCACCTCTCGCGATTATTAATGCTGATGCAGATGGACCTGTTCCTTCCTTTCCTTTTATAATAGTGCCTGGTTCTATCGTCAAAGTAACTCCACTTGCTACATAAGACTTTCCTAATATGTAATAAATATTATCAGATGTAAGCGTCATGTTTTCAGTAATATTGGTTGGGAGAGTTCCATCTTCAGAAACACCTGTTGTCTCGGCACCACAATCGCACGTCTCAGTATTGAGAGTTAGTCCATCTGGGCATTGTTTCCCTTCGCAAGCATCTTCATCCCCACAACCTGCAAAAGAGAAAACCATTGCGATTAATGTAAGCTTGAAAATTTGTTTGATTGATAACATAATAAGATTTTTTGTTTTATTTTGATAATGCAAATGTAAGCGCACACTTTTAGCACATCATTTACTCTAGTTTACTTCATTGTTAAGTATTTATATCTTTTATAACTTAGAGATAACACGACTTAACTTAGGAGTAACACTACCCTAATATTATCTAAACCTAAACCCGTAAATCACTAATAATCAACACTAAAAAAAACAGATCGACCAACACAAAAAAATCATCTTCTTATTATGTACTTTTGTTCTGTATCTAATATTTAGATTATATAAATGACTGATTCAAAAGTATATATTGTATTGGGGTTTCTATCCGTCTATGAACTGAACAGTTTCAGGAAGTATCTACATTCCCCTTATTTCAATGTAAATGAAAATTTGAATTCCCTATTCGATATATATGAGCCAATGCTAAAAGGCAAATCAAATGATAACCTCTCCAAAGAAGTGATCTGGCAAGTCGTATACGAAGGAAAAGAATATAATGACACCAAGTATAGAAAATTACACTCTGAGTTGCTCAAAGTATATGAAGATTTTATAGCCCAAAAAGAGTACGATCAAGATAGATTTCTCAAAGCTAATCTAGCATTGCGGGCTGTGAGAAAGCGAAAAATAGAAAAACTGTATAAGTCGGTTTCCGCTTCGTCAGATAGAGCACTAGCACAACACTACAACAGATCATCAGAATATCTGTATGCAAAATATGTAAATGAAAATCAAAAGTTACAATTCTATTCTGAATCTCAATTATTAAGAAAGAGATCTAAAAACATCGAAAGTGATATCAAAATATCAAAAACGGTAAAATATCTCGACCAATACTACATCGCCGAAAAACTCAAGCACTATGTCAAGCTTCTTGGCTGGAAAAAACTCATAAGTATCGATCAAGATATAGATTATATCGATCTTCTCAGGAAAATGATGGAGGATGAATCGATGCAGAATATACCACCGATAGCTATATATGATACGATATCGAAGACTCTGCTCAATCAAGATGATGAAAAAAATTACTTCAAACTCAAACAACAGGTAGACGAATTCATAGATTACTTCCCAGATGATGAAATCAGAGATATCTACGATGCATTGCTCAGTTTCTGTGTGAGAATGGTAAACAAAGGAAATCTCGCCTTTCAAGAAGAAACACTCGAAGCATACAAAGGGGCACTAGAAAAAGAAACCGTTTTCGAAAATGGGTATATCATTGCTATCAACTTCAACAATATTGTATTTTTTGCACTCAGAGCCGGAGAGTATGACTGGGCAGAACAATTCGTAGAAGACTATAAAGACAAGCTTAACGATACAGATCGTACCAGTTCTGTCGCATTCAGTTTGGCTAGAATAGAATTCTACCGAAAAAATTATGGAAAAGTAATCGAACTCTTACAAGAGGTAGAAATGAACTCAGTTGTTTACAATCTAAGTTCTAAGACGATCCTCCTGCTGTCTTATTATGAGTTAGATGAGTTTGATGCATTGGATAGTTTTGTTAATTCATTCAGAGTTTATCTCAATAGAGAAAAATCTTTATCAGCAAGAAAGAAAGGTACCTACAAGAACCTACTTAAATACGTCACTAGACTTATCAATCTCAGAGATAGTGATAAGGAAGGACTCCTCAAACTAAAAACTGAAATCGAAGAGACTTCAGGAGTAGGAAGTAAGCCGTGGTTACTCCAAAAATTATCTGAAAAACTAAATTAACTTCTGGACTCTATTAGCAGAACTCTAACCAACTTCCACCGTCATTATATCCCTCAATTGGTGATGTACTGGTTGCATTTTGATATGAACTAACGAATGTAGAAATCTCATGCGCCAAATTCTCAAAGCAATCTCTTACTAAATCTGGTCTAAATCCACTCTCCGCCATCTCAGCCACGAAGCCCGCAGAGACTATCCGGCTGATTACTCTACCTAAGTCTACGAGTTTTCTTTGTGGTAGTTTTCCATCTATCGTAAAATTCAACATTGACTTAAATCTGTCTACCACATGCGTGGTAAGATTATGGTTGGATAAGTACTCATACAAGTTAGGGGTTTTCTTTCTCCCCATCATCTTCACTACCCCTTCAGCGATCTGAGAATACAACATCTCATTAGAACCTTCGAATATCTGAAATGGTCTAGAATCTACGATTCCTCTTGCTCCAAGACTTTCTTCTCTATATCCTTTTGCACCACTCAGCTGGGTAAATGTCTGTGCACATTCATGCATCAGGTCGGTCACATAGGCTTTCATTGTATTCGCCTCTACTGCATTAGAAGCTACATTTACATCTATACCACTCATCGACGAACTCTTCCAGCACATCGCAGAACATACTGTAAATGCACTCTGGATTCTAGAGATAGCATGTTTGATCTGATCAAGTTCCATAAGTGATTTTCCACCTACTATCCTTGTATTAGTGTGCTTGATGGCTTCATCTAACATCCTCTGGATGAATCCCATGGCCATACCAGGAAATTGCAATCTACTTCTATGCAGTAAATCTATCATTAATTTTAATCCTGTAGATTCGGGGATTAGCTTATTCTCTTCTGGAACTTTTATATCTACAGTGTTCAATCCATATGGTATAGGATAGAGACCGATATTATTGTACAGTTCCTCTACTATTATTCTTTGTTCGGGTTGTTGTTCGTCGCAAATAAAGAAATCTATATCTCTTCCTAGATCACCATTTTCTTTAGTTGGTCTACTGGTCATTAGCCAATAGTCTGCAATGCCCGTAAGCCCCTGCCAATGTTTCGTCCCTTTGATGTGATACTTATCTCCTACTTTCGTATTGCTGGTCTGCATACTCAATGCATCACTACCATAATCAGGTTCTGTAATCATGAGACCTCCCATGTTTTGTTTTCTGAGGAACCTATCGAATATGCCTTGTTTGATGGATTCCTGACCGTACTTGGCTACTGGCTCTAAGAACAAAGCAAAATTGATCCCAAACGTAAGAGACAGAGGTAGTGACTCATAAGATGATGCTGCTAATAAACCTAGGCATTCTTTTACTTTAGCTCCTCTACCACCATATTTCTTTTCAATGGCTACTGACAGGGGTGCATTCGCCATTATATCTCTAAAGACCAAAGAAGGAAAACCTCTTAATTGAGAGAACTTCTCAATATCGTCTCTTTCATAAAACACACTCTTCAGCGTCTCTTTATAATCTTTAAGAAATTCAGAATAAGGTATTGTAGATAATTCAGTAGTAACCATAGATTTTGTTTAATTCTAAGTTGTTATACGCTAAGAACATAAACTTGCTCTTCATTGTTGCTGCAATTTAATGATAATAATCAGAGCGAATGCAACGAGGGGCAACATATTCTTGATTTGATATAAATCATACTTATTCTAAATTAATAATAAAAGTGACTTTTTAGATGCAATCTGGATTTGAATTAAAGCATAAATAATGTGATCTACCGACACAATTCGTTAAAAAGCGCACTACGCTTTCTTAATCAAACTCTCCCATAATACTTCGATAACATGCATGGCTTTTCTTTTCGTCCCATCTAATATTTGATGCCGACAGCTGGTCCCACTCGCCGCTATTATGGTGGATGACTCAGCGCTTCGAACAGTTGGAAACAAAACCAACTCTCCTACATTCATACTCACTTCATAGTGCTCGTCCTCATACCCAAAAGAGCCCGCCATCCCGCAACACCCAGACGGGATTATCTCTACCTTATGATTCGTCGGGATAGATAAAAGCCAAGCCACTTCATTGATATCAGTCAATGCTTTTTGATGGCAATGTCCATGCAGCATAATCTTCCTATCACTATCATCAAAATACTCAGATCTTATCGTTCCATTTTTCACTTCCTGATACAAATACTCTTCTATTGTCAGGCAGTGATCAGCAAGCGATTTTGCTTTTGACTTCAATTTCTCTTTGACCAACTTAGGATACTCATCTCTAAATGTCAAAATAGCGGACGGTTCTATCCCGACCAACACTGAGTTATGATCAATTACTTTAGAAAAAATCTCTACATTTTTATTTGCGACTTTTACAGCTATATCAAGGACTCCTTTTGAAATGGCTGCACGTCCGCTTTCTTCGTGATCGATCAATTTCACATCATACCCAAGGGACATCAGGAAGCATAATGCCTTCTCCCCTATTTCAGCATCATTATAATTGGTAAATTCATCACAAAAGAGATAAACTGTTTTTGTTTTGACAATGTGTTCGTATGATTTCACAATAGCCCGATACCTCTTCCGTAATGGTCGTGATGCTATTGTTGGCAATGATCTTTTGGAGTTGACTCCCATCATTTTCTTGAGCACACCACTGGTCAATTTTGACTTCATGGCCCAATTTGTAAGACCACCAAAAGTAGAACCTAGCTTACTCAAGGTATTAAAATTCGCAAATAATTTTGACCTAATCGGAACCCCGTTAACCTTTTGATACTGATGAAGAAATTCGGCTTTCATCGTACTCATATCTACATTAGATGGACATTCTGAGGTACACCCTTTACAAGAAAGACAAAGATCTATGACTTCTTTGATCTCTTCATTGTCCCATGCATTGGAACCCTTCGGTCGTGTCAGTACTTCTCGCAGCGTATTAGCTCTTGCTCTAGTGGTATCCTTTTCATTTCTAGTCGCCATATAACTCGGACACATCGTACCGCCGGAAAGTGGTAATTTACGACAGTCTCCAGACCCATTACATTTCTCAGCAGCTCTTAGTACTCCACCTACCGCATCAAAATCGAAAATTGTTTCATAGCTATTCTCTTTATGATCTTGGTCAAATCTAAGATACTCATTCATAGGTGGAGCATCTACAATTTTACCAGGATTGAAGATCAGATTGGGGTCCCATATGGACTTCAATTTCTGAAATTCTGAATAAATCCGGTCGCCGTACATCTCTTGGATAAACGGTGCTCGGACTCTCCCGTCCCCATGCTCTCCGCTGAGAGACCCATTGTATTTTTTCACCAATTTCGCAGTAGCCAAACTGATATCATAGAATAGATTCTTATCCGTCTCTTGTTTCAGATCGAGTATGGGACGTAGATGTATCTCCCCCGCACCCGCATGAGCATAGTAGACTGACTTTTGATTATAACTATCCATAATTGAGGTAAACTCTCTTATGTAATCACTCAGATCCTCTATAGCTACGGCAGTGTCTTCGATGCATGCAACTGCCTTTTTATCCCCTGGTAAATTGGCCAACAAGCCCAACCCCGCTTTTCTAAGGTTCCACACCCTATTCACATTCTCCGTAATAATCGGATAAGAATACCCATGGTTCTCAGCTCTTAGATTTTCTACCATACGATCCACTTCTGATCTCGCATGACTCAATGAGGCACCTCTAAAAGAAACCAACATGACAGCCTCTGGATCACCTTCTAAAAAAAACCGATCAGGCTCATACATCCTTTGCCCTTTGGTACAATCTAATATGGTCTTGTCCATCAATTCGCATGCAAATGGCAGGTGCTTCATGATAGAAGGAGTGGCGATCATACTCGCATCTATCGAAGAGAAATGAATAGCCGTCAGCACCTCATATTCTGGAGGACAATCTACTAAGCCGATGGTGATCTCGGTAGTAAATGCTAATGTCCCCTCACTCCCGCACAATAAACTACATACATTAATAGAATCTTCAGCAGAGGAGATAAGCTCGTCTATCGCATACCCTGTATTTCTTCGCCTGATGGATGACTTAGGATACTGATGAGCAATCTCAGTCTGCAATTCTTGATCGCGAATGAGATCAAGAACATGTGCATATATAGAACCCTCCAATGTACCTTCTTGGCTCTTAGATTTGATATCTGCCTTGGTCATTGATGCAAATTCCACTTGGCTTCCATCAGAGAGTACAGTTTTCATTTCTGTGACATGATCTCTCATATTTCCAAATACGATGGAAGTACTACCGCAAGAATTATTGCCAACCATTCCACCTATCGTCGCCCTATTAGCTGTAGAGGTATTGGGACCTACCATCAATTTGTAAGGAGCCAAGGCATGGTTCAATTCATCTCGAATAATCCCTGGTTGGACGGTGACTGACTTATTTTCTTGATCTATATGAATGATATTATTCATATACTTGGACACATCGACGACCAGTCCTATTCCTACGCACTGTCCAGCCAATGATGTACCCCCAGATCTAGGAATGATGGGTATTCTGTTTTCATTGCAATATTTAACGATTTGCACTACATCATATGAATCTCGAGGTACAGCTACACCGAGTGGCAGTTCTCTATATACTGAAGCATCAGTCGCATAGATAATCTTATGCAGATCATCCGTGTGCAAGTCTCCTTTTATAAGATTGCCTAGGTGTTTGATATCATTGTTGTTCATCACTTACAAATCTATAATCTTTATATGAAATCTTCTCTAAGAAAATCATATATCTTTGGTTTATAAATACGGATAGATGAATATAGGTTTTGATGCAAAACGACTTTTCAACAATAAATCAGGACTCGGCAACTATAGCCGCAATCTTGTGCATTGTATGAGTGAATATTGTCCCTCGGAATCTTATACGCTTTATACGCCATCTATCAAATTAGTAAATCATGAAGCCGAATTCCGCACATTACAAAATGTATCTATACGCACAGCCCAATCTGCAAATCATGCGATGTGGAGGACATATGGTATCACGAAAGATATAAAGCATGATAAAATCAATCTCTACCATGGTCTGACACACGAACTCCCAAGAAATATAAGCAAAGCCAACTGTGGCAAAGTAGTCACTATTCACGATCTAATATTCAAAAGGTATCCGGAGTATTTTCCAGCTACAGATAGAGCGATCTATAATCTCAAATGGAAACATAGTCTATCAAGTTCAGATAGAATAGTCGCAATAAGTAATCATACAAAGCAAGACATAATAGAATACTACAGCGTCAACCCAGAAAAAATAGATGTTATCTACAACCCTTGTGATGTGAAGTTTTACAATTCCACTAAAATTAATCCTAGTGATTATCAATTAGAATTACCATCCCACTTTATGCTATCTGTTGGAAGTATAGAGCCAAGAAAAAACTTCGAAGCGATCATCAAATCTATAGCTCAAGTCCCTAAAGATCAAAGAATAGAACTGGTGATTGTTGGCAGAGGAAAAGAAAGAAATAAAAAGAAACTCCTAGAATTAGCCTCTTCATTGGGCTTGGAAACTTCTGTGCACCTAAGAAGTGATATTACCAATGACCAAATCATCGAAGTATACCAACGGGCAGAATTTCTGATCTACGCTAGTCACTATGAAGGACATGGGTTACCGATTACAGAAGCATTACTATGCGGTACTCCTGTGATCTCATCTTACACTTCCTCGATGAAGGAGGCAGGAGGACCAGACTGCCTTTATTTTAATCCTGATAATATAGAAGAAATAACATCGGCAATCATCACTATCCAAGACAATGCAGAACTGAGATTGTCTATTTCTACGAAAGGAAGAGACTACTGCCTCCAAACATTTGATAGACAAAAGATTGCGCACAAAACGCTAAACCTTTACAGAAACATATAACCTTAACTCTTTCTTGGTATCCAAGGGATTTCTTTATGGTTCATCTTGTGAGCAACATATCGACTCAGCACAAAAAAATAATCTGATAGACGATTGGTATACTTTATCAATATTGGATTCACATCTTCTACATTCGCTAATGCTATCATTCTACGTTCTGATCGTCTCGTAACGGTTCTGCATACATGCGCAATGCTATTCGCTATAGATCCTCCTGGGAGTACAAAAGCCCGTAACGGTTCTAAAACCGTATCCATATTATCCATAGCACGCTCTAACTTAAGAATATCATCTTCATTCAAATCAGGGATAGGAAGATCTTTCTCTGGATCAGAAGCGAGATTAGAACCAATCGTAAAAAGCCGATTTTGAATCTCTATCAATAGTTCCGTTTGATCGAATCTATCGGGCAGCACTGATATCAAATGTCCTATATGACTATTCAGTTCATCTACCGTTCCGTAGGATTCGATACGTATATCATCTTTCGACACTCTTCTACCCCCGTATAGCGAGGTCTGCCCTTCATCTCCTCCCTTAGTATATATTTTCATCTGACTAGCGTTAGATTTTTAGATCTTATTATAATGAGTATTGCCATCAGAAGCGACTAACTAATATTATATCTGTGTGTAGGGTCGCTGGCCAAAATAATGTTTTCGTTTTTCATATCAGTTTCGATCAATCCATCTCTTAATCTCACGATTCTATGACAGTGCTCAGCGATATCTGGTTCGTGAGTCACTACTATTATGGTATTCCCATCGCTTTGAAGCTTCTCGAAGATTTCCATAATTTCTATAGATGTTTTGGTATCTAAGTTACCCGTTGGTTCATCAGCGAGTATGATCGCAGGACTATTTACCAATGCTCTGGCAATGGCTACTCTTTGTCTTTGACCACCGGACAATTCATTGGGTTTATGTGACATTCTTTCTCCCAAACCTACAGATTCTAAGACAGAAGCGGCGCGATCATTCCTTTCTGATTTGCTCATGCCTGCGTATACAAGTGGTAGAGCTACATTATCGAGCGTACTGAGCCGTGGAAGTAAATTGAAAGTCTGGAATACGAATCCAATCTCCCTGTTACGAATAGCGGCAAGTTCTCCATCTTCCATCACACTGACATTAGATCCATTCAGAAAGTAGTCGCCTGCAGTAGGGGTATCGAGACAACCTAGCAAATTCATCAAGGTAGACTTCCCGCTTCCAGAAGGACCCATGAGAGCTACGTATTCATTCCTATTGATATCAAGAGTGATAGACTTCAGTGCATGCACTTCTTCGACTCCCATGATATAGGTTTTTTTGAGGTCTCTTATTGAGATTACTTTCTGCGTATTTTCCATTTGAATTACCGTTTAATTTTCATTAATATCAATATAGGATATTAGCATTACTTCTGTATAACCTTAGGAACTGCAAAATAGGACTTTACACGTTTGGGAGCATTTTTTAATCCTATTTCTCGATCAAGAACATTAGAAATAGAATCAACTCTAAGAATATTTCTCTCTTCATGCATATACACGAGAGGCGCTACGCCTTCAGTATTTACTTCCGATAGCTTATCTACCATGTTAAGCATTTTATCAAGATCATCTTGCATTTCTTTTCTTTCCAAGTCAGTTAGCTTAAGCTTTGCTAATTTTTCTAATTTTGAAATTACTGATTCATCTACTGCCATGGTGTATTATTTAGATTATATAACTGATTCTATCGTCAAAAGTACATATTATAACTTTTAGATTAGTGATGATCGATTAAAAATAATGCCTAGACATATGAAAGACTTGTATCAAATAATAAAGTTTAAAACCTACATGATATTGTAAAAATCAAGATACAAAGCCTCAGCATACTCCCCCCAAACCATACGAGTAGGCTTCCAAACCTGATGGAGTACTGAAAGTCAAATTCAGACATTTTGCATCAATTCTAAAACAGGAAAATGAAAGAATATTGAGCATTTTCAACTACTTCAAGTTAACATTTATTTGATGTCCGCATCAACGCATTTTTTTATTTATTTTTCAATCTACCTTTCTAACACATGAAATATTTTTACTTTCATGGAATAATACAAAACGGCAACCTCAATCATTCATTTTCAAAAGATCACCTATGAAAACAAAATACCAATCAATCCTCTACATTTTGTTATGCAGTATCTTATCCTCTTTGCAAATAAATGCACAAAAATGGACTTCAGTATCTGAAAAGGGAATTAGAGATAGACAATCTAATCTTACCCGAGAAATCATTCCAAAAAAATATAAGACTTATACGGTGGCGATCAGTTCATTGAAGAGCAAACTCGAAAAATCTCCAGAAAGATTCAAAACAGACGGGAGAAATAATAATGACATACTTATACCTCTAGCTGATGGCAGTATAGCTCAATATCGAATAACGAGAAGTGATGTATTCCATCCTGATTTAGCTGCAAGGTATCCTATGATACAATCGTATACAGGTACTAACGTAGATGATCCGACCTCTATCCTAAAACTAAGTGTCTCTCACCTTGGAATCACAGGTATGATCATCTCCGATATACACCCTACAATGTATATAGATAGATATGCCAAAGAATTAGATGACACGTACATCGTGTACTATAAAAATGACTTTTCAAAACACTTGCATGATGGAGAAGGTCAATGTACTGTAGAAACGATCGACGAGCATTTTGACGACGCATCTGAACAAGGTAAGTATGGAGATTGTCAATTGAGAAAATATAGACTTGCATTGGCTTGTACTGGTGAGTATGCAACATTTCACGGAGGAAACGTACCGGACGTGTTAGATGCATACAATGCATCACTCACTAGGATAAACGGTATATATGAAAGAGAATTTGCAATCACAATGGAATTTATTGCAAATACTGACGAACTGATTTTTCTTGACAGTAACACTGATCCTTACACTAATAATAGCGGTTCGACTATGCTAGGCGAAAACCAAGCGACTATTGACGATATTATTGGATTTAACAATTACGACATCGGCCATGTATTTAGTACTGGTGGTGGAGGTATCGCATCTCTTAGAAGCCCATGCACAACTAGGAAGGCAAGAGGAGTCACGGGACTTGGCAACCCAATCGGCGATCCATTTTGGGTAGATTACGTAGCACATGAAATAGGACACCAATTTGGTGGTAATCATACCCAAAATAATAATTGTAACAGGAACAGCGATACGGCAATGGAACCAGGAAGCGCATCGACTATCATGGGATATGCAGGAATCTGCGGACCCAATGTTCAAAATAACAGTGATGATTACTTCCATGCTGTATCTATCTCAGAGGTTGCAAACTTCGTAGTTGCTGGAAATGGAGACTGTGCAGAATTGATAACTATAGACAATGCCGCTCCAGAATTAGATCCACTCTTTGGAAATGGTCTCACACTTCCGATCAGTACACCTTTCGAATTGATAGCTGAAGCAACCGATGAAGACAATGAAGGTATCACTTACTGTTGGGAACAGATGGATAACCAAGCGGCAGAAATGCCACCAGAAGCTACCAATGAAGTAGGGCCAGCCTTCCGATCACTAAACCCTACACCCAACCCTTCGAGATTCTTCCCTGCTATGCCATCTATCTTAAATGGCAATAATGAAAACACTTGGGAAGTACTACCTAGTGTAAGTAGAAGCATGAGATTCAACGTTACTGTGAGAGATAATAATCCACTGGCTGGATGTACGGCTGATGATGATCTATCTATAGAATTTACTGATCAAGCGGGCCCATTCATGGTAACATCACAAAATACAAGTAGCACATGGAATGCTGGAACAGAGGAAACCATAACTTGGAGTGTAGCGAATACCGACCAAGCGCCTGTATCATGTGGGGAAGTGGATGTATATCTTTCTATAGATGGTGGAGCATCATTTGACATCCTGCTCTTAGAAGGTACAGCGAACGATGGAGAGGAGACCATTGATGTGCCTTTTCAATTTTCAAACAACTGTCGATTAATGGTGAAATGTGCATCAAGTATTTTTCTAGATGTCAATGATACGGACTTTTCTATTGAAGCACCATTCAGTGCTATCATAGAACCGTCTAGTTTACTGGCATGTCCTGATCAATCTGTGACGTACCAAATAGACTATACCGAATTTGACGAAGATATCGAAGTGACTTTTGATATATCTGATTTGCCTTTGGGAGCAGCAGCATCTTTTTCTGACAATCCGGTTACCCAAGACGGAAATTTTGAGCTGACGATTTCGTCTTTACAGAGTGTAACTCCAGGAGAATACCAGATGACTGTCTCAGCCTCAAGCCCCGACTTGACGCTTGATCAAAATATCAGCTTGATCATATCTCCAGCGGAGTCACCACTCATCACCACTACATCACCATCTGATGCAGAGACGAATGTAAATATTTTTCCTGTTTTGACATGGGAAGATAATCCTGCAATCGTTCAATATGAAGTGCAGATTTCAGAGAATCCATCATTCGATAATATCATAGATCAACAAATAACAAATGCGCCAAACAGCTCCGGCCTGTCTCTTGAAGTACAGACAGTATATTACTGGAGAGTTCGCCCATTATCAGAGTGTTTTGATCCAGTATGGAGTAATACCCAATCCTTTCAGACAGCTGGACTTTCTTGTTTCTCTGAGTCGATGGAGGTAAATATAGATATCCCCGAGGAAGAAGATTCTGAACTAAGTAGTAGTATTACAATGTCCAATGAAGGAATCATATCTCTAATCGAAGTGACACTTGCAATAAATCATACTTATGTGGGAGATCTTATTGCCACGCTGACTTCACCTACTGGAACATCTGTAACCTTATTTGATAGACCTGGAGTTCCAGCTTCTAATTTTGGATGTAGTAATGATAATTTGAGCATTCAGTTTTCAGATTTTGCCGTCAATACAGCTGATGATTTGGAAAACACTTGTGAGCTTGGTGGATTAGCCATATCAGGACAATATCAGCCAATTGATCTATTTAGTAATTTTGATGGAGAGACTATGAATGGAGAATGGGTGCTTACCATTGAAGATGAGTACGATGGGGATAGCGGTGAACTCATAGAATGGTCTATTTCTACTTGTTCGTCAGAAATATTAGAATCGGCTATAGTCATTAACAATAATAACTTAATTCTTGAAAACGAAAATCAACTTCCAGTTTCTACTAGTGAGTTGCTTACTGAAAATTCAGATCCAGAAAACGTTTTCTATGTACTTAAGTCTGTCCCTGCAAACGGAAATTTACAATTGCAAAACTCTACTACAAATGAATTGGAGAATCTATTAATTGGCAGTGTATTTACACAATTCGATATCGACGAAGGCTTTGTTCATTATACAGTAGCTGATATCAATCAAAATAGTGATCAGTTTATATTTGATGTTGTAGATGATCAACTTAGATATGCTGCAAATCAAGTATTTTCCATTGAGTATACATTTGAAGGCTTAGCCGTGACCGCTAATATTACTAAAGAGCTCAACTGTTTCGGAGATATTGATGGAGAGATTACGGCAGATGTAAGTGGAGGAATTGCCCCATTTACCTATAGCATCGACAATGAAAATTTCAGTGATTCTCCAGTATTTGGAAATCTTCCCGCAGGAACTTATAGCATTATCGTTCGAGATGCTAATGGTGTGGAAGCCGAAAGTGGTGCAACTATATTATCATCTCCAGAAGCTCTAGTCGTTACATTATCTATTACTGGTGAAGAATTATTGATTATGGGTGAAGGTGGAAGTGGTGATTATCAGTACTCTTTGGACGGTGTCGAATATTCATCTGAAGACTCCTATTTACTATTAGACGGTCAAGAGTATACTGTATTCGTACAAGATGCTAATGGATGTGTGACATCGACTAATAGTTTCACACACTATAACATATCGGAGGTATCCATTACTGCCACTTCTGTGTCATGTAATGGTTTCTCAGATGGATCGATTGATGTGAGTGAGGTGATCGGTGGACTAGCGCCTTATACTTATACACTTGACGAAGAAACCAATTCGATCGGGTCTTTTTCCAACTTATCTCCTGGCGAGTACATGCTAGATATAATGGATTCCGCTGATAATACCTTCACACAATCTTTCTCCATTACAGAGCCAGACATACTGGAGTTACTTACCACTGTAAATCAGGACACTATTTTTGTCGAAGGCTCTGGTGGTGTAGCTCCATATACATACAGCCTCGATGAAGACGCCTATGTAGACGCTTCATTTTTGATCGGTGAGGTAGGAGAAGTATATAGTGTATACGTACAAGATCAAAATGGATGCATCAGCTCTGTTCAGAATGTAGAAATCTTGACGTCGGTATCAAATCCTACACTTGATAAGATGTCACTCTACCCTAACCCAGCTAATAATAGCATACAGTTCGGTAGTCAGACTGAGGTTATAATCACATTCACTATCCTCGATATCACAGGTAGAGTAATCAGAACTGGAACATCTGCAAGCAATCGACCAATCGAAATAGACGACCTATCAGAGGGGTTATATATATGTAAAGTAAATGCAGACGGTGGAGAGAAATCATTCCGGCTTGTGGTCATCCAATAAGATATAGTAAAATGTTGTAGATTTTAACAGAATATTATTTCGATTATTCGATCCATCTTAGAGTTTCTACCGTTTTAGCTAGGAAGGAGTAGTTTTAAAAAGTAGCTTCCATCAAAGAAGTAAATACTTGGGAAAATTATCCCTGTCAAACTGTATAAATAAATATAAACAAATGAAACACATTAAAAATATAACTTTACTCTCGTTCATTCTTTTACTAGCCATAAATACGAGTACTGCACAATTTGGCAATGTCCTTAAAAAAGCAGAAAGTGTACTTAAAGGAGAACCCGTAATATCAAAAGATGAAGTAGCGGATGGACTAAAAGAAGCACTCGATCAAGGAATAGCACAAGCAGTAGACAAATTATCCGCAGAGGATGGTTATCTCAAAAGTCAATACAAAATAGAGATTCCAAGTGAAGCAACAAAAGTAATCTCTAAAGTCAAAATGGTACCGGGATTCGAAAATATAGAACATGATCTGATAGAGAAAATGAATCGTGCAGCAGAAAGCGCAGCAAAAAAAGCGACTCCAATATTCGTAGATGCTGTCAAGCAAATATCATTTGATGATGCACTCAATATCCTATCTGGAGAAGACGATGCTGCCACAGACTACTTAAAAGAAAAGAGTTACCAAAAATTGTACGATGCATTTATGCCGGTAATCATCTCAGCATTGGATGAAGTTAATGCGCGCAGCTATTGGAAGAAAGCAGTGAATGCACACAACAAGCTACCATTCGTCAAGGACGTCAATCCAGAATTAGATGACCATGTAAATAATAAAGCATTAGTCGGTATGTTCTCATTGATAGCGAAGAAGGAAGAAGGCATTAGAAATAATGTAGATCAAAGAAATACAGAATTGCTAAAAAAGGTATTTGGCAAAGATGAGTAAAAACTAGATTTACAATATCAAAAGAGGATAAGATCGAAAGAAATCTTATCCTCTTTTTTTTTATCCCTAAAAGATTATATCAATGACCAATTCTTAAATCCATTATAGAAAACAAGTGAAGTAAATATGAAAACGAAATTGCAGAAATTTACTTCTTATCCAATATAATCACATCCAATGCTCTGTCTCTTATCATCTGATTGAGCTTTGGTAGCATCTTTGTTTTCACTTCTTTCCATAATTTCAGTTCGGCATCAATGAGATCTGTGAGTTCGTCTCTTACTGCGATAGCTGCATCCGTAGGCGGAAAGTCATTATCACCCATTTGCGTTAAGCTGTTTAGGTGTGCCAATTTATTTGTCAATCGAATCGGAAAATTTAGCGGATCCTGTCTTGATTTATTTTTCGTTTGATATAATGCCTCCTCTACTTTTGTCATTAGAGAATCCACATCCTTAGCATAGTCTTTGATGTCTTGATCATCCACTTTTCCTACGTATCCTTTCATCTGCTCGCGAAGTGACCGCATGTCTATGATTGCTTGATGTGCATCATCTAGACTAACGTTTATTGATTTGACAAAATCAAATTGTGCATTGATATCTTCTAGCGAACCTTCAGAGTCTGGTCTCTGAAGCACATTGAATTCTTGTGTCTGAGTTTCACCATTGACCGTAAGGTTTACCTTATATTTTCCTGGCTTAGCTTTCGGACCATTAAGACTCCCCCACCATAGAATCATACCATCGAACTTGGTAGCTGGGTCATAGCTCATATTCCAAGAATGCATATTACCTCCTTTGCTGACTTCTAGTTTGTCTTTATCCTCCGCAGCAATAGATGAATACGTCTTGATAGTATCTCCTGCAGCATTCAAGTACGAAAGCGAGACAGTATCTCTTTTATCATCATAACTTTTCAGGAAGAAATGGGTCATTATACCACCAGGGTGATTTTTTCCTTCGCCTTTAGGATTCTGAAGTTGCCAACCTCCCATTCGGTACCCGTCCATCGGTCGGTATAGGTGATATTGCTTAGACTTTGATAAATCCTGTTGCTGGTGCATCACTGTCAGATCATCAATAAGCCAAATTCCTCTTCCTTGTGTGGCAGCAACTAAATTATTATCTTTTACTACTAGGTCAGTGATAGGTACGATTGGCATATTTAATTGGAATGAACTCCAAGATTCTCCATCGTCATAAGAGATATACATCCCTGTCTCAGTACCTGCATACAAGTATCCTTTTTTGACTGGATCAGCACGAAGTACTCTGGTAAAATGTTCGGGTGCTATTCCTTTTGTAATTTTTGTCCATGATTGACCATAATCTCTGGTAACGTATAGATATGGTGTATAATCTCCCGTCTTATACAATGTACCCGCCACATAACACGTACCTTCATCAAATGGACTTGGCTCTATGCTATTGATCATTAAATATTTAGGCATCTTATTAGATGTTACGTCTGACCAGTTCGCTCCACCATCTTTGGTGACATGTATACGTCCATCATCCGACCCAACCCATATCAACCCCTCTTTGAGAGCTGATTCTTGAGCGGCAAATATGGTTGCGTAATATTCTACACTTGTATTATCTTGAGTGATTGGACCCCCACTTGATTTTTGCTTTTCAGGTTCATTTCTGGTTAGATCAGGAGAGATTACTTGCCACGATTGTCCCTCGTCTGTAGATAGATGAAGATGTTGTGATCCTGTATACAATTTCTTATTATCGTGTTTGGAAAAGAAAATTGGGAAATTCCACTGAAATCTAAATTTCATATCTTCTACTCCGTGCCCCATGACATTATCAGGCCATACATTTACGGCACGCACGGATCCTGTCTTATGATTGAGTCTCGTAAGAAACCCATCATAACTGCCTCCATATACGATATCGTTGTCCGTAGGATCTATAGCGATATGAGCCGACTCACCACCCGCTGTTTTTTCCCAATCATCTTCCCCTATGCTTCCTCCTGTCGTTCTGTGTGGTATTCTAAGTGTACTGTTATCTTGTTGTGCAACATAGATCCTATATGGAAAGTGATTATCAGTAATTATCCTATAGAATTGTGACGTAGGCTGATTATGATATGTACTCCAAGTCTCACCGCCATCATAAGTGACTTGAGCTCCTCCGTCATCACCGATGATCATTCGATTTGGGTTTTCTGGAGCGATCCATAGATCATGATGGTCTCCGTGTGGTGCATTATGCGTAGAGAAGGTCTTCCCTCCATCGGTTGACTTATGGTATCGGACATTGAGCACATATACTGCATCTGCATCCTCTGTGTCTGCATATAGTCTTGTATAATACCAAGCTCTCTGTCTCAGTTTTCGCTCACTATTTACTTTTGACCAATTTTTACCACCATCATCAGATCGGTAGAGACCACCATCCTTATTCTCTATCATTGCGAATATCCTCTCGCCATCTACAGGAGATACTGTCACGCCAGATATTCCCCAGACACCTTTGGGCAATCCTTTTGCATCAGATATATTGCGCCATGTCTCTCCCTGATCAGTACTCTTCCATAGTGCAGAACCATCACCTCCACTAGAAAGCGAATATGGTGTTCTCCTTACATTCCATGTCGTCGCAAATAGCGTTCGATGATTAGTAGGATCTATAATAAGATCTACTGCTCCGGCATCTTGATTGGCAAATAAGACTTTTTTCCAAGTCTTCCCTCCATTCGTAGATTTGTATATTCCCCTATCCTGAGTCCCTTTGAACAAGTCACCCATCACGGCTGCATATACGATGTCAGGATTCGTCGGATGTATTCTGATTCTAGATATATGCCTTGAGTTATTGAGTCCCATGTCCGTCCAAGTCTTACCTGCATTTTCAGATTTCCACACTCCGTAACCGAAGGATACATTGCCCCTTACTGTCTTCTCCCCTCCTCCGACATAGATGACATTGGCATCAGAAGCTGCTATTGCAATACTCCCAATAGATCCTCCAAAGTATCCATCGGAGATGTTCTCCCACGCTCTTCCGCCGTCTGTAGTTTTCCATATCCCTCCACCAGTAGATCCAAAATAAAATAGATTTGGCTTGCCTGGCACACCTGTCACAGCGCAGGATCTACCTCCACGATATGGACCGATGTTCCTCCATTCTACTGAGCCGTAGGTAGAGTTTTCATCTTTTTCGTATTGAGCTACCAATTGCGAATCTGATAACCCTACGAGAATAAGTATAATGGAAAGTATGTATTTTTTCATTTGTTGGAGGTTATATTTAATTAAATGATTCGTAATGTAGGAAAATGTAAGTTTATTTTAAAGCCAAAATCTTATTTCTTTGAAGCAATTGGTTTGATTCCATTTCGCTAAGTTTCAAAAAGATGAACTATGAATATTAAATGATGACCGTCTTAGGCACCCGGCTACGATCCTACATTAGATTTGTGCGGTTAGCTACTGCAGCAAAGCTAGCATCGACTTATATAACTGCGAATCATTTATAACTTAATATATAGTAAAAATGTCTATTCTACTGTTACACGACCTCCATTGCTATGGCTGATAAACTCAGGAGCGTACATACTTTGGATACTGGTAATACCCGAACTAAAATCTCCCTTATGCACTGCCCTTACAGGATATTCGAATACATATGTACCTTTATTAAGATGACTGATAAAAAAGTGAGATGCTAGATCTCTAGTACTTTCGTAATAGCCTAATCCACCTTCCCATCTATATCCGCTCAACACGTTTTCAGGCTCAAATCCACAGCTTCGCATATCTTTTAGGTGAACATATGACATATTTCGATCCACTCTTATTTCGATTCTTATGATTAATCTATCTCCTGGTTGCACACCATTTTTATCAATTGATACCAATTGCGGACCACTGTCTGTCATTTCTTCTACGAATAGATTTCTATTGACTGTCAATGGAGTCTCTTGAAAATTATCTACTTTGTCGAGGTCTTCGAAATATTGATAATATGCCGCTCCCCATGAGATGGATTCATTATTATTTTGAATCGAAATCTTACTCAAATCAGAGGTAATCTCCGAAGCGCTCCATGATTTCTTGAAGTAGCCTGTGCCAGCTTCAGACCCCTCAGATGCTATATCTATATTGGTGTCACCCAGACTGATCTCCGGTGTATTATTCTCGTCGATCCAAGAGATCATACCACGATCCTCCCCTTGAATCAATAATGAATATATAGCCGCAGAAGTCGCTTTTGTTGTCTTCCAGTGATTGGTTTGTTTATTCTTCAGTAACCAGATCTTCATGTCCTCTACGAAGTCCTGTTGCTCTTTCATCTCTGTGAAGAACTCTAAGATCATAGCATGGGACTCTATCGGCAATTCATACCAATGAAAGCCACTTCCAAGATTCCAATATCTACCCAATTCATCAGAATAAAAAGATCTTTCCTTCAACGATTTGGCTATATCTAAAGCAACATTAGATTTGCTTCTTTTCATAACAAGTCCCAACATAGCTTCGAGGTACAACCCTTTATTCAACCAGTATTTTTTGGCTTGACCGAAATAATAATCGTTCGCTTCTTGAGATACTGACTGTACTTTCTTATCACTGTAAAAACTTCTGATATACAGATAATGAATCGAAAGTTGATCTAAATGATCTTTATTGATGTCACCACCATGTTTAGCTATATTGGACTTTAATCTATCATATCTAATTTTCGTTTGCTCGTCCAAGTAGACGAGTGCTTTCTCTACGATTTGCATATAACGCCGATCTTGATCTGAGATTATTCCAAGATGAAGGAGGTGTGCAATACCTTCTATCACATTTTGTGTGATGTATACATTTTCTCGTCCACCTGCAAACCATGGAAATGCGCCGCTAGGCATCTGGCTTCTTGCTAATTCTTCGAGTACTGATGCCGTCTCATTTGAGATTTTATTCATATCAAATAAGAGTGCAATTCTTTTCTTTTGTTCTGTTTCGGACTTTGCCTGACGTACCCAAGGAGTCTCTTCTAATATGGCAGATTTTAGTTCTGTGTTCTTTTCGAGATTGCTCAGTAGTGCATCAGAATCTAGTGTTTTCCATTCTTCAAATATTTGTTTGATTTTCGGATTTGCATTGGCAATATGGCTCGCCATCGTATTCGCATACATCTTATTGAATATCTGTTCTGTACATTGGTGCGGATATTCCATCAAGTAAGGAAGTGCCTGCACGGCATACCAGATAGGGTTACTCGTATACTCGAATGTATAGCTATGTGGCTGAGCCGTTCCACTTCCACTTGATAATGCATCAAATACAAATGACTTCTTTTCATTCTTTTTAACAGAAAGAACCTTGGTCTCGGTCAACAATACCTGATTGGTAACAACTGGCAGTAAATTTTCTTCTCCATCAGTATGATCACCCGAAGTAGCAATTACTCTGTACTTTACTATTTTTTTGTAGTTTGATGGTACATTGATCTCCCAGTCTATTCTTGCTGATTCGCCGCTGCGCACATCGATGGATGTTCGCTTTTGCTTGATGCCGAAGACTTCATTGATTACTTGATCTGTATCTGGATCTATAAATTCCAACTCAGCTCCGATCATTAGGTCGTTTTCTGATAGGTTACTTACAGTTGCAGGAAATATAATCTTATCTCCTTCTCGTAGAAATCTCGGAGCATTAGGAAGGATCATTACATCCTTTTGTGTTTTTACTTCATGGGAAGTCATGCCATATCGAAGCTCTTTATCATGCGCAAAGGTAATCAACTTCCATGTCGTCAAAGCTTCATTCATCGTAAATGAAATGAGGAGATTTCCATCCGAATCCGTCTTCAGGTTAGGATAAAAGAACACAGATTCATTGAGGTTCTTTCTAACTGATATCTTCTGAGTTGATTGTATATCCTTACCATCGTTATCCAAATTTTCAGCTTCATTTTTATGAGATGAGTCATAATCAGCTTCAGCTTCCATTATTACAGATTCTGCCATCATAGGAGATGCCATGACTTCATCTACAGAGTTTCTTGCACTTTCATTCGAACTCCGTTTCATCATTCTTCGTCCACCTCCATTGCCGTACATTTGATTGTATATACCATTGATGATCATCCCTTTTAATGAGGGTAATATCGGCATTGGTACATACTCATTTTTAACCCTATTCCACTTGTAATTGAGGTTTCCACTGTATCCATAGTCGAAACCAAAATTCTGTGATTGTAAATTTCCATAATGAGAAACATAAGGATTAAATACGTATTCGTGATCTACAAATTGATCTAGACTTGCATCGTACATCGTTGCCAGCACTTCTGCAATGGCCTTATCTTTATTCGGTCCTGAAACCTTAATTGTCCATTCTTCTTTAGACCTAGGCAGTATTTTATCCCGCTTGGTCATTAGCTCGACACTTAGCTTTTTGTGATCCCACGGAATATTGACGTTTTGCTCTATTCTTTTGTAGTAGTTGTGCTTCACATAATCCATGTAGAGAGAGATGCCTCCCCTATCCTTTTCTGTTGGTTCGTAACATATGGTGAAATTATTATTCAGATCGGCGACTCCTCTATGAACAATCTTATAGTCTCTTACGAATGTGTAATATACTTGAAGATTGCTGTCACACGTCCCGAGTATCACTTCGTACTTTTCACCAACTTTTGCTTCATTCGTTTTCGGGGTTACATAGAGCAAATCTAAAGTTGGGTATTTATTAGCTTTCACGTCGGTAACAGCAATATAGTTTTTCGTAATGATGTTGGTTCCTTTGTATTTTTCATCGGATATAATTTCGATACGATAAGAACTTCCAGCTACAACATGCTTACTTATATCTACATCTGAGCCGCCCGCGGGTATATTCAGGCTGCCTTCGTACACGACTTCTTTATCTTCATACTCACTCAATACTGATGAATTTCTGTACGCTATTCTTTCTATTTTCTTATCGAATTCACCCTTTCTGTAGATCGGATTTGATGGGTTAGACCATCTTCGACTTCGCTTCCAGGTATCAGGTTGTATGAGCTCTATAACCTTAATTGTAGCATCCGAATTCAATGATAAATCATTCACTGTGATAGCCTTTACATTAACTTCTTTCAGTGATTTTACATCTATAACCTCAGCCATATCTATAGCATAAGTATATGGAAGTGCCGCTATGGAAATATTCTTAGTGGCTGACCTAGTTTCTCCAGATATATCGGTGACATCTACAGCTATCTGATAGCTATATCTTGGGTTCTCTTCGATCTTCATATTGGCATCTGCAGCGGCTACAAAATCTACAACAAACTTTCCTGATTGGTCTGTTTTTATATCTCCTTGCTCTATCATCTCAGAGCTTGAGGGTACTCTACGATACCAACTCCACCATCCATAGTAAGTCTGACGCATGATTTTATATTTAACTTTTGCACCAGAAATAGGGCTTCCTGATAGTGCCGTTGCTACTCCAGATACTTCAATATTATCTCCTAGACTTAGCTCTTCATCCAAAGAATCAATCAGTACATCAAACTTTGGGCGCTTATATTCCTCAACTTCAAAATACTTGTATCCGTGTTCTACCGCTATAGAAAAAGTACCTGTCAATCTTCCTGTAGGTAGTACAAAGCTTCCTGAAGCACTTCCAAAATCATTAGCTTTGACGCTGATCTTATCTACTTCTTGCCCATTGGCATCTTTTAGATGTAGGACTAGTGATTTCCCCTCGTGTATAGTAGGTAATCCGTCTACATCAATATCCAATGATATCGTCTTGAAATGTACAGTTTGACCTGGTCTATATATGGCTCTGTCCAAGAATATTTCAGTTCTCTCTTCTTTTACCTTTGAATCTCGATGTTTATAGTAATAATCATACATATCAAGATTCAACTTATCTTCTCCTTTGGTCAGTTTATATAAAAATGAATTATTATCCACCATTTTAATATCTGCCCATCCTCCTTTATCTGATCTAGTAGTTTGTACTAATTTCAATTCTTGTTTTCTCTCTTTGCGATTATATTGTCGTGTATATACTTCTATTTCGACATTTTCTACTGGCTTCCCTGTAGATCTATTTCTTATAAACATCCGCTTACCATTAGACTCACCATATGTGGTGTATGCGAGATCAGACACGTGGAATGCCGTAAAATTATACGCAGAATCCTCCATATTGAATCGACTGGTATTGCTCGATACTAGGATATAAATCCCATATTCGAGACCTTCCATGAGCTCCTCATAAGTCGACTGTTTGTAACCGTCTTTGATATTAGATCTATTCCAAGTTTTCAATACTAAAAGAGATTCTATTTTTTTGTACTGATCTTTTTGTTTACTAGCCAATATGTCGGAAAAATCCTTTTGATCGACTTTCAACAATTTAAAATATATAGTTTCCAGATTTCTAGAAGAGACATTGATAAGGAAGTTTTTCTTCGAAGAAACTACTTGCTCTGACTGTAGAGATAGTTGTTGGGTATGAATCGTATTGATGAAATTTTGTTTCTGTGACTTTACAAATGGTTCTATCTTGTCATCCTCTAGTTCATCTAGCAAATCGAGCGCTTCTTGATATCTTTCGGAGTTTATATAATTTTGTGATAATCTAAGTATAAACTGGTGAGCATCATTTCCTTGATAGTACGAAGATGCCTGCCGTAGTGATGATTCGAAGACGGTATTTGCATCTGCTATCATTCCAAAATTGAGCACAAACTCTAGTCTCTTCAAATCATAAGAAGCTAACACCGTCTGATTCGAAAATGAAGATTGATACTTAAGTTGATCTTGAAATAGTTTGATAGCTCTATATATTTTCGAGTCTATCTCATCTGTTAAGATATCCATATCGATAAATGTCTGCACATCTGCGAGATAATCAGGAGAATCCAATTTAAAACTAAATGATGGAGTAATCGTATTATAGTTTCTTGATGAGAAGTAATTGATTGCTCGATCAACCAAAACATCATAAAGTGCAGGTCTTAAAGCGATCGTTGATTTTTCATTATTTAATAATTTCTTATAATCGGCAGTTTTATATTGTCGTGTTATATCTGCTGTTGAACTAAGGTATTGATCCGCAATAAAGTCTCTGTAATTATTTGGAGCCCATGTTCTCATATCTCCCGTATCAAAAGATGCTAGATTAGTTCGTTGGGATATTTTATAGTATTGGCTATTGTAATATTGTTGAAATAGCTCAGCTGTCATAGAATGTAACAGTTGTTTCACGGGTGCTTTCGACTGGTTTAATCGTGCATTAAGTGTTTCGACTACGAGCTCTAGACCGAGTTCTTCAGTATCGAGGGTTAATTTCGCCCCTGAGATGGTGGCTTTAATTTGATTTTCGACATTAGATTCACTTAGCGCCTTATCGTAGATGATATTAATCTGATCTAAGGCTGTCTTGGGTAGTCCTTTCTCTAGCGCCTTATCTACTTCCTTCCATGCTTTATCATAATCGAAGACATCAGACGAAGAGAAACTAACAGAAGTGAAAAATAAAAACATCCCAAATATTAAATTACTGAATTTCATACATATCATTTTGTACGATTAATAACATCAAACCAAGGTACGGATTGATTCTATCAAAAGTAAGGTATTAACACGATCATAAGTTCTTGATGACCGCTTTAATTTATAGACGTATGAAAAACAAAAAATGCATAGATATCCTAGCATAAATTTGAAAGAAAGTAAAATGTGTTGTTCTATATCAACATTCTAGGAGTATTTCCATCAGTCGCCTACCGAATAAGAATGCTTCCTAAGTCAAAGTCATAAACTGATCTGACAAATCAAGCTGATCAAGCGATTGATCTAATATCTAGATCTATCCCATAAATAATGGAAATGACATCTCGGAATATTGTTTGCAACTCTGACCAGTAAAGTCTTTCGCTTATAAATGGATATAAATATTACTAAAAAAAAGAGCTTAGAATATGCCTACTCACCGTTCAAATAATCTCTAAGGTACTCGAAGTGCTTTCCTAAGTTTCCAAATTCTGCAATAGTAGCTCGTTGGATCAGTTCGCTTTTTCGATTACCTAACTCATTTAATACGTTTTGGATAAACATATCTCCGAATGCAGTAGAAGCGTCCCTCGGCAGTTCGTTAGGTAGATTATCTATTGTCATCATATCCAAGACATTGTCTCCATGAGGAGCTACTTCCTTACCTGTAGCACGATCTATTCCAAAAATCGGATCGTCAATCGTAGATGCTTTTATAGTACTCGGTATACTTGATACAGGTGCTATATCACATGTGACATCAGAGATTACTTTTATACCAAACTTATCAGATTTCATTTCATCAAGTGTGAAGAAAGGCGGAGCATCATTATCCCAATAGATACCATTGATCATGATATCTGACATAGGAAGGAAGTGAGAGAAATCAGAATCAAATTCTTTTGGTTTGCTGTAGAATTGTTTTGCAGAATTAAACATCTTACCGTCTTTTCTTTTGACATAGAAAAAACAATTCAACTGAGTATAAACAGGATAATCAAAGTCGTTAGAAATGTAATCAAGTGGACTCACTCGCTTCATACCCATATCATCGAGTACCATAGCGGCACCTGTAGACACCCTTCCTGTGCCCGTCAATACGAGTTTGATATTTGGAAACTTTGTTTTTTTATAAATTTCTTTGGCCGCTTTATAATCGTATAGATCCTTCATCCGTGGCAGGTCAAATTCTTTCGTCCTCTGACCATAAGTCCAGAGTGCATTGTGCGCTCCCACCATACCAGCATACTTACCAAAAGCGATCACTCTAACGCCCTTCTCATTTGTCAGTACTTCATAATCAATAAGTTTGATCTGATTATCTACTATATGCTTTAGCAGAGGTTGATTATAAGCTTGCTTCTTTATCGTATGCGAAAAAAAGAAGTATGTCTTTCCAGATATCAATTCATTGATTGGCACTTCTTTTACTCCAAGTAGAACATCTCTATCCGATAAATCCTCCTGCATACGGATTCCTGCATCTTTATAATCTTGGTCTGGAAAACATCTAATTTCTGATGGTTGCACAACGATATCTACTCCCATATCTGACAGATACTTTGCCTGACTTGGGTTTAGGGGCACTCTACTATCTGCAGGTACCTTACCTTCTCTTATTACACCTATTTTGATCATACTGGGGGTTGTCATTTGCTTGGATGTAAGATAGAAAAGAATACTATATCTCGTATTATACATGAGTCAATAAATATATAGAACTACAACTTTCAGGTATTAAAAATATTATAAATCTTATAACTAATTGTAATGTTGCACTTTATATCTCTAAGCGAAAGATCATTCTAATTTGTACTTTTTTATCTTTTTTCCTTCCGCATCCTTAAATTCCACTTTTAGCTTTCTCTTTTTTCTTTTTCCTGATATTGAAATCACGGCGTAATTGTTTTTACCAATCATACTATCTTCGTATCTAAAACTATTGGGCTCATCAGTATGATCATAAGTTCCTGATGTCAATGCACTTGATGTAATATCCCAAATCACTTGGCCATCAGGTGTCTCATATCGACTTATCTCTGAGTGATGTCTATCGCCAGTCAAGAAAACTACATTTTGTATATCATAATCATCAATAAGATGAAGAAGTTTCTTTCGCTCTGCCCCATAGACCGCATGGTTTTCAAACGCTGCATAGTCACTTACCACTTGTCCGCCTATACAGATAAACTTGAAGCTGGCATTACTACTTCTTAGTGCATCGATCAGCCATGTCATTTGTTCTTCGCCCAATATTGATCCTTCACTTGATTGGGGAGTTCGATCCCATCTATTATCTAATAGAAAAAACTGACAGTCATTCCAGCTGTATGTCCCTGTAATACCTCCTAGACCATTGACGCCATAATTGGGATTTGCCCAAAAATCAACAAAAGCTTCTCTAGTGATGTCCTTCCCCCAGTATATGCCATTACTATCATTTGGTCCAAAATCATGATCGTCCCATATTGCATAGTGGTGCATAGCGGATAACAATGGCTGCATCTCCTCCACATTTCTAGAGTGTGTAAATCTGTGATATATTCCTGATCTACTGTTCCAATCCGCTTCTCTTAGATAAGTGTTATCCCCAAGCCAAACCATAAACTCGGCATCCTCTTTCGCAATACTTTCGAGGATTTCATATTTTTTTCCATATGGTTTTCCAGGTCGATCATATCGCTCTTCGTTGATAAATACGCAGCTTCCAGCTATAAAGCTAAATTCTGGCGGGTCTTCTCTCCATTGCCATAATTTTTGAGTCTCGAAGCTATATACTTTATCTAATTCTTGATCATTGACTATGATAGAGTATTCGTATCTAGTACCTGGCTCGAGGGGACCTAGCGCTATAGTAGCAGTATTAGCCTTATAATTTTCAACGTAGAACGTCTCAGAAATCAAAGCATCTGACTTATTTGATTTTGGCCAATATCTTATAGCTGCATACCCTTGATTTTCTAATTGCATCCATACTCCAACTTCTCTCATGGTATTATAACCGAGCATCGGACCAGACTTCACACCTTGAGCTGATAAAGAAATACTAGTTACAAGAACTATTACTATACCTAAGAATGATTTCATTTAATTACATTTTGACTGTAGTGCTGGGAGAATTATCCCAAGTGTTAGCTCCTTTTGTCTCAATTCAACAAGCATCAATTGGACCGCTTCGATCTCTGACTAATTTTTTAGCTCTTTAATTTATTATCTAGCGTAGATAAATGTTGAAGATCACATTCTATGGTGTGACTACTCTATTTTTTACATGTTTTTCTAGCCATTGATCTTGTTCCCAGAGCATATGCATGATACTTTCTCGTGCTACATAACCATGACTCTCCTTAGGCAACATCACTAATCGCACTGGAGCACCAAGACCTTTGAGTGCATTAAAGTATCGCTCACTCTGCATAGGATATGTTCCTGAATTATTATCCGCTTGTCCGTGGATCAATAACAACGGAGTCTTCATCTTATCACAATGCATGAAGGGTGACATATTATAGTATACATCAGGCGCTTCCCAGTAATTCCTCTCTTCCGACTGAAAACCAAATGGTGTCAATGTTCTATTATAAGCTCCTGATCGTGCGATACCCGCAGCAAATAAATTAGAATGGGTCAAGAGATTTGCTGTCATAAATGCACCATAGGAGTGACCTCCTACCGCTACTTTATTACGGTCTATATATCCCATAGCATCTAGAGCGTCGATGGCTGCCTTTGCATTATCTACCAGCTGAGGGATAAAGTCATCATTCGGTTGATCTTCTTTCTCTCCTACTATTGGGAAGGCAGTATCATCAAGAACTACATACCCCCTATTTACCCAGTATATAGGAGATCCGTAATACGGATACGTGAATTCGTTGCTGCTAGATGTAACTTGACTCGCACTACTCTTATCCTTATACTCCCTTGGATAAGCCCACATGATCATCGGCATTTTCTTCTTCTTAGACTTGTCATATCCTACGGGCAGGTAAAGCGTGGCGGATAGTTCTAATCCATCTTCACGTGTGTATTTTATGACTTCTTTATGCACATCTTGTATCGCTTTAAATGGATTCTCAAACTCTGTAGCGGGTTCTAATTTACCTGTTTTCAGATTTCTAAAATAGAAGTTGGGGTAATCACTTTTTGACTCCAATCTAGTGAGTACGATACCCTTCTCAGAATCTATCATCCTAGATATGCTTTCAAGTTTATCTCCAGTGCTAGCACGATATATTCTTTCTGTCTTATCATCACTGATGTCGTATCTATCTACAAATGGGCGTTTGCCTTCCTTCGAGAATCCATCCCCTATCAGATACAACTGATCATCATTGACAATATCGAGCGTCCATTTTCCGAGCTTATTTTTCTTGGTGACAAAGCTGCCAGGATCACTGTATCTGTCTTGATAATTACGCTCTATGTATAGATTTTGTTCTTTAGAATTATCAGAAGGATCGAAAAAGCTGATTCTAAGTGTACGGTCATTCCACCAATAATCATAAATCACAGCTAGGTCATCTTTCCCCCATTCTATTCCACTAAATCTCAATTTAGTCTTGGTCAACAATGACTTTTCTCCATCAAATGGAGCATCTATCTGATAGACCGCATCCCTGTAATCTACTTCAACTTCTGGATCGCCTCCATCTAATGCTTCGGCCCAAACAATGGTAGCGGGTCTGTCATCTCTCCACTGAATGGATCTCTTTCCCTTTCTGGTGCTCATAAAGCCTTTGGGCAGCTCCTCCGTTAGTGGTACTTTGACTATATTTTTGACCAATTCACCATTTAAATTGTACACATCATAAGAAGTAGGAAATCTCCCGTATGTAACCAAATACGAAAATGGTCGACTGATCTCACCGATCACAATATAATTACCATCAGGTGAAAGAGAAAGTGAAGAATACATTCCAGATTCTTTCCACTTTTCTATATTTCCAGATAGATCAACTTTGTATAATTCACTTTGCGCCAGTAATTCAAAGTTATGTTCATCATTAGCATCTTTCAATAAATCTTGATATGTTCTGTTTTGAGCTTTTTGACCTTTTTCATTTACAGAGACTGTAGGACCACTCGGTATCGAAAGTGAAGTATTGACCAATACACCTCGATCTTTGGGAAGCATTTTTACCAATAGAGATTTGCTATCTTTCATCCATAACATCCCCGATTTCATGTTCAAATTCATCGTGGCATCGGTTAGTTTCTTAGCTTGCTTATTCGCATGATCGATATACCACAATTCTACACCAGTGTCGGTTGTATTCGTGAATGCAATGAAGTTTTCGTTAGGTGACCATCGTATATTGGTCATTTTTGCAGTAGTGGGTAAGCCTGAGATGGGAGATTCTTTCTTTGTCTCCATATCGTAGTACTTAATATCATGATAATATCTCGCTCTACTAGAAATATTGGTCTTTGGATTGATTCTCAGTCCAGCAAGTCTCATCTCTTCTTCAGATAATTCATCTATCGACTTATAGGCTTTTCTATAAACTAAGATCGCTTTGTTACCGTCCGCATTCATCCTGATTAATGGAGGTAGAGGCGCATCAGCGAGGGTAAGAATATCTTGATCTGGAGTCTGATACTTTAGATCGATTTGGGCATCTGTCATACTATGGAAAAATATAAAAAGAATCAAAATTCGAAATCTCATAATTGATTACATTTTGCTGGTTACTTAGATAATCTATCATCAAGATAATGAATCTCTACTATATGAAGAAGCGATTTAAGAATATAATATTAATTCCTTTGCAACCCATTGAAAAGCATCATTTTAGCTTTTTTACGTTACTTATAGCTGAAAGCACTTACTTAGCTACAGCTATAACAAATAGCTTCATCTAAAATTTCAAATTTTAAATATCGTTGAATGCTACAAGTGTACTTACGAATCGTTTTCACATTAGATTGCAAATCACTTTGAAAATATTAGAGTAGGCGAAATTTTTCTTCTCCTATTTATAAAAAATCATTTATATATATGAATGTGCTGCATCTTACCCAAAAGAAATAATGTTTATTTAATCACGTGTATCTGTTTTGTAGCACTTTTTCCAGCATTTAAGTACTTGACTAGATATATCCCTGTGGATAGATTATCAATTTCGATGGTATTACTATTTCGTAGGTTTGTATATCGTTCTATCAACTGTCCACTTGTATTCCATATTTCAATTTCTGAATCACTAGTTACCGGATCTTCGATTTCAATAGTAAATTGACCTTCATTTATAGACGGATAGACCTGAAATGAGATCGGGTCTAGATCTTCTACGTTGGATAATATGAGTGTGCTACTTTCTATCATTACATCATCAATGTATATGCCATCTAATTCTACATATCCATCGCTTCTCATTATCATTCTCAGTTGCAAAATTTCTCCTGTGAAGTCACTTAGGTTCATTTCTTCTATCACCCAATCCTCTTGCGTTCCATCTAATAGTGGATCAGTCGTCCCGTGCGTATTTTGGCTGCCCGCCGAAGTATACTTACCACAGAGTGAGGTCCAGTTTTCACCATCGCTACTTGCTTGTACTAACACATAATCATAGTTTGCCTCTATCGACCATCTGGCACTAAACTTCAATGCAGCAAACTCTATATCCGTAAGATCAATATTGTCAGAAAGCGTAACTATATTGAAAACATCAGCTCCGTAATCTCCATCGGGAGAATCCGTAAGTGAGGTCGGTGAGGACACGAATTGATCCTCAGTCAATGCCCAATTCCCAATATCTGACAATGAGTTAGCATCTGTTAAGTCATTATCGATTATCACTTGATTTTCACTTCTTTTATACGTAAATGTGTACGTATCGGACAAGACAACTTCACCATTATCAATCTTCACCTCAAAAGAAAGATCTGTCAATGGTGGTGCATTTCCTGCGATTTCGAATTGGACTTCTGATATTTCGTTTTGAGCTATTTCTAAGTTATAACTCGAAAGGAAGTCTTCAAAAATAAGATAAGGAGAAAGGGACACTACTTCTACTGTAGCTCCGCCAGGTTTGAATCCAGTCTTAATAACTTCTAGAGAAAAAACACCCTCATCTTCTTCAACCGTAGAGGGGATATCCATACGGGCATCATAATGATTAAGCAGGCAGTGTGCTGTTGCTAAATTCTGATACATACAGGATCGATTATAAAAATCAATGTTCGTAGAATCAGGCCAAAATCCATCACCCACTTCCGGAGTTAGTGCGTAAATCTTACCTTTCTCCCCTTCCTCTCCATACATGTAGTCGTCACTATCTCCATTCACCGTGTAGCCTACTGTTTCAGTTCCTGTACCAAGTATAAAGTTATTTTCTTTGACCATAGAACTACCAATAGCCTTAAATATCGAATCCTCTTCAGTTGGCTGATCATTGTATCCCCATGGATGAATCAATAAGTTTCCAAAGGTATGATAATTGAGTGCTACTTTGAACTCATGCGCTATTGTGAAATCACGAACGGCTTGAGTCTCTGGTTCTGAGAATGGTTCTGGTCCTCGATATGTATTTGAATTACTATTAGGAGAGCTTCCTACATTATCTATACCCCATGCAAAACCGTAATTTCGATTTAGATCGACCCCTATTTCATTCTCATTACTGGCAGGTCTTCTATTCTTTCTCCAGAAACCATTTCCGTCAGGATTAGTCTGTTGATTATATAAGTAACCATCTGGGTTTACACATGGAATGAAGTATAGTTCGGTATTGTCTATAAGATACTTCACCTCAGGATCTGATTCGTAATTTTCAAGAAGATACCAAATGTAAAATATCATCTGAGACAGTCCATTAGGCTCTCTTGCATGATGTAGTGCAGTGTACAATGCTTCCGGCTCATCTTCGTCTATATCGGGATTATCTGATACTCTCAACCACCATATGTCGTTACTTTCCCAAGTTTTGACTGTCCCGATTGGTGATTTTGATGATATAAGATTAGGGTACTTACTTCTCATAGAATCCAAGACAATAAGCATCTCTTCATAAGTGTGATAACCGCCCATCGTCCCATATGTATAATTCTCAGGGGTGTTATAATTATAAATATCTGTATCGATAACCTCACATCCATTGGCTGATCTAGTTGATGACTGCAGACCTTTATCTTCATAATATTTCTCCATATCAGGTATCAGTACTCGAAAGTCGATATTAGAATTCTTCAATAAGCTTATTTCTTCTTGAGAAAAATCATTCACAAAATGCACTCCAGGTATATTAAATCCATGATCTGTCTCTAATCCAAGTTCTGTGAGTTTATTAATATCTACTTTAGATAGATCGATCTTGACTCTACTATACTGCGACTGACCATATCCAAAAGTGACCAAAACACTAAACAAAGTAATGCAACACAACTTAAAATTTATGCTCATAATTAAATTACAAAATGATAATTGAATTGAAGAAAATACCTATTTCTCACTTTCCAGAAGAAAGATAAGTAGACAACGATGTTCTTAATAATGATTGGTAAAGAATATGCACTCTAAAAGTCTCAACGGACACTTTATAGAGATTCTCCCATGATATTTGGACCTACACTAAATTCTCCTTCAAAAGGTATATGATCTAACATATTCCTAATACTATCTCTAAGCTCAAAATACTCCGGCAGTTCTTCTTTTGGCATTGGATCCGCAGGCGGGAAGTTTTCTTTCAAATGATCGATCTGTCTTTTGTTTTTCCAGAATCTGAAACAAACATGAGGCCCAGTAGCTAGTCCTGTAGAGCCTACATATCCAATGATGGAACCTTGACTGACATTCACACCAGGTCTTATACCTTTGGCAAATCTTTGCATGTGAAGATACTGTGTTTCATAAGTATTGTCATGACGCATTTTTACATATCTACCGTTATTTCTATTGTAGGTGGCTTTTGTAATCACTCCGTCTGCTACTGCCATGATAGGTGTACCGTATGGCGCTGCATAATCAGTACCTAAGTGAGGTATCCTTCTCTTCTTGATTGGGTGCAGTCGTCTCAGATTGTACCTAGAAGATATCCTAGCACTCCCCTTAATTGGTGATTTTAAAAATGTCTTTTTACTCGGTCGGCCCTCCATATCATAGAATCCTGTGTAGAGATCATTTTCATAGTATACAGAATAGTATTCTCCATATTTATTTTGATAATATGCGCCTAACATACGACCCAATGATACCGCTTTTCCGTCGATATACTTCCGTTCATAAATCACTTTAAATTTATCGCCTTTCTTGGTATGATAGAATGATACTGATGATGCTAGCGCATCCTCCATCAAGTCGATGACACCCGGATTGATGTCCTGATCTGTCATGGATTGCCATAGTGAAGATTTGATCTCTCCTGATGCTGTCTCCACCACAATACTGTAGTCTTTCTCGATCATATCCACTGCTACAGAATCCCTAAAGTCATAAATCACATACCTCAGTGGATTCGGTTCATAGATGAAGGCTAAGGCTGCGTCTTGACAACTGTCCTTTTTTACTAGATGATATCGCTTACCAGCACGTATATTTCGGACATCAAATACATCTTTTGCCACTTCTTCCAGCTTTGCTACTTTACTGTAGCTTATACCATTATCATTGAGTATCTGTCCTACGAACTGATTGTTTTTTAATCTCGAGGTCGCAAAGTGGAATTCTTCTGTATCGAACCCAAATTTGAACTTTCTGTCGTAATCTACAACTTCTAATTCTTCATCACTATCGTCTAGATAATCTGTTCCATCAAGAGAATTTTCATAAACGAAGTATCCGATAACCAAAATGGCAGCTATCGACAATGCAGCAAAAATATCTCTATATAAATGACTTTTGTTATTCGTACTAGATGAAGACATTAACTTAAAGGAGTATGTATGAATTAAATGAAATATAAAAACGGAGGCAAAAGTAAATCATTGTATTATTAATCTCAAAAATTAATCATCTAGTCTTTGATATAATAGTATTAATGACAATCAGTAATCATAAATCAGAACCATCCACTTCTTCTCTTACTTCTTCTTCTCGTCGTCTTGATTCCTAATATCCCAAGTAATCCACGTGTTACTTCTCTAGCTACAGTTCTTCCGATCTGACGTGTAGTTGTACTGTTTACGACTTTTTCGAATGTACTTTTCTCACCTCTTCTTGAAGTTTTTCTTGCAGATTTATTTTGTTCCTGCAGTTTTTCTTGTGCTTCTTCGGACTGGGCATCTTCAATTTTACCAGTTAGGATTTCATATGCTGACTCTCGATCTATCTCTTCATTATACTTTTGTATTAAGTTAGATTGATCTAAAACTGCATCTATCTCCCTCTGAGATAGGACGTCCATTCTTGATTGTGGTGCTCTGAGATAGGTGTGAGCTAGCGGTGTTGGTCGTCCTTTACTGTCTAATGCTGATACGATAGCTTCCCCAATCCCTAGTTCTGTCAGAAGTTGATCAACTTGATAATAATCTGATATTGGATAATTCTGTGACGCTAATTTGATCGCCTTTCTATCCTTGGCTGTAAATGCTCTAAGTGCATGTTGTACTTTCAATCCCAACTGACTTAGTACCTCATCTGGAATATCAGTAGGATTCTGTGTTACGAAGAATAGCCCAACACCTTTAGATCTTATTAATTTTACGATGACTTCGATCTGATCCATAAGTGCATCAGATGCTTTGTCAAATACGAGATGCGCCTCATCAATAAAAATAGCCAACTTTGGTCTATCTAAATCTCCCTCCTCAGGAAAGTTGGCATATATCTCAGCTAGTATCTGCAACATAAATGTAGAAAACAACTTAGGTTTATCCTGTATATCCGTCAATCTCAATATAGAAACGAGACCTTTGCCATCCTCATTGACCCTGCATAGGTCATCGACATCAAATGATCGCTCACCAAAAAACACTTCAGCTCCTTGTTGCTCTAATTCGATTATTTTTCTCATAATAGTCCCTACTGAAGATGTAGATATACGACCATATTCTTCTTGGATTGCATCTTTTCCCTCCCCAGTGACGTACTGACGCGCTTTTTTCATATCCTTAAGATCAAGTAATGCCAGTTGATTATCATCACAAAACTTAAATATGACTGAAACTATACCCTGTTGAGTGTCATTCAATTCTAGTATTTTGGAAAATAGAACTGGACCGAACTCAGAGACTGTAGCCCTCAATCTCGCTCCTGGTTCATCTGACAATGTCAAGAATTCTACTGGACTAGAATCCGCAATGAACGGAAAACCAATTTTTTGATGTCGTTCATCAATCTTCTTATGTCCATCAGAGGCAACCGCTAAACCACTCAAGTCTCCTTTGATATCCATGACTAAAGAAGGTACTCCTTTCGCAGATAATTGTTCCGCAATGATTTGTAGTGTTTTAGTTTTTCCGGTACCTGTAGCGCCAGCTATAAGACCGTGCCGATTCAAAGTCTCCAATGGTATCCTTATGAAACTCTCCCCCATTACCTCTTCTCCTAATTTCGACGCACCGAGTATTATCGATTCTCCCTCAAAATTATATCCAGTTGACATTTCATCTAAAAACTGTTGCTTATTGCTCATATCTTAATTTTTCAAAACACTAAAGTACTATATATATCGGTTATTCGTAATATGTTTTATACAATTTTGTCAATACCAGCGACATGTTTTCACATTATGATATACAGGCTTGACATTATTGCGATCTAAAAAACTAACTTCTATTTTTTAAACTTCTCAGATAGTATAAATTCTTTCCCTCCTGCACGGTAATCATAAAATCCTGTACCCGACTTACGTCCCAATTCTCCAGCTGTCACCATATTGACCAATAATGGACATGGGGCATACTTAGGATTTCCAAATCCATCGTACAACACATTCATAATAGATAGACAAACATCGAGACCTATAAAGTCCGCTAATTGGAGTGGACCCATTGGATGCGCCATACCTAGCTTCATCACAGTATCTATTTCTTCCACTCCAGCTACACCTTCATACAAAGAGTATATAGCTTCATTGATCATAGGCATCAATATCCGATTGGCTATAAAACCAGGATAATCATTTACCTCTGTAGGCACTTTCCCTATATCAGACGACAATTTCATGATGGTGTCACATACTATATCCGAAGTTGCATAACCTCTGATTACTTCCACCAACTTCATAATTGGAACAGGATTCATAAAATGCATGCCGATAACTTTATCCGGGCGATCAGTTGCCGCTGCAATTTTAGTTATACTTATGCTAGATGTGTTTGTCGCTAGAATGGCATCACTAGGTGCAAATTTATCCATCTGTGTAAAAATTTTGAGCTTGAGATCAACATTTTCTGTAGCGGCTTCCACTACTAGATCAGCTGATTTGACTCCAGGCTCCATATCTGTGAACGTTAAGATATTTGACAAAGTCTTATTCTTCGCTTCCTCCGTTATTTTTTCTTTTGCAATCATTCTATCGAGGTTCTTTTCGATCGTTGAGATTGCTTTGTCTAATGAAGCTTGAGATATATCAACTAAACTGACTTTATAGTTATTCATTGCAAACACGTGGGCTATTCCATTCCCCATAGTGCCAGCGCCAATCACAGTTATATTTTTCATGTCATATTTTTGGTTAAAAAGTACGAAAGTAATGATTATTTAATTGTGTTGTCTGAGTAAATAATAATTTTTCACAGCTGAACTTAAAGTAAAATAATTCTGTACTGAACCAAACAAAAATACACTTCAAATAAGCATTTTTCATAAGTTTATCCTCCACTTCAATATTAGTACCTACAATAAAGAATTGAATTTTACCATCTCGAAATCTTATATCATAGAAGTATATAATCGTAATAGACCTCTACTAACTTCTTAGTCCTCATACAATTCGATATTCACATCGAATATATACTCTTTAATGGTGCCCGACAAATAATTAGTATATGTTAAACATGATATTTCTAACACACTTATAGGTATTTATATATTAAAAATATTTTACATATATTTGCAATTTAAACAAAAAGCTCTTTATGAAAAAACTATTATTGCTGGCATTTTATATCAGCACTCAAATCCTTACAGCCCAAACAAACCAAACATCAATATTCACCAACGGTGATAAATTATATATAAATCTTTCGGATCAATCTGATGTATACTACACTCACATTGTACAGAAAGGTCATACCGTTTATTCTTTATCAAGAGCCTATAAGGTGAGTACAGAAAAACTATACTCTTATAATTCGCTTCAACAAGGATCGACAATATCACTTGGTCAGAAGTTAATGATACCTCTTAATGGTAAAGAACTATATAAAGGTACATCATTGGATAATATCACTCGAGGTCATTATATCCCAGTATATTATAAAACTCAACCTAAGGATAATTTATTTAGAATTTCAAGAGTGTATTTCAAACAATCCATTGATGATCTAAAATCTCGTAATAATTTATCAGATTCAAATTTATCGCTTGGGCAAGACCTTCTTATTGGTTGGTTATTGGTAGATGGTAAGATGCCAACTACAGAAAATAGAAGTGCAGAGATTGATAGGGAAAATAGTATTTCTATGAGCCAATCGAATACTGTGACTAATGATTTAAATTCTACCAATCACGCAACCTCTGCAATAACAAATAATGAAGATCAAAGCATAACTGCCGAATCAGACTCTACAGAATTAGCATATCCAGCTGGATTCAATCCTACATTACTAGGTTCTATGAAGTATGCAGCAGACATGAAAGTAAATAAGAAGTCTGAAGTTGCATTTTGGGATAAAACTATTCCAGATAACGGTACTGTTTTCGCGCTTCATGAGAGTGCTATTATAGATTCATATATCAATGTGTTCAACCCTCTGGTTAGGAGATCTGTAAGGGTAAAGGTGATAGGAAGGATACCATACGGAACTTACACGAACGATGTGAAATTAGTTATCTCTCCTAGAACAGCCAAGCAATTAGGCGGTATTGATAGAAGATTCAAAGTAGAGATAGATTATTTGACTAGATAAATGATTATAATCAACTTACAATTGAATAAGATCAAAAATAAGATCAGCTATGCACTATACTCATCGATACACATAAGATAGTTGAGACAATATGTGTTGAGCTAAAAAGGCATCAGAAAAATTTCTGATGCCTTTTTTTTGGTTTTTTTTATTCCTTTCCTTGTACTATTAAGTTTATACAAAATTGTTTTGTCCTATATGACACAGACTCTAATTTCTGGATATGTTTGAAATTCAAGCACCATATCAGCACACAATTGTACAGCTCTCCTTACATCTGAGCTACACTAAAAAAGGCCCTTATCACTAAGAGCCTTTTTAAATTTTATTATTTCAAAACTGAAATTACAATTTCGCTATGATCGCATTCAATGTAGCACTCGGCCTCATTACTTGCGCAAGCTTCGATTCGTTTGGCAGGTAGTATCCTTCCATATCTACAGATACTCCTTGCGCATCATTTAGTTCCTTTACGATTTTTGACTCGTTATCTGCCAGCTCTTTGGCAACGGCAGTAAAGTGACTCTTCAGCTCAGCATCATCTGACTGCGCTGCTAATCCTTGTGCCCAATACATAGCTAGATAAAAATGACTTCCCCTATTATCAAGTTCATTCACTTTTCTTGATGGTGACTTTCTATTTGTAAGTAACTTTTCAGTTGCTTTATCAAGTGCCTCACCCAAAACTCTTGCTTTTTTATTATCATTTACCTCACCAAGGTGATCTAATGATACTGCTAGTGCTAAGAACTCTCCCAAAGAATCCCATCTCAAATGATTTTCTTTTGTCAGCTGTTGCACGTGTTTTGGAGCAGATCCTCCTGCACCAGTTTCGAACAGTCCTCCTCCATTCATAAGTGGAACGATGGACAACATCTTTGCTGAAGTACCCACTTCTAATATCGGGAATAGATCCGTATTGTAATCTCTCAATACATTACCTGTTACTGAGATGGTGTCTTTTCCATCTTTCATCCTAGCCAACGTCAACTTAGTCGCTTCCAATGGAGAATGAATGCTTATATCTAACCCCGTGGTGTCATGATCTTTCAAGTATGTATTTACTTTTTTGATCAATTCTCTATCATGCGCTCTAGTTTCGTCTAACCAGAATATTGCAGGAGTATTACTGGCTTTAGCTCTTGATACAGCTAACTTCACCCAGTTTTGGATTGGAGCATCTTTAGCTTGACATGCTCTCCATATATCCCCTTCTTCCACTTTGTGACTTGTGAGAATATTTCCCTTATCGTCTATGATACTTACTGTACCATCCTCTGGAATCTCGAAAGTCTTATCGTGTGATCCATACTCTTCTGCTTTCTGAGCCATCAGACCTACATTCGGTACAGTACCCATAGTTACAGGATCGAAAGCTCCGTGTTCTTTACAGAAATCAATGGTTGCTTGATAGATTGGCGCGTAACTACTATCAGGGATTACCGCTTTTGTGTCTTGGGTTTCTCCATTTGCATTCCACATACATCCGCTGGTACGGATCATAGCCGGCATCGAAGCATCTATTATTACATCACTTGGTACATGCAGATTTGTTATCCCTTTATCAGAATTAACCATAGCTAAGTCTGGGCCATTTTCGTATGCAGCCTTGATATCAGCTTCGATTTCTTTTTTCTTATCCGCTGGCAATGTTTCAATCTTAGACAATAGGTCACCGAACCCATTGTTTACATCTACACCTATCTCTTCGAATAGTCCCCAATGCTTAGCAAATACATCAGCAAAAAATGTAGTGACAGCGTGACCAAATATTATAGGATCTGACACCTTCATCATGGTAGCTTTCATATGTAATGAAAACAATACACCTTGATCTTTGGCATCTGCGATTTGCGCTACTAAGAAGTCTATCAGTGCAGATTTACTCATCACTGTAGCATCTAATACTTCACCTTTTTGTAATGCGAGACCACCTTTTAGTACTTTTTTCTCTCCCGCTTCAGTTTCTAAGACGATATCAACCGTACATTCTTCTGGCACAGTCACTGACAATTCATTTGACTTGAAGTCACCATGAGACATCGTAGCCACATGTGACTTACTATCAGAAGACCATTCTCCCATCGAGTGAGGATTAGCCCTTGCGTATTGTTTTACAGGCTTCGGAGCTCTCCTATCTGAGTTACCTTCTCTTAAGACTGGATTTACAGCACTACCTTTAATTTTATTATATTTTGCAGCGATTGCTTTTTCTTCATCAGTATTCGGATCATCTGGATAATCAGGTAGAGCATATCCTTTTGACTGTAATTCAGCGATAGCAGCTTTTAGTTGAGGAACAGATGCACTGATATTTGGTAGTTTGATCACATTTGCTTCTGGCTTTTTGACAAGATCCCCTAGAAAAGCAAGATCATCAGATATTCTCTGGTCTTCTGTCAAAAAATCTGAGAATTGGGAAATTATTCTACCCGCTAGAGAAATATCTTTTGTCTCCAATTCGATCTCCGCAGCATTGGTAAATGCATCCACGATAGGAAGAAAAGAAAAAGTAGCCAGCATAGGCGCTTCATCTGTCTTTGTGTATATGATTTTATTTTTACTCATGTTTCTGATTATTGTCTTTATTATTTTTTAAAAATGGAGCCATCAAATAAACAGGAATATTCACAAATTCCGATTAGAAACCAACACTCCATGATATAGAGGTCACAAATGTACAAAACACTAAATAAATGCGGGCTGTAGAAGAGATTTTTATCATGCTCGAAGTTCGTTTATAAGAATATGTACATTATTTGTAGTTTTACATCAGAGAAAATCTGTTTATGAAGTCCAACCTGTCTTACACATTCGCATTCCTTTTTGTGGTATTATCTGCATATTGTTTTACCTTAAATTCTAACGTACAAGAATTTACACATATAAATAATACATCATATATTCAGCTAGATACCACTATCACTGACTTATCGATTACAGCCTGTCAGGGTGATTCAATCAATGGACACGGCGAAACAGGCACTTACATTGATTCTTTTACAGTCAATACATCCAACGATAGCATCGTAAATCTAAGCCTTTTCGTGATCCCTGTTGATACTGGATTTCTTACCAATACGATTTGTGGAGGAGATAGTGTATTGGGTTATTTCTCATCTGGCATTTATATAGATACTTTTCAGACTTTTACAGGTTGTGATTCTCTCAGGATCCTAAATTTGACTGTGCAAGATTCTATCATTACAGATACTACGGTAGTCATATGCTCAGGACTCAATTATGAGGGATATGATACTACTGGGACCTACATAGACACATTGAATACTTCCTTTGGGTGCGACTCTATTGTGATACTAGATCTAGTAGTTGTAGATTCTTTTGCAGTGGATACAACTGTGATACTGTGTGGCGGCCAACTTTTCGAAGATTATTTTATCAGCGGTACATATATAGATACACTTACGGCTATTGGTGGGTGTGATTCCGTTCGAACATTAGAACTGATCATAAATCCGAGTTACGAGATAGACACTACGGCCATCATCTGTTTTGGGGACACATTCTCAGGATTCTTTGAAACAGGAGCTTGGGTAGATAGCCTTACAACTTCTGTTGGGTGTGATTCTATACTAAACATTAACTTGATAGTACTGCAGGCAGATACAAGTTTTATTTCAGAGACAATCTGTATTGGTGACACTCTGCTTGGGTATACACAGACTGGGACCTATGTAGACACATTGATCAATGGTTTTGGATGTGATTCTATACGAATATTTGATCTAACGGTAGACACCGTGACTACTACTATAATCACAGAGACAATCTGCGATGGAGATACGTTATTTGGATATATTGAAACGGGCATTTATATTGACACATTAGCTAGTGGTATAGGCTGCGATTCTATAAGAGTGTTGGACCTAGATGTGCTAGAGACATTTCAGACTATCGTACAAGCTACGATCTGCGAAGGGGATACTTTTAGAACTTATACTATACCCGGTGAATATGAGGAAACGCTTCAAGCTGAAAATGGATGTGATTCGATTCTGCAGATTACACTTGATGTAATAGCGCCAATATTCTCCGTTATAGACACGACTATTTGTGACGGGTCTTCCATAGCGGGATACGATAGCACGGGTATATTCTTCGATACTTTGATAAACTTCAACACTGGATGTGATTCCATCAGAAGGCTTAACTTAACTGTACTCAGTAGAGATACTATGATGTTATCTGAGACCATATGCGAAGGTGGTAGTGTACTAGGATATACTGAAACAGGGATATATTTCGATGAGATACCCTCTGAAGGACCGTGTGACACATTAAGAATACTTGATCTCATAGTCCGTCCCAACTACGATATTGATACACTAATAAACCTCTGTCAGGGTGATTCTATAAATGGTCATACGGAAGCGGGTATGTACCTCGATTCGCTGAATACACAGTATGGATGTGACTCCATTATAAATCTCGAAGTAGTCATAAGGCAGTCTGATTTCTTTGCCATTAACGCTACTATATGTAGAGGAGAATCAATTGGGGGGTATTTCGAAACGGGAAGCTACATTGACACTCTACAGACAGTCTTTGGTTGTGATTCTGTGCGTACTATAGATATGGTCGTCATAGAGCCTCTGATCGGCAGTATAAGTATAGAGATATGCGAAGGTGAAAGTTTCGAATCATATACAGAACAAGGAGTTTATCAGGATACGCTATTCACTTTTACTACAGGATGTGATTCTATTAGGACGCTTACGCTAAATGTAATCCCTCCGGTATTTTCAACAATAGAGTCTATAATATGTATGGGAGATAGTTTTGAAGGTTATGACAGCTCAGGAGTATTCGTGGATACACTGATATCATCACTCGGCTGTGACTCTATTAGGACTATAAATCAGGAAGTCATACCCAATGCCAGACAGACCATAAATCTTAATATTTGTAATGATTTTGAATTCGAGGGGTATAATGCGGTCGGAACATATCTTGATACGCTTACATCACTCATAACGGGATGTGACTCTATAAGGACTATTGTAATCACTTCAGAATCAGTCTCAGAAATGATCAACCTCACCATCTGTAATGATGAAACCTTTGCTGGGTATTCTGAGACGGGGATATACATTGATACACTTCAGACTATCTACGAATGTGATTCTATAAGAACAATTGACTTGATCGTAAAGCCAATGCTATTCACTGACCTCACAGACACCATATGCGAAGGAGATGATTTCGAAGGATATACAGAGGAAGGCATATATATAGATACCTTGATAACAGATCTAGGTTGTGACTCTATCAGAACAATCGATCTATCCGTAATACTGAGATCATATTTTAGAATCGACACATTGGTATGTATAGGGACATCGGTATTCGGATATGATCAGCCTGGAAAGCACGTAGATACATTGATCGCTGCCTCAGGTTGTGATTCTCTGAGAGATCTGAGGCTGAATGTTGTAAATACATTGCTTCAAATCGAAGAAGTCACCATATGCGAAGGCGAATCTTATCTAGGCTATACTGAGACCGGAGCATACCAAGATACTATTGTAAGTATAGCAGGTTGTGATAGTTTGGTAACCATATTATCACTAGAGGTATTAGAACTTCCTTCTATTACATTAGACACTACTATATGTGAGGGAGATGAGATATTTGGATTTGATTCTCCAGGGTCATACAATATAGTACTAGAAAACGAAGAAGGATGTGATACGTTACTTGCACTAAATATGAATGTACTTGCATTTCCAGAATGCCTTACTTCCGTAAATAATTATGATATCCCTAATTCTAAATTATATCCAAATCCTGCCAATGATTTCATAACCATCGAGAGCTATGATATTATTACCTCTGTATCAATTTATAATTCAGCAGGAGAAATAATGGAACAGAAAACTTTAAATTCAAAAGAATTCAATTTAAACTTAGACGATTACAATAATGGTCTATATCTCGTAAAGGTAACCTCAGAAAAAGGGAGCTATGTACATCGATTCATCAAACTATAGCGCCTCATTCTAAAGTGTCTCTACAGATTTTAACTACTATGACAGGTTACTGTAATATTGTGGATTGAAGAACATACCTAGCATTTCGTAAATAATCATTTTTTAATAGGGATGTTGAGAAGTAAGGGTACTTTATAAAGTTGCTGAAACAAGTTAAATATACGGATATCCCTACAATGAATAAAAAAGCCCACCCGCAATACTGCAAGTGAGCTTAAGTCTTAAGTATATTTCAAATCAGCTGAAATAGATCAACTGTTCTTTTTTAGATTTTCCCAATAGTTGTCGAATTCTTCCATACTGTAGAATGAAACTTCTCTAGGTTTACTTCCTCTAGCCGGACCAACTATACCGAGCTTCTCCATCTGATCCATAATACGACCCGCTCTATTGTACCCGAGTTGCATGGTTCTTTGGATACTTGATGTAGATCCATTTTGACTACCGACGACTAACCTAGCTGCCTCTTCGAACTTAGAATCTAGATCGCTAAATTTAAGATTAGACCCTTCACTGCCCAGCTCTTCTTCACCTTTAAATTCCGGCAAATAGAATGGTGTCGGATATCCTTGCTGAGCAGAAATATGATCTATCACTTTTTCTACTTCTGGTGTATCTACAAATGCGCACTGTAGTCTTACGATGTTACTCCCTACATTAAGAAGCATATCTCCTCGACCGATCAATTGATCCGCACCTCCAGCATCTAATATCGTTCTACTATCAATCTTAGAAGTTACCTTGAAGGCTAATCGTGCTGGGAAATTGGCCTTTATGATACCTGTAATAATATTCACTGATGGTCTTTGAGTCGCAACCACTAAGTGTATTCCAATCGCTCTTGCCAGCTGAGCTAGCCTTGCTATAGGCATTTCAATCTCCTTACCCGCTGTCATGATCAAGTCCGCAAACTCATCAATCACTAACACGATGTATGGCAAGAACTTGTGTCCATTTGCTGGATTAAGTTTTCTAGACGTAAACTTTTCATTGTACTCTTTGATATTTCTAGCTCTTGCCTTCTTCAGTAGATCGTACCGCTCATCCATCTCGATACAGAGGGAATTTACCGTCTCTACAACCTTACTCGTATCTGTGATGATAGGCTCTACTTGATTCTCCATCATCCCCAAGAAGTGCTTATCAATACTATTATATGGAAACAATTCCACTTTCTTAGGATCGACTAAGATCAACTTCAGTTGCGAAGGGTGCTTCTTATACAACAACGAACACAGGATAGTATTGATACCAACAGACTTACCCTGTCCAGTGGCACCCGCTATTAATAAGTGAGGCATCTTAGCCAGATCAGCTATGAATATCTCGTTTGAGATCGTCTTACCGAGAGCGATAGGCAAAGCCATCTTACTATTTTGGAATTTGTCTGACTCCAACATTTCTCTCAATGATACGATCTGACTTTTCTTATTCGGCACTTCGATACCTATAGTACCTTTACCTGGTATCGGAGCGATAATCCTGATCCCTAATGCTGCAAGACTTAATGCAATATCATCTTCTAAGTTTTTGATTTTACTGATCTTTACTCCTGGAGCTGGCACTATTTCATACAGCGTCACAGTAGGTCCTATGGTAGCTCGTATCTTAGTAATCTCAATTTTGTAATTCAGTAAAGTCTCTATAATCTGATTCTTATTACCTTCTAATTCTGCCCTGTCAATGACACCTTCCTGATCTCCGTAATCTACAAGAAAGTCCACTTTCGGATATTCATAATTGGATAGATCTTTCGTAGGATCGTATGGTTCTATACTGTCCGTCGGTGCTTCTTTATCAACAATCATCTGCTCAGGCACAGTCGTCTCTTGAAACTTAGGCACCTGTACAGTATCAAACGGATGCAATGCTCTTGGATCAGTCTCAGTAGAAGTCTCACCATCGGGTATATGTACTTCCATTTCTAAATCTGATTTTGCTGAGGTTGCTACTTTTGGTCTTTTCTTACCAAGTGTTTCGGGAAGTTCAAATTCCATATCGGAAATAGAACTCCCCTCTTTTTCACTTAAATCCGAGGTTTTTGGAATGGCCTCTTGTGCCTGCCCGGATGGTCGTAAGGCTACGTACGACGTATCGTCATTCTCAGGGACTTTTGCAGTCGCAGCTTTATTCTTAGATATATTTTTATTGTTATTATTGTTATCTTCTACCCCATCAAGATCACTGTCTAGGTTTCCATTCACTTTGAAGTTAGTAAGGAATTCCATAGATGGCATCTTGAGATCACCTAGCGGTGTTGAGAATTCTAAGTTTTCTAAATTAGGATTAAATTTCCATATGAGATATGTGAACATGCTGAATACGAGAAGTACAAATAGCCCTATCTGTCCAATAAAACTACTCAACCATATATATGTACTCTGTCCGAAAGCACCACCCCAAGTAAAATCACTATTTCTAAATATAAATTCTAGGCAAATAGAAGCAAACGCCATGAAAACTAGAACGTTTTTTGCTAGGGCCCAGAATTGCTTAAGTGGTTTCTTTCTTAATAAATCGATACCTAGTTTTGAAAGTAATACTATAATAGCTGCTGATGGCAGTCCAAAACCCCAGTAGAAAAACATATTGGAGACTAAAGCTCCTAATCTTCCTAACCAATTATCAACCGTAAGATCTTTTTGAAATAAAACTTCCCAACTGAATGTAAGTACTTTATCTTGGTCTACCTTCCATGTATATAGATATGAAACAAAAGCAACAGTAAGATAGATGGCAAGCATAATTGAAATAACACCAATTACTTTAGGTATTCTATCGTCTTTCAAATTGATGCCTTTCGACTTTTTGGCGGTCGACTTTTTTGCCTTCGGCTTAGCCATAGGAAATCGGGTTTTGAGTCCAGTAAATAATTCTTGAGATATATTGCAAACGTTTTTGGGAAACGTTCGCAAAGCAAATATACAATGACTTTTTAAATATTATAATAAAAAGCAAATTATTTTTAACAGATTATTAATTAGTTACATATTGCGTTTTAAAGTAATATGTTTTGAAGACCTATTTTTCGTCATTTATTATGAACAGATTATAGGCGTACAATAGCGATAGACCTTATTGTTCATCTTTCTTAACACAAACTAAAAATGGCATAAAACTCTTATGAGTCATATGCCATCTTATTTTTTTAAATAAAGGAATTCTTTCTATACCTGAGTCATCCTAATACCTTGGTTATGCGAATGCCTCTTGATATAAAATTGGAGCTGTATACTCATTCTTGAAAGCTACCTTTATTATATCAAAGGCTGTAATTACACCTCTCAATTTATTATCTCTATTCACGACGGGGATAGATTTGAATCTCTTATCTGCAAATAGTTCTGCGGCAGTACCTATTTTATCTTTCGGTGATATCCTGAGAATGTTAGTATTCATCACTTCTGCTACTGTCATTTCAGCTATGGTGGATTTATTCTCATATCGTTTCCATAAATCATGAACTGTGACCAGTCCGACTAACTCGCCGTTTTCTACTACAGGTAGCTGGTGAATTCCTTCGGTCAACATTTCAATACTAAGTACACCGACATTTTGACTTGGGGACGTAGTTCTTGGATTTGAATCCATGATAGTCCTAACTTCTTCGTTCATCATAATCTTAGGTTTTAAGTAATTAAATTAATATTCCAATATACACTACTAATAAGATACTATAAACTTTAATTTCGTTGCCCTACAAACTATAATTTTACAAATTAATATTTTATCGAAACATAAACACCAACTAAAGTCTATTAAATTATGATAGCAAACGTATCATTTTAGGGAGTATGCAGAGGCTAACAAGAATATGACTCCTCTCTATTATAAGGTTACGTATAAGTATATTTATTATCAAAATAAAAAAAGCCATACGACCTTATAGGTAGCATGGCTTAGAGTATTTTTTTTTTAATATCAATTGTTACATGATAAGTATATCCTCTACGTACTTGTCTCCATTTGAATTTGTTAAGATCAAAGTATGTTTTCCTAATTGTGCATGTGTCATATCTACTACATTCATTTCTTCATCAAGAGGAAGTAGAAATAATCTAACTTTCGATTCAGAGTGTATAAGTTCAGCTTGGGTATATACTTTTCCATCACTTGCCACTATTTTTAAGTAATTTGTATTGGGAATAATATAAGAGCCAAAACTTTTACTCACTTTGTAAGTAAATTCACTTTCGTCGATAGAGACTAAAGTAAAAGGTTTAACTATTTCTACATTTTCTTCATCCATCACATCAGAGAGGATATTCTGACTACTATTTGTTTCAATAGACACAAAATTATTTGATACAATATCCGCGGAGCTTTGTAAGATCATCTGACCGGAAGCATAAACGGACAATAATGTAAAAAAGAGAAATGTAGACAGAAATTTTAATTTATTATTCATTGGTTCAGAATTTTTGATTGATTTGTATTAATAAGATATCTCCAACAATGAAGCCAACAATTAACTAAACCATATATTCTTCATGGATTTCTAATCTGTAAATCATTAATATTGGAGTAAATCAGGAGGATTCACTAATCAATGAGCAAGGAGTTTTTTATTGATATCAGGAATATCTCTCCAAGAAGGGCGAAACTACTCATTTAAAATATTTCATATTAAGAAGCACCAATAAGACTTGATTATATTTTATTCAAGTCATATCGGTGCTTCTTTTTAGCTAAAATCTAGTTCTAACTATATTGTAATTCATGCTATAGAATGGTAATCTCCTCAGAGTGGATATTTCTTTCTGCATTTGTCATGATTAAGATATAAACACCAGATTCGATGTTACTCATATCTAATACATTGTTACCATTTTTCAGATCTTGCTTTGCTATTGTCAAACCAGTACCTTTTTTAATAATTTGAACTTTGGTGTATTCTACTTGATCCTTAGGTACTATCTTTAGGTGATTGGTAAAAGGATTTACGTAAGAACCAAATTCTTTTTTGGCCATCAAGTCATACTCTTCTGCAGATTTGGCTGTCGTAAGTAATTTACTTTCTACTTTTTCGCCCAATGGATTTTCGATACTCTTCTTGTAAAACTTGTTCGTATACAAGATAGAAAGTGACTTCGTTTCTAAATTAGATGTCAATGTTTTGGAATTCGATATAGTATTGCTTTGTGCAGACGTATTAGCTACGATCATTGCAAAAAACAAAACTAATATCGACGTGGGAAATGTACGTCTCATAACTTGGTTTTTTATGTTAAAAAATAATTGATAGACTCAATATGACCTTAAATTATCGAAAACCTATACAAATGTAGCCCGAATGACAAGTAGTTTCTATTTTACACTTGCATTATGACAAATCTAAACGAAAAGTTAAAACTGATTATTCAAACATTGCACTGAGACCAATTACGAAACCTCTATTCTGCAAAGTACTATTATCAAACGACCAAACATAGTCTAATCTAAAGAGGCTAAAGCTACCGAGTTTTACATCTGAAATACCCGCTGACATCTCGTAATAATTACTTTGACCTTTTCGCACTAGTGCATTTCCACTGATGACAGTCTTCCACCCTAGCCTATTTATCAATGGTATAAGATCTAATAGATAGCCATCCAAGTTGTGTTCATAAAATCCGGCAACATAGTCATTCGTAGTAGAGTATGTGTAATGTGGCATCATCTTATAACCCGTCATATATCTGCTTCTGACAGAAAGGACATTAACATTAGATAAAAAGTGATGCTGATCGACAAATCCTACTTTATTTTTATTGAGAAAAGTACTAGCTACGATATTTAAATTACTGAAACCGAATAGCTTATAATTTATATTGTCTTTTTTGATTCTTAAGGTAAGTTTATCATAATCTGTATCGCCAAGAGCTATACCTTTGACATAACTCAACCATATATCTGGCCATGCAGTCGGATTTCTAATTCTAAACTTAGGAAATGTGCTGTACTTCTGCCCTATTCTAAATCTTAAATCCAATTGGAATTTCAAATCATTATTAGGTTCAAAAAACAATGCGGACGCTGTCGGGTCCAGTGGATTGTTCGTAGCATACGCTTCATCTCTATTAAAAAAACTAAAATCAGAGGTATTCTCTAGTGCAGACCGATTGGAAAAAGTCAATACCGATCTCAGGAAAAAACCATTTGCTACTTCTCTTTGATACTGAATGCCGATATATCGCTTCCTGTAGTACCTCGCTTGGTTATCCCTAGACAACAATGAAGTCCATGTATCTAGCAGAGGTAGTACGGGTTCTTTTTCATTCAATTGTCTATTTGTATCTCCTATGCGCATGCTGAAGTTCTCCCAAAACATTCTATTGGTCCTAAGATTGATTAATGCTTCCGCTTTTAATCGTCTATCGCCAAAGCCATATCCAAGCTTTGAATTAATATTAAACCGTCGGTTTTCACTACTATCTAGTTTCACGTAGTTTATGCCCGTATTGAGCGAGTGTCCAGCGACTGGATTAAAATTATATGTCCCAAGTGGAGATAAAAAAGTAAGATATCGTTTATTATACGAATCGTCATGACTGTATCCAAACAAGAAGTCAGCACTCGTAAACTTATTATTCACAAGATCTACAGAATCCCGATATTCTTTTGATGCCCATACTTTTTTGAGTGAGTCTTTCTTTATGTAATTATAGCGTTCTTCTTCGGTCAATCGAACGGGTCGAACACCAGACCAAAAAGAAGAATCAGTCTTAATAGCCGTCTCCGCCATCTTAAATTCTTCATTCCCAAAAAATGATTTATCAAAATCAGGATCAAAATTATAATCAGAGAAAATATACGTAAAACCTCCCCCGACTTTAAATCCAAATGCCCCAACTGAAAAACTCATCGTCTGAGAAAAAACCTGCCATTTATCTTTCAGAACAGGAAGATGGACCTGTCGTATTGTAATGGTATCAAAAAATGGCTCTTTTATCGCTTTACCTGTAAATGATAGATCAAGTTCTTTTACATTCCACTTGTCCTCGATAATAAATAACTCTCCAAACATCGTAGGACGCGCACTAGATTTCGGTATGACTTGTATCCTATTGATCATTCTTCCATCTTGATCTACCTTAGTCTCTAGCATTTTATACTTGTAGAATAACATAGCATTATCCGCAAGCGGGCAGATTATCGATCTACTAAATTCGTAATACTCATCATATATATCAAAATTTGATCCCAGGAATCTATTAAAATTATAATTGCCATCATCCTCTGCCACTATAGAAGAATACATCTCTTCTTTGAGCAAATCTGGTTGATGAAAAGAAATGGTAGATTGAGATTCGGCAAGATAAACAATACCTTGACCTGTCGTGTCTAGCATACCTTCCATATCACCTACTTCTTGACCCAGTATTTTCTTAGGCGCTTTCAGCATTTTGACCACTCCTTTTACGTATAAGTCTACCTGGTACTTTTCTATTGATTCTTTATGCGAATCTCTCGCCTTAATAGCTGCACGGATAACTCTATATGCCGGATCTTCTGCATCTGCACTTACTACTATTTCTTCTAGTGCTACGCTAGCCTCTTTTAGCACTATATCTTTCACCATTTCACTGTCGATCGTTATGACCTCCTTGTATTCTTCATAACCAATAAACTTATATACAATAGTGTGTTCTCCAGGATCTAGTTTTAGAGAATATTGTCCATCTATGTTACTCACTGTACCTTTGGATGTACCTTCTTTATATACAGTAACAAATGAAAGCGGCTCCCCAGACTCACCATATATCGTACCTGATAGCTGAGAATGAGCATAAGAAATAGAACAAATGAAAACAATAAAAACTAAAAATGTAATTCTATCTTGCATATTGGAAGTTATATATCTTTAAAACTAAACCTACGAATAATAAATGAAAAATCTGACGTACTCTATTGCAAAATTTGAGAACTTAAACATAATAACTTCCTTGTTCAGAGATACTATTAGTACAGTAAATACGACAGATTATTCTCCTCAAGAAATAGAAGCATGGGCAAAAGGTGCAGATGTTAAAGAAAATTGGATTCGAAGGATAGAAACTCATTATTTCTTACTTAGTATGCATGAAAATATTCTTGTCGGCATGGCTTCTATCGATATCAATGGATACCTTGATGTAATGTATGTGCATCACAAATACCAAGGCATGGGTATCGCTTCAGAACTCCTATCAAAAATGATTACATATGCAATACAACAAAACCATAAAGAAATAACGAGCGATGTAAGCATTACTGCGAAGCCATTTTTCCTACACAAAGGATTTGAAGTAGTAGCCCCTCAACTTGTACAATGCCGTGGTGTAGTCTTGAGAAATTACCATGTAAAACTCGACATCAAATAAAGCACAACATTCTAGGTATCCAGCTATTTTAGCAAATTGATATAGCTCATAATATATCCCAAATGGACCCCTTCATGAAATAGTAAAAAATTGATAGCATCGGTCGCATCCGCCAATTTGACCTCAGTCCGCGTTTCGAAAGGTTCATAATTATCAAACAATCCATCTTTATAATCCTCTTCCAATTTCAGAGATGACTTAACCAATCTTTCCTTGATATAATCTACGAATTCTTGATCAACATCACCATCGGGAAATGTCCCCGGCTTGTATGGCGCTGTGATATTTTTATCCTCAGTATAGGGAGCGCCAGACCTTCTATTTACTAGCAACTGCTGCACTGAGATGAGATGAGCAGCATTCCATATTATATTATTTGACTGACCGTGGGGCACCTTATTTATTTGCTCCAGACTCAATCTAGATAGTGTAAACGCTATCGTTTTCCGAATGCTGTGCATTATTTTGAATGTAGAATCTATGTGAGTCATAAGTTTATTTTGACTGTAAATGTACAATTAATCATCGAGTAGAATTATCGATACATTAAAATTATTAGGATGTATTGTATTCTCAATATCAAACTTTTCTCTTACTTTGTAAAACTATTCATAAAATCCAAGATTATAGCATCCAAGAAAAAAATATACGCCATAGTCGATTTAGAAACCACTGGCGGCATGGCCAAACGGGATAAAATCACTGAGATCGGAATCGTGCTGTTTGATGGTGAGAAGGTCATAGACCAGTACCAGACATTGGTAAATCCTGGCCGATCTATTCCCCCTGAGATTACTCGGATCACTGGCATCACAAACGAGATGGTGGCAGACGCTCCCAAGTTTTATGAAGTGGCTAAAAATGTGGTTGAAATGACCGAAGGAGCTATATTCGTTGCTCACAATGTAAGGTTCGACTACTCTTTTCTAAAAGAAGAATTTGGAAGTCTCGGATATACATTCACCAAACGCCAGCTCTGTACGGTAAGACTTAGTAGAAAGACATTCCCAGGGCTCAGGTCTTACAGCTTAGGTAATCTCATCAAGCACTTTGGTATATCAGTAGATGCACGACATAGAGCACTAGATGATGCCATGGCGACTACCGAACTCCTAGAAAGAATCTTAAATCAAGACTACGCGGATCAGACTATAGATCAAATCGTAAATGAAGGAATAAAAACATCAAAACTACCAAAAGAAATCAGCCTCGACAAGCTACATTCTCTACCTGAAGGACCGGGTGTATACTACTTCCACAATGTCTACAATAAAATCATATACATAGGCAAGAGCATCAATATCAAAAAGAGAGTCATGCAGCACTTCTCCAAAACCACTCAGAAGGCTGAACGATTGGCAAAGATGGTCGCCGATATTACTTATGAAGAAACAGGACACGAACTGATCGCTCTTCTCTTAGAATCTCACGAAATAAAAGCATACAAACCAGAAGTCAACAAAGCCCAACGAACGAACGAATATCCATACTTTATCCATCACTACTTTGACACCAATGGTTATCTATGCTACAAATGGGAAAAATCCTCTATCAAAACACGAAAAAATAAAAATATACTCTCTCACTACGGATCTAAGCAAGGGGCTATTTCGCACCTTGCAGGTATCACTCGAGAACTCGGTTTGTGCCAGTCCAAAACTGATCTATATGAAAAATCAGGTCCATGCTTTCTCTACAAAACGCAGGTATGCTATGGCGCATGTATCCTAGAAGAAAACGCCGAAGACTACAACAGTCGAGCAGAAATAGGAATAGAATATCTCAAAAGAATATTTGATAAAAACTTCGTCATTATTACAGACGGCAGAGCGCCAGATGAAAAAGGAATCATCCTCATCGAAGAAGGCCACTACAAAGGCTATGGATATATCGGCACTGATGATCTGAATTACGGAATCGAAGAGATGAAAGAAGCAATAAAATATGTCCCCATAAATCCAGAAACCAATGGAATCATAAGAACATATCTCAGTAACCACCCTTTCACGAAAACAATCCCATTCTAATTGTAAAAGGCTAAAACACTGAAAATTGATCTCCAATCCCTATATTGACGAAAGAAAAATAAATGCATTACATTATGAAAGATCAAAACAACTTAGCAAAACTCATCCTTAGAATTGGTTTTGGAGGATTTATGTTATCTCATGGTATTCCTAAAATGATGAAATTATTTGCAGGCGGAGAGATCCAATTTGCTGATCCTATAGGGTTGGGGCCCACTATATCTCTTGTACTCACTGTATTCGCCGAAGTCATCTGTGCGGCTATGATCGTGATTGGATTCAAAACTAAATGGGCGACTGTACCACTCATCTTTACGATGTTGGTAGCTGCTTTTGTAGTGCATGCAAATGATCCATTTGGAAAGAAAGAATTTGCATTGCTCTATGCTGTGGGATATCTAGCGATAAGTCTACTAGGAGCAGGCAAGTACTCGATTGATAAAAAGTAAGTCGAATATAAAGCTAAATTACGTTGGATTATACGCAACTCGACTATTACCGAAAGGCCTTCGTTCATTTCTGAAGAAGCCATAGCACACACTAGAAATAATGTTGGAAAAATCTACATTTCCAACATGACTTATGGTATAATAAAATGCCGTCCCTACAGATCTGTGCATGACGATCCGATTACTTGCGATATGAAATATGAAGTTGTCTGATATGTAACAGTAGATGATACACATGGACGTGGTGGCGATTATAAGCCTTGTTTTCTTAGTATCTGACCATATCACTTTAGAGATTCTATGCATTAACAATCCGCTATCTTTCTAAAAACAAAATATTAACAATACTCGAAGTAAATTTACCGTGTACATAACAATAGAGAAGCATTGACCACCACCTGGAAACGGGTTTCTAAAATCAACGCGTATGAAACGTATAATTTATCTTAGCCTATTGTTTGCAATACCATTTCTAGCATCGGCAGAACATCGGAGATCATATCTTAATGGAAAATGGATCAATCCATATCATGGTCAACAAATCAAACTCAAAGTAAAACACAATCGTATCCGTGTCAAAAATCTAGCCTCTAGAGGATGGGAGACATTCAGAATACAAAATAATGGACTTTTTGTCGATAAATTTGGCAACACCATCAGAATAAGGAATATACATGAACTTACTTTTCGAAGTAATTATGGCAGAGAAAGAATAAGGTTCGTCAAAAAAGAACATGTTCTACATAATCATCAATGTGGCCCTAGATGTAGTATTGATGGTTCCTTCTACATTGATGAACTCAACGATGTATATCGGTATGACAGAAATAATAGATCTAATGACTACTACAGCAACTCCCGTAGATCTGAACGAGATATAATAAGACCTAACAGAGGTATCAGAGGTAGATATTTTATCCGAGAACTAGATGAGTATGTCACACTCGAAGATACAAGAGATGGACTTAGAGCTAGAAGAGGAAATCAAGATTGGATAAACTACAAGCAAAATCGTAATCGTAAAAATGAATTTCTAGATAGAAATGGCAATAAATATCGATTAAAATCTGATGGCAGAATTGTTTGGAAAAATCGATCTGAAACAGTTACGCTCAACTTATCGAAATGACGGATACGCTAATACAAAACGCCTCTCATCACGCGAGGCGTTTTGTTATTGAAATATTCTTGTAATGGCAATTCCTAAATTTTAGATCACAATACATTAAAACCTGACATATCATATCTACCAGACTTTGGCCAAAGTGTAATCTCTTTGATTAACTACATTCTCGTATTCAAAAAACATCTTCTGTTTCCAACTGATAGCTATCGTATATAATTTTTTTGTGCGCTATATGTACCTATTATGTTATTTTTCGTCTTAACTAAAAAAAGACGTTCAATATGCTCTCCAAATCTCTGAAGATAAACATCCTTTTCGTAGTTCTATTGTCATTTCTCATATCAGATTGTATCGCTCAGCAAAGAAAATCAAACTACTTAGCTTTAGATTCTATTGCATATCATTCTGTCGGAGATCAAAATATAAATATTGGAATTGGCCTTATTAATCCAAGTGATTTTACATTCAATCTAGTAGGTGGAGGGTCAGGTTCGGGAAATCCCAGTCCCTCAATAAATCTATCCTACGAATACGGACTCACTCAAGCGATATCCATCGGTGCATTCTTCAACTATTACAGAGTAGATGCTCAAAATGATTATACAATTGACGACATAAACGACATCATCAATGATCCCATATGTGCACTACAATGTAATTCTCCTTTTCCGATTCCTGGCGGGGAAGACTGTATCTGCGAAGGAGGTTCATTCACAGAAAGAAATAATGTATATACTATTGGTGGAAAACTTTCTTACCATCTCTATAAACTAGAAAAGCTAGATACTTACGCTTCTACTTATTTTGGGTACAGTTTCAACAGGCGAAAAACAATATCCGAAAATGCTATCAATAGCTTATTGAACGGCTTCGAATCTGAAGTAAATATTCCTTCAATCGTATATTATGTATCAGCTGGAGCAAGGTACTTTATCACACCCCAAATCGGTCTATTCGGTGAGTTTGGATATGGAAATACACATCTACTCCAGCTAGGCGCTACATACAGACCAGGCTACTAATCAGATACATTCAATTCCTCTCGACCGACAGAACAATAAATAAATCAAGTAATCATCATCAACTTATAAATGATTATCTTGCCCTGAGCAAACTAATATTAATACAAAGTATATATATGAAAGAAATACAAGTCACTTCTACTTTCAAAGTCTATGAGGACGTTTCAAAGTTGACTAATATCGAGCAATCCGTTATGTCAAAAGCTGTAAAGATGCTTGATAGTGTATATGCACCATACTCAGGATTTCATGTCGGTGCAGCTGTAATGACAGCAGAAAATAACGTCTACGGTGGCTGCAATCAAGAGAATGCTTCCTATCCGCTATGTATATGTGGGGAAAGAGTAGCACTATATAATGCTGGAGCAAACGAGCCGAAGTCGCCGATCAAGCTATTAGCCATCGTAAGTCACAACCCCAAGAAGTTTATAGACAGACCAGTGTCACCTTGCGGAGCATGTCGTCAAGTTATCTCAGAATTTGCTACGAGACATGGACAAGACTTCCCTGTGCTACTCAAAGGAGATGGAGATATGGTTTATAAATTAGAATCGTGCAAGGATTTACTACCATTTGGATTTGATAGCAACTATCTCTAGAATCATTGACTGTAGTGAGTTTTTTTTTTTATTTCTCAAAATTTCAGCTACTCAAGAGATAAGTAACTATTAATTCATTACTGGAATTCTCCTTGAACTCATTGGTAATTTATCTTTATAAAAAATAAAATTACTAGCCGACAAAACTAAAATTTCTTCGAATCATTAATACAAAAACTATTACTTTTACTTCTACGTTATGAATGAATGAAATCCCTACTGATTATCGCTTGAGTTACTTAATCTATGCGATATACCCTGAGTTATAAATCTAATAACAAAAATTGTAAGATGAAAAACGTTTTATTTTTTATTCTATGCATGTCATTTAATGCCGTTGCCATGGGACAAGATTCACTTAATATGAAGCGAGTAGGAATACTTAGCGGTCTTGGAGCGGAGTATAATGATGTATGGGGATATCAGCATGGAAGTAGAGAATTTGCTGTCGTTGGGAGCAATACAGCTATCAACATAGTAGATGTAACTGATTGTAGTAACCCTACCCTTGTCCATCAGTGGGTAGATGGTACCAATACATTCTGGAGAGACTTCAAAGAATATGAAGATTATGTCTATGCAGTCTGTGACGTAACCTCTAGCTGTAATCAAGGCCTACAGATTATAAATAAAAATAATTTCACCCAAACTCAAAATCAATCAGACTTTACAAAGGCCCACAATATATTTGTAGATAAATCTTCTGGACGACTTTATGTGCTTGGTTCTAATACGTCTAATAACGGTGTTTTTGTTTATGATGTTAAAACCGATCCTAGTAACCCTGTATTATTGAAAAACGTAAAATTCAGAGAGTTGCCAGGAGAAGTAGCAAATGGCAACTACTATATCCACGATGCCTATGTTCAGAATGACACAATGTATGCAAGTCACGGATACCCTGGAATGAAAATCTGGGATATGCGAGATCTGGAAAATGTATACAGAATAGGAGCCGGAGACTCATCAGGAGGTTATAACCATAGCGCTTGGAAGCATTCTTCAGAACCATACCTATACATCGCCGAGGAAGTACCAATCGGAAGACCGATATATGTATATGACATATCGGATATCGAAGAACCATTTACGACAAATAGTTTTAAGGATCCATTAGAAGCACCCGCTAGCCTGAATAATAGACCTCATAATCCTTTCGTAAAATTGGATAGACTATATATATCATACTACCATGATGGGCTTCAAGTATATGACCTAGAGGATCCAGAAGCTCCAAATAGAATAGCATACTATGATACATACCCAGACAATAATGGAAATGGCTACTCTGGTTATGAAGGAGCTTGGGGTGCTTATCCGTTTTTGCCATCGGGCTGCTTATTGGCGTCAGACATCACGTATGGGCTCAATACACTCAAAATGACCATCACTCCAGAAGCGAGGAACAGAATAACCAATTCTGATATTGTAATAGAAGATCCAACGAAGGGCATCGTATTTATCACTCCTGATGACCAATATGCGAGGATAAGTCTTGGAGGCGGTTCGGATATTCAAGTCGACATAATAGGTGATGCTCCATCAGAACGTGTCGAAATAATAAACTCCAATGTACAATTTGAAGATAGTAACTTTGGCATAGTTCTAAAGAGTGCGGGTGGGAAATACTTTAGAGTCGGGATAGACAACACTGGTCAATTGACAACCTCAATCACAGCACTGAATCCTGATACTAATATTACACTTATGAACGAAGATTTGTATTTCTCTCAGTACAGAGGTGGGCCAATCTTCAAAAATGGAAATGGTGATTGTAATATTCTCACATTAGGAGACAATGGCGCGATAGAAATATCCTCTATCGATTGTGAATGATGAATCTACTGTCTTATTCCTGCAAATAATAGATTGTAAACACTTGTATCTGACTGCGATAATATGATGCTGTCATTAGCTGCTATATATTTGAGTGTAATTATTTGGCTTTCTGAATTTATCTTTTCGAATATAATCTCTTCCGCAGAAGAACTTTTAACTTTTAATTGTAAATCCTCAAACCTTGCGCAAGACGGTTTGACTTCTGCTTCTTGGAGGGAGACTGCTATAATAGAAAGTGTAGCATCTTCTCTATTCATCAATTCAGAAGTGTTGGGATTGTAATCTGCACATTCTCCAGTGTAAGCTCCTACAACATCACCAAATATGATAACTGTTCCCGCTCCAGATCCTGAGTCTGATTGACATGAAACTAAATAAAAAACAATTAACAAAAAGAAAACATTCTTCAAATTGTGGTAAATTTTAACTCAAAGATAAACCAAATAGAACGAAATATCATGAAATCCTGTTTTTAGATGACTAGCTAGAATAGTCCTGTATATAGATTCTCAAATCAGCATATATTTTTCTACAGATCAGCTATACAATATTTCTTTGTGATAATTAATCTACTATTACCATTAAACCATCCTTGGTAAGTATCTATTTGTCGTTTATTTTGAAAAAAAATAAGAATTTCATTTACTCTTTTATGTTTCAAACGTTACACACATATTGAATAATAAAATCATAACTTTTGAAAATTTTTAAATCACTAGTGGTACTGCTATCAGTATTATTTTTTACCGAATCTACTCAGGCACAAGATTACACCGTATCAGGATATATCAAGGATGCAGAAAATGGGGAGACGCTTATCGGAGCATTCATATATCTATCTGAAAACGGTGCTAGCACAGTATCAAACGAATATGGCTTCTACTCCATTACCGTAGAAAGTGGAACCTATACACTTAATGGTACTTACCTTGGGTATAAAGATGTAGTACAAACCATAACATTAGACAAAAACCTAAAAATAGACATCGAACTTGGCGCAGATGCAAATACGCTTGAAGAAATCGTAGTGACTGCTGAGGAAATAGATAGAAATGTAAAAGCCCTAGAGATGAGTGTCAATAAACTCGACATCAAGACGCTCACGAAGTTACCTACGCTATTAGGAGAGACCGAGATACTAAGAGGAATACAATTGCTTCCTGGCGTTACATCCGTGGGAGAAGGGGCCGCAGGATTCAATGTAAGAGGAGGATCTATAGATCAGAATCTAGTACTATTAGATGAAGCGCCTGTATATAATTCTTCCCACTTATTTGGCTTCTTTTCTGTATTCAATCCAGATGCTGTAAAAGACGTAAAATTATATAAAGGTGGAATTCCTGCCCGGTATGGAGGTAGACTCTCTTCTATCCTAGATGTAAGAATGAAAGAAGGTAATAATAAAAAACTAGAAGTAAATGGAGGAGTAGGAACAATATTCAGCAGACTATCCGTAGAAGCTCCCATTGTAAAAGATAAATCGTCGTTTATCATCGCAGGAAGAAGATCATACATAGATGTACTAGCGAAGCCTTTCTTAAACGAAGACATAGGATCCGCTGTGCTCAACTTCTATGATCTGACATTAAAGACGAACTATAAGTTCAGTGAGAAAGATCAGGTATTCTTGTCTGGATATTTTGGTAGAGATAATTTTGGTTTCGGCGATGCCGCTGGATTTAATTGGGGTAATCAAACTGGTACAGTAAGATGGAATCACCTATTCAGTGATAAACTCTTTGCTAATCTAACTACCTACTACAGTAATTATGACTATCAGATCAACTTTGGCGATACAGATGAAGATTCATTTGACTGGAACGCCACAATAAAGAATTACAGTTTCAAACCAGAGTTTTCATGGTTCATAAGCCCGCAAAATATACTTAGATTTGGAGGGCAGTCTATTTATTACATATTTGAACCTGCGAATGCAGTCTCTGTATCTAATGATGTGACAGTTGACATCAGCACCTCAGAACAGTACTCGCTTGAGAGTAATATATTCGTAGAAAATGAGATTACATTATTAGACAGACTTCAAGTTAATTACGGATTAAGATTATCCCACTTTGCATATCTAGGAGCTAGAAATGTATACGAATTTGGCGATGCAGAGCGAGGCGTACAGAGACCATTGATCAATGTAACACGCGCTGAGAGCGGAGAGGTGATCGCAGATTATTTTAATCTAGAACCTAGATTCTCACTAAAAGCTGATCTCGGTGATAATAGTTCATTGAAAGCAAGCTACAATAGAACAGCTCAGTACATACACTTACTATCAAATACGACCGCATCGACACCTGTAGATATTTGGACGCCAGCAACTAATAACATAAAGCCAGCGATGGCCGATCAGGTAGCACTTGGCTATTTTCAAAATTTCAAGGACAACAAATATGAATTCTCTGGGGAAATATATTATAAAAAGTTAAATGACTTAGTAGACTACATAGACGGTGCCGATCTGATACTGAATGAATTGGTAGAAAGCCAGACACTAGACGGTGAAGGAAGAGCCTATGGTGCGGAATTAATGCTCAAAAAAGCTGAAGGTAGATTTTCAGGATGGGTAAGTTATACACTTGCGAGAAGTGAAAGATTAGTAGATGGTATCAATAATAATGAATGGTATGCATCAAGATTCGATCAGACTCATAATCTCAGTGTTACTACATTCTATGAATTGACGAAAAGACTTACGCTCAGTGCCAACTTTGTATATAACTCAGGTACGCCGACAACGTTTGCCAACAGTGGGTATTATCAGCAAGGGTATTTCGTGCCAAATAATGACAACAACTCAAGAAACAATGTACGAATTCCTGACTATCATAGATTAGACTTATCGCTTACTATAGATCCGAAACCTGGCAATCGAAAATGGAAAGGGCAATGGGTATTTGGTATTTACAATATTTACTCCCGTAGAAATCCATTCTCTATATATTTCAGACAAGAAAATCAGAGAGTGAATGTCGGTGCTCCAGTAAACACTGAGGCCATACGTCTATCTGTAATTGGTAACTTCATACCATCAATATCATACAACTTCACATTCAAATAAGGAGACAATTACAATATCTAAAAGCTAATAATTATGAAAAAATATACTTATATAATCGCAATACTTTCTATAATCGGACTTGCATCATGCGAAGACGCAATAGAAGTAGATAATGGATTCGAAGCATCACAGATCGTAGTTGATGCTTGGATCACCAATGAAGTGAAGCCGCAAGTCATACAAATCACTGAATCGCAAGATTACTTTGACAATCGAGTACCTACTGGGATCACTAACGCTACAGTAAGTGTAACAAATGGTACTCAAGTATTTAATTTCGATCATGTTGAAGGTGGTCGATATGTATATAATCCCGTCAATGAAGGTATCGGAAATATTGGGGATAAATTCTCCCTGAATATAGAAGTGGATGATAAAATCCTAACCTCGAGTACAGAATTATATCGAGTTCCTGAAATAGATAGCATAAGTATTTTCTTAGAAACCGAAGGCTTTGGTGACGATGGATATTTTGCAGAATTGTACGCTACAGATTTCCCAGGACAAGGTGATACGTACTGGGTCAAATCATACAGAAATGATACATTACTCAACAAACCACAGGAAATAAATCTAATCTATGATTCTTCTTTCAATCCAGGAACTAACTTAGATGGTGTTACATTTATCAGACCTCTCAGATTCGCTATCAATGCGATTGGCGATGATGGATTATTTAGAGACATAAATCCTGGGGATAGAATAAGAAGCGAAATATATTCTATTTCTAACGACGCATTTGACTTCATGAGATTAGTTCAAGAACAGACAACAAACGGTGATAACTCTATCTTTGCACTACCTGTAGCGAATAGCAGAGGTAATGTTCGTGACCAAGATGGAAATTTGGTACTAGGTGTATTTAATGTTGCCGCTGTAACTAGTTTTGAGGTTACATTTTAATAACGAAGTAATTGATATTTCAAATTAAGATTTAAAAATTTGACGTTAAAAAGGGATCGTTTTAGGCTAAAATACCAACAAGCGGGGAAATCTTTTCAGAAGTAGTTAGATAAACTGTTATTGAATAAGGATATTCGTTATTTACAGAAATCCCTACTTAATCATAATCAGCTTACTATACACTCTATTTGATAAAGTGAGTCTGATCATGTAACTACCTGTCGGTAAACGATGATTCAAATTATATTCCCCAATAAACTTATCAGAGGACACGACCAATCTCCCATCCATGGCATATATACCTAGAGAAACTTCTACTTCTGAATCTATATAGAAATTACCATCTGACGGGTTGGGATAGATATTAAATCGTGTATCTATATCATCTGTAGATACATCCTCACTTATTCGAGCGATCACAGGGTATCTATTTTCACAGCTGAAGTAAGCATAGTTGACATTCCACTCAAAGAAATATGGGATTACATTTTCATACAATCGACTCTCCCCTATTTTGAGGTAACCTGATTGTATTTTGTCGTTACCAAAAAATTGCTCTGAATAAGAAAAACCTGGATCGCTTTGTCCTAATTGCTGAATATTCAATTGTTCATCAGTCGTCAATTGATAGTCACCGATTTCAAGAATTTCATCTATATTCACTTTATTTATTCCAACTTCCATTTCTTGGAGCGCCGAAAAGATCAAATTTCCCTTCTTCCATATCTCTATTTCTCTTTGTCCGCTGACATCAGCTCTCACAGCTATAGACTTCAATCTAAACGGGGATAACACCTTGAAGTCCAGTGTGTCATTCCCTACAAACTGATAATCAAAATTACTATTGAGCGGTACAGGGCTGAGTAATTCATCTTGAAAGCCTAAATCTGTCCACCTATCACCAGCATAGAATACCGAATCTCTCATCAAAGGTCCTGTAATAAGTGTGCTCCCTTCAGCAATTGTAAATTGGTCACGCAATTCTCTATACCAACTTACGTCATCACCTAGCAATGAAAGTGTAGCGGACTCACCCATCAATACCGTATCCTCTATGATCTCGGGAACATCTGATGTATACATATCTATGTAGATCGAGTCAGATACATATGTATCACAATTGGTCGAAACGCTTACTTGATAATACCCTGATTCTGTCACATAAATACTCCTTTTGGATTCGCCTGAGGACCATTCATATGCTGATCCAGATATCGTTTCCAATTTTAGTTCTTGATCAATACATCCAAAATAAGAATCAACATATACCAGTTCGTCACTCAAATGAGGTTGCTCTGCCACTACCTCGAAAGTATTACTTCTAACAGTACAACCATCTTTCTCTACTAGCACTGAGTACGTCCCTGGCTGAGTAATCTTCAGGCTATCAGCTTCACTACCATCAGACCAATTATAGCTGGAATAGTCTTCATCCAGCCTAACGACTACTGGGCCTCCATCACACAATTCTAAGTCAGACAATAGCAACTGTCTAGTAATACACCCATCTTCCGAGATGGTCAATGTGGTATTGGTTTCTACTGCATTCGTTATGACACTCCTGTTTCCCGAAGGCCAATCTACCTTGATAGAGTCGACCAATTCGATATCTCCCAATCCAAACCTAGACACGGTACTATTCATAATACCGTAACTTCTTCCAGCGATTACCTCTCTTACTTTCAGGTCTTCCGAAGTATAAATCGTCACTTTAGCACCGATAGCATCTTTATTAGAAACGGAGCCAATCAGATTGACATTCAGATAATTATGCGATCCACCTTCATTGATTAAGATTATATCTGAGCGGTTACCCGCTACCTGAAATGAATCACCAAATCCAAGGTATAGATCAAGCCAACCATCAGAATTAAAATCTCCAGCGGCAGCAGAGAATGCGCCACTACCTCCTTGAGAAAGATCATATTGAGAAAATACCATCTGATTATTATATAAAATGTAGCTATTAGAAGGTTCAGTGATAAAAATATCTAACCATCCGTTATTATCAAAATCAGCAAAAAAACTTTGGTAGGCAAAACTTTTAGACTCTTCTGGTAGTTCTCCGAATCGTGAGAAGTTTCCATTTCCATCATTTATCATAAGATCATGCGCCCTGTCATGGTTTGCGACTATCATATCTATATCTCCATCATTATCTACATCTCCAGCGTCTACAGACCAAGATTGAGCACCATTGTCCAACCCGAAACTTTGAGCATCTTCGGTATAGCTACCATCTCCATTATTGATGTAGAGCGTATTGACCCGTCGCGGATCAGTGGGATCAGTGACTCCAGCCCTGCACTTGCCGATATAAAGGTCTAGGTCACCGTCACTATCAATATCTGTGAAGATTGAAGAATAATTTCCGGACATATCATCTTCCTCAGATGTCTGAAAATCAATTATTGTCTCTCTATTTAACTTTCCAGTTCCATCATTGATATAAGTCTGATTTTCGCCTACGTCATTGCAAACAAACAGATCAAGGAATCCATCATTATTATAATCTACAAGATTGGTATTTTGAGAAAAAACTGGAGGTGTTATTTGTACCGTGCTATAGAGCCCGCTAGGCGCAAATAAAATCTCAGATCCATTTTCATTACCGCTAGCTACGATCTCTGGTGTACCATCATTATCCAAATCTCCAGTAACTACCGCTAGATCACCGAATGCAGAAGTCTGTGTATGCATCTGATAAGTAAATGGTTTATCGACTCCATTCTGAACGAATGTCTTAAGCAGCTTTCCTTGATCAAATAATATAATATCGTCCTTCTGATCACCATTTATATCATCAATCGCTATTGGAACTGTACTATTTATGGATTGACTTCCTAATACCTGTTGTGTTCCATTATAAAAACTATTCTGACTATAAGCCAATGAATAAAAACCTAAAAATCCTATTAAAAAAAATAAGCGATACATATCCATTATTTCTATGAATCTTAAAGATAAAACAAATGATTAACAAGCTATAACACATCATAAAAAATTATCATTTAAGGATAAAATACTTATCAACCGAATATGCCTACAGACCATAATTTCCACTTTGCTTCTATCAGTTTGTAATGTTGTTTTTCCATTATAGAATGATCAAAATATACAATACCAAACCGAAACAAATCAATAGAAAAAGCAACTGATTCATGATTGATGATTTCGCACCAAGCACTGTGCATCCCTTCAGACCAGTATATATCGTCGACAATGATAAAAGAACTACTATCACAATAGGCCCTTATAGTATTAAAGTAATCTATGGTGGCTTGCTTTCTATGATTTCCATCTATGAAAGCACAATCAACGTGCGTAAGTGTGTCCAAAGATTTGATCAAGGTATCGCCAAATTCTCCTTCTATCAATTTAATATTCTGAATATCTAGTTTATCAAAAAGAGAAATCGCGCGATCAGCTGAGGCAGGATTACCTTCTAATGTTATGATAGATGAATCAGATGACGCTGCCGCCAAATATGCAGTAGAAACCCCTAATGAAGTACCTATTTCAAGAATAGTATTAGGTCGATATCTTTTGATGAGATTGTACATCATACGGCATTGCCATTTTCCTGACAAGGATGATTTCGCAACATCTCGCACTACCCTAGTCAGACCGTTGGAGTTTTTAGACCCCGCTCCATATTCGACAAATGAAATTTCTGACTTATCATCTAAAAATGTATTTCGCTCGTGCTCAATAGCGTCGATTTTTGAGTCTGAAGCTTGTACTTTCATTACTGTGTTGTGAAAATCAAACACAAAAGGAGAATGTAGACTATATTTTGTCTTGGCATCCCAATAGTAATCTAATATTGCTCGATATGGAGTTTTATTCATTGGATTACAAAGAAAATAAAAAAGGTTACTACTGAGGTACAAAAAACAAAACTAAAAGATCTACCCCTCGCAACTTAAATGTGATATTAAGGTGATTCATCCTGTTACTTCATGATGACATTGTATGACTTACGATCATTTAAAGACATTCAGCAGAAGGAAATTGACTAACCAGTTTGAAATATAATCATATCACACTATAATGACCTTATGTAAAAAAATACCACATAATAAATGACAATAAGTAAAACATAATTCATATTAAGTTATTGATATATTTGACCTTGGTTTTCAAGTTTCACACTACAGAAATAAAAGCTGATCAATTAATATGGCAGAATACAAGAAAGTGACTCCTTATGATTCTCAGGAGGAATCAAAGAAAAAACAAGTCACGTCGATGTTCAACAAGATTGCCCCTTTCTATGACTTTCTCAATAGACTACTTACACTCAGAATAGACGTACTGTGGAGAAAGAAAGCAATCAAAATGCTCAAGAAAGACAACCCAAAAAACATCCTCGATATAGCTACGGGCACTGCAGACATGTCTATCATGGCTGCCAAAATACTCTCGCCTGAGTCGATCATTGGGATGGATATTTCCAGCGAAATGCTAAGAGTAGGCCAAACAAAAATAGAAAAGAAAGCTCTAGACAGCATCATAACATTAGAAATAGGAGATTCTGAAAATTTAAAATACAGGGATGGTCAATTCGATACAATAATGGCAGCTTTCGGAGTTAGAAATTTTGAAAATTTGGAAGCTGGTTTGAAAGAGATGAATAGAGTACTTTCGAAAAACGGAACCTGCATGATATTAGAATTTTCGAAGCCCAAAGTTTTTCCACTAAAACAATTATTCAACATATACTTTAAATATATTTTGCCCGTTATAGGTAAAGTGACTTCAAAAGATCCAAAAGCGTACGAATACTTATACGAATCCGTCCAAGTTTTTCCCGATTATGATAACTTTGCATCAATTTTGAAAAAAACAGGTTTCAGGGATACATCCTATAAATCTTTAAGCTTCGGTATATGCACCATTTATTTGGCAAAAAAATAATTCTCTTTTTAGCTTTTTCTCTATTCAGTATGGTCTATCTGATGGGCCAAGCTGGTGACGTTGGTAATTACAACTATAAGGGATTTCAAAAAAAATCATATTATTTCGGACTTAGTATTGGGTTAAATAACAGTGGTTATATTCTCAACCAATCGAAATTTTTCATTGGAAATGATGAAATACGTATCGCCGAACCTGCAAGCGGTGTAGGTCTGGAACTTCATATGATAGCCAATTTGAAACTTGGATACAATTTTGATTTTAGATTTCTACCCGGTTTTTCATTTGTGTCCAGACAATTGGAATTTACAGAGTCTAGCACTACCACTACTCAATTCAATAATGCAGAGCCAGTATACTTCGAATTGCCTTTTCAGATGAGGTACAAATCAAAACCTTACAAGGATAAACGTGTATTTGCTACCCTCGGGCTCAAGTATGGCTATGACGTAGCAGGTAACAGTGACTCCAAGAAATCAATTTTAAAATTCTCTTCTCATGACTTCCAATGGGAAGTTGGTCTTGGGATGCAGTTTTTCTACCCATATTTCATATTCTCACCAGAAATCAAATTTTCTCGTGGATTGACGAATACGCTCATATACGACAATCAACTTAATCAAGCTAAGGTTTTAGAAAACGTATTCTCACAAGTAATATCTATCGGCTTTAATTTCGAGGGATAGCAAAGACTATAAGTTCATCAATCTCAATGCGCAAATTCCCAACTTTTATAACTGTAACTGAATACAAGTAATCAATTTACGTGAGTGAATATGCAAATATTTCAATTCGTAAATAGACAAATTGAAATGTCCAACCATTTTGACATATGTTTATATTTAATAATATATTTATATTTGTAACACAATTCCTTACCCTAATATGTGAATATGAAAAGATCATTAAAAATTGTAGCAACCTTGGTTATTATATTTTCTAGTATATGTAATCTGTCAGCTCAAGAGTATAAATCTTCGGTTGGGATCCGGTTGGGTACATCTATCAATGCTTCGTACAAAATATTTATAGAAGAAAATCAAGCGATCGAAGCTATCGCAGGTATATCTCGTGTGGGTGGCAATTCTTTAGGGACAATCGGTGGCTTATACCAGGTGCAAAGTCAATTAACTAACAAAGTAAATAACCTGGACTGGTATATTGGAGCTGGAGGATTTTATAGATTCGCCAACGAAAATATTAATTCTAACCTATTAATATCAACTGTCATTGGACTCGAATATACTTTTGAAACTGCGCCGATAAACCTTTTCATAGATATATTACCTTACTATAATGTTCTTGACAAAGTAGAGTTTGATGCCGACGCCAGCCTCGGTGTAAGGTATATTTTCTAATCTCTACTATTTCTATCCTCTATATTAGACTTCCAATAACCTTCCTATAACCCTTTCTTAACAGCCGTTCCTAGTCTTTATCGCAAATACTAATAAATCAAGAATAGCAAATGATTCGATAGTAATATTCATTAACAATAAAATTCAGACTTATGAAAAAGGTAAAGATTACACTCGTAGCAATGGCCATTATGACTAGTACATTTGTATATAGCCAAGTAAGTATTGGACTAAAGGGAGGATTAAGTATTACTGATGCTCAGGCCGAATTGTACATTGATGCCATTAATGAAGCGCCTCAATCCTTCACATCATTTCTGGTAGGAATCACTTCTGAAGTAGACATCCATAGTAACCTATCATTTCAACCAGAGTTACTATATATCAAGAGAGGATTTAATATAAAAGAGGGAACAACGTTTGACTTGGGAGGAATTGATATCCCAATCGGCGCTAAGGCTACTACAAATATTAATTATTTAGAGGTTCCATTATTAGCGAAGGTGAAATATGGAAATAAAAAAACAAAAGCATATGGAATCATTGGTCCATCAATAGGTTATGCTACCTCAGCTCGTATTCAGCCTAAAGCTACGTTCATACTGGATTTCAATTTACCGACAATAGATATCAACCTCAACGATGAAATCTATAACCGAACACAATTATCTGGTATAATTGGTGCAGGATTAGAGCGCAATATCCAAAACGGAAAGTTATTTGTAGATGCTAGGTACAATCACAGTTTCACTAACATGATCAAAGACCCTGTTGTAGATATCTCTGTAAGAAATAGTGGATTTCAATTCAGTGCTGGATATGCCTACCAGTTTTAGTATGATAGCGAATTACTGTAAGTTAAATGAACTTCGTAATATTTAGATAATGTCATAAAACGAGGAATTAAGCTTTAGATCCAGCTGATTCCTCTTTTTTATTCTTCCACCACAAGAAACCTATTGTTCCTATCAATAGATAAGGTAAAGACAACATATAAAGAATTCCCTTGTTTAGACCTTTCCCCTCAGTACCACCTGCGTTTAGGTTAGTCTCGGCCGCTGCTCTACACATAGGACACTGTGCAGAAGTTCCAACCACAATCAATAAAAAAACTATAAACAAAATATACTTTTGATACTTTCTCATATTTTTAAGCGTAAAATGGTTTTAACATAAAATAACAAATAGGACCTGTCACAGCAACATAGAACCAAACTGGCCACACAAATTTTGCCAATCTTCTATGTTTAGTTATTTGTCCAGTAAATCCCCTTATATACGTAAATAAGATAAAAGGCAATGATATCGCAGCTAATAGTATATGTGATGCTAGAAAAGTGAAATATATCGTCCTCAGTGAACCAGATTGCGCTTTCTCTGCATCAGTTACAATTCTATTATGATCAAAATCACTGTAGAGTGTTTCTAAAGTTGTAAAATGATATACAACGTATGACAGCAAAAATAAAAATGAAAACGTCATCGCAACATTAATCATATTTTGATGCGCTTTGATATTCTTGCTCTTAATAAAATAGAGTGCCATCAATAATGCCAATGCTACCACAGAATTAAACAAAGCATGCATTGGAGGTAGAAAAGAAAAATCGATGGACGTATTGATCTTCATACTTGGAATTCTCATCACTCCCACCAAACCAACAACCGCAATCGATACAATAATAGCGGCTATATCCAACTTTCTACCTAAAACAGTATTCCCTTCCATTATTTCTTCAGTTTTATATCAATTTCTTTTATTCTAGGGAGTACGATCGATGTATGTTCAATCATTCGCCTTACCCCGTCCATATCAGCTGGATATGTATTTCTTACCATCATGCTCGTATCAACCAATATAAATCCAGCGTCGTCATATTTTGATGATATTACATCAGCAATAATCGGTGATATAGTAATCCAATTATTCTGTTCTTCTTCTGGAGAATCGATCGCTACGACTTGATAGGTTTCTGATTTATTGTATTGTTCAAATATTTGAGGTAGAACATCTTCTTCTACACTTTTCAATTGGAATAACGTCGTCTTTGATTTTAGTATGGAACTATCAAATCCATCCACAGAAAACTGTTCTTTTGGTTCCAACTCCTTCAAAGCCTCTTTTCTGTAATTAAGCCCGGTTTGCAAGTAATACCAAGACCCAAAAGGTACTATGGCTATTAGTATGAATACAACACTAGACACTAAATATTTCATTCTTTTTTATTTTCCGTACAAATATCTAACATTACAACAAATCAAAACCAATAGTAGACGTCGATAATGCACTGTTTATTTCCAATTTTACATTGATTCGACAAACTGGAATAGTCATATAAATACAAAACAAAAAAGGCGAATTAGTTCTACCAATTCGCCCCTTCTATTTTTTCTTAATGAAAATTAACCAATATTTCTTGTAACAGCAGAATCGTAAACAGATCCCACTTTTACATCTTTCATCGGTCTTTCATTTTTAGTTTTGATTAGGTCTCTTCTTTTGAACCAATCACTACCTTCCCATGTAAAAGCTATCACACCCCATACTAGAAGTAACGTAGGTAATAATACTGACTTAGCTAAACCAGGTGCTTCATACTTCATGTGCATAAATTCAAAGATTATGAGATATGCTTTAACTATACTCATGATAATCATAACCCCTCCCATCAAGGCAGGATGAAATTCGATACCTTCTTTTAGATAACCCTTCCCAAGCAAAGCAAATAATACCTCCGCTATCGTAATGATGGCTAATATTATTATAATTTTTGAGGCCGATTTTTTCGACTCTTCATATGTTAAATGTGCCATTTATTTTTATTTTTTATTCAATAATGATAATTGTTAAATCCCTTATTATTAGAGTAAGTAGAATAATAAGAAAACAAATACCCATACTAAATCTACGAAGTGCCAGTAAAGTCCAACTTTCTCAATCATTTCGTAACCATTTTTCCTTTTTATGTATAGACCTGTAGCTGCATTTATAGTAACAATCAACATTATCACTATTCCTGAAAATACGTGAAACCCGTGAAATCCAGTTATAAAAAAGAATAAAGCCCCGAATGCCTTAGGTCCTAAAGTCTGAGATTTTATCATACCAGCGTCTGGACCACTGGTCACTTTAAAATCAAGTGGTGCCCACTCGCCATCATGCTTATGTACAAGATATGATTCACCAGCAACAAAAGTATCTCCTTCGTTCACATAGTGCCCATCACCCGCTAGATATACACCATCTTCTGTATGTGTACCGAATGGATTTTGAGTAATCGACATATGCTCTTCACCTATCAATTTATTCCACTCCCAAGCTTGACAGCCTAAGAACATGAATCCACCGACTATTGTGAGGATCATCCATTTCACGACACCTCTTTTATTTTCTTCGTGTCCTTCCTGTACGGCTCTTACCATCGTAAATGAACTTGCCAAAAGTATAAAAGTCATTACCGTTACAAACACTAGCGGTAAGCCATGACCATTAAAAGGAGTTGTACTAAATACAAAATCAGGAACAGGCCAAGTAGGCATACTGAACCTTAGAGCCCCATATGCAATTAAAAATCCTGCAAAAGTAAATGCATCTGATACCAAGAAGTACCACATCATTAATTTACCATAGCTGGCTTTGAATGGCTGTGAGCCACCCTCCCAACTGCCATCGTTATCCTTGTGTGTATCGTTATGTGCTGCTGTTTCTACTGTAGCCATTAAATCGTTACTTTAATTAGTTAGTTTTATATTAGTTGTTGGTATATGATACCTTCTATTTGGTATTAAGCATAAACAAAAGTAGGTATATCCATAATATATCTACAAAATGCCAATACTGTAATACTAATTCAAATCTATTTTTTCTTTTTTCTGTATATCTAAACTTTAATGTGAATGCATGAATCATTGCCACTATTAAAGCCGCTATTCCTCCTAAAACGTGCACTGCATGAGCTGCTGTAATCAAATAAGTAAATGATCCAGCAACATTAGCCTTAAAATCGACACCCATACCAAAAAGTTGCATCCAACCTTGATATTGCATAACTACAAAAGATACACCCAATATGAAAGCTAAAACAAGTAGCCCTTTGTACATGAACTCACGTTGCTTTTTGTATCCTATATACGATAGGTGCAATACAATGCTACTTAAAACGATAGTAATCGTACTGGCGTAAAACATACTAGGCAAACCAAATTCTAGCCAATTACCCGCTGCATTTTTGACAATGTATGCACTCGTCCATCCAGTAAACATCATTATTATACTGGCCATCCCAACCCAAAGAGCGAACTTCTGTGGATTTATCCCCTTTTTTTTAGTTTCCTCTATTGCTATTGTTTCCATGCTTTCCATAATTTTAAAAAATTAAATAAGCCGCCAATATAATTGGCAAATAAACAAATGAATAAAACATTAATCTCAGACCTGATTTCCTATCAAAACGCTGATGAAAATTAATACTGAAACCAATATAAATTATTGATGTCACTAAAACTATTAATGAAGCTATCATGCTGACATCTCCCAAATAATGTATGAAACCTATGACAGGTATCATCAGTATCGCATAAATCGTAGAATGTAAACCTAGACTCCTATCTACATTTCCCAATTCGTCTTGGGGCAATAACTTATACCCTGCATTATTATAATCATCATATGAAAGATAACCTATCGCCCAGAAATGAGGGAACTGCCACAAAAATTGTAATGCAAATATCCCAATACCAAATACAGTGATAGTACCTTCGAATGCAGTACATCCAATCAATGCAGGTAAGGCACCTGGTATCGCTCCTATAGCGACAGCTGATGTAGAATACCTCTTCATCGGTGTATATACAAATGCATAACATATTAGAGATAACATCCCCAATAAAGAGGTCAACGGATTAAACAGTGCTAACATAGAAACACCAGCTAAACAAGATAACCCAGCAAACATAACCGCTTCAGATGATGACATCCTCCCAGTTGTGATAGGCCTATCGGCTGTCCGCTTCATGTTTTTATCGTAATCCTTTTCGAGAACCTGATTCAATGCATTGGCAGCTGCAGTAGTTAAGAAACCACCTAGGCCTAATAGCACCAGCGATACGATACTAGCACTACTTCCAGCTACTATCAAATAAGACATGAGTGAAGTAAATACAACCAACATTGATAGCTTTAATTTCACCAACATCACATAGTCACCCAACTTAGAATAATTCTTAGTTGACTGTGACTCTATCAGATATGTTTTTGTGCTTTTCAATATGTACGTTTTGTATCTTACATTATATAATTAGTGATCACCTACTTCACCTTCTTCTAAAGGAACAATCTGCGATACAAATTCTCTTTCATCTTTGTTATAATCATACGCCCATCTGTGTACAGTTGGAAGATTACCAGGCCAGTTACCATGAATAGGTTCTATAGGCGTAGTCCACTCAAGAGTAGTTGCATCCCATGGATTCTTAGTCGTCATTTTCTTACCTTTCCATATACTGTAGAAGAAATTGATAACAAATACTAATTGTACAAAAAATACTAAAATTGCAGCTACAGTAATAAACTGATTCATCCCTGAAAAGTGCTTGAAAGCATCAAATGTATCAAAGCTGTAATATCTTCTTGGTACACCAGCCATACCGATAAAGTGCATAGGCCAGAATATTGCGTAAGCTCCAATCAAAGTCCCCCAGAAGTGTATCTTACCTAATGTCTCATTCATAAATCGACTGTACATCTTAGGATACCAATGGTATATACCTGCAAACATCCCAAAAAATGCTGCAACTCCCATCACAATGTGGAAGTGGGCTACTACAAAATATGTATCATGCATCTGAATATCTATCGTAGAGTTTCCTAAGAATACTCCTGTCAATCCTCCAGAAATGAATAATGATACAAATCCAATAGCAAATAGCATAGGGGTATTGAGTCTGATATTACCTCCATACAATGTCGTAATCCAATTGAAAACTTTTACGGCAGATGGTACTGCGATGATCAATGTAAATACAACAAAGAAATTAGATATAAATGGATTTACCCCAGACATAAACATGTGGTGAGCCCATACAATAAACGAAAGGAATGCAATCGCTAAGATTGAATAAACCATCGCTCTATATCCAAATATTGGTTTTCTTGCATGCACAGCTAATACCTCAGATACAAGACCCATCGCAGGAAGTATTATTATATATACTTCAGGGTGACCTAAAAACCAGAATAAATGCTGATACAATACAGGAGAACCTCCTACTCTATCAAGTGCTTGTCCCTCTATGAATATTTCACTCAAGAAGAATGAAGTTCCTAGACCTCTATCCATCATCAACATGAAGAATCCTGAAGCCAATACTGGAAACGATAATACACCGATTATCGCAGTTACAAAAAATGCCCATATTGTTAATGGCATTCTCCATAGACTCATCCCTTTAGTTCTTAAATTAAGTACTGTAGTTACGTAGTTAATACCTCCTAATAATACCGACACGACAAATAATGTCAAACTGACCAACCACAGTGTCATACCTGTTCCAGAACCAGTTGATGCTTGTGGAAGTGCACTCAACGGAGGATAAGCTGTCCATCCACCTGAGAAAGGACCAGTACTTAAGAATAGTGAATAAAACATCACAATACCTGCAAGAAAGAAGAACCAGTATGATAACATATTCAAAAACGGAGAAGCCATATCCCTCGCTCCTAACTGTAGCGGAATAAGTAGATTACTAAAAGTACCACTTAATCCAGCTGTCAGTACAAAGAATACGAGTATGGTACCGTGCATCGTAACCAAGGCGTAATAAAACTCTGGCGCCAATGTACCAACACCCGTTGGATCGACTACTATCCACTTACCTAATACCGGTTTCAACCATGCTAAGCTTTCCTCTGGAAAACCAAGTTGTAACCTAAATACAACAGACATCGCTGCACCAATTATGGCCCAGATAATACCCGTTATTAAAAATTGTCTAGCAATGACCTTATGGTCCATTGAAAATATATAGTGACTTATGAAACCTGACTGGTACTTATCACCATGATGATGATCATGAAAATGATCATTATATCCGTGCTCTTCTAAGAGTACGTCATCGTCGTATGTTGTTGCAATATTTGCCATCTTTATTTTTTTACTTTAAAACTATTGTGAAACAATTCTCAACTCTGTTCTTCTATTCTGCTCTCTTCCTGCGTCAGTACCATTGTCGCCAATCGGTAATGTCTCTCCATATCCAGTGTAAATTAACCTGCTTGCATCTAGTCCCTTGTCTAGAACATAATTCATTACGTTCTGTGCTCTGTTCTTTGATAGTTCAAGATTGGACGATTCGTCCCCCTGACTATCTGTATGGCCAGCTAACTCTACTTTCACAGTAGGATTAGCTTTCAATATACCTGTAAGATTATCCAATTCATATTTTGACAAATCAGATAAAGCTGCTGATCCTGTATTATAAAATACATGTTTTAGCAAAATTGTTTTATCATCTTTACTCTCACTCGATAGAGCATTTTGGAAATCTGACTTCAACTCCTTTGCTCTTTCCTTTATTTCTATATCTAACAACTGACCTTTTCGAGGATCTGAATCTTTCCCCCTCACTGTAGTCATATATGTAGACTCTTGTCCAGCTAACCAATCATTATACTCTTCTCTGCTTACAATCTTAAGTATTCGTCTCATACTGTAGTGTCCTTTTCCACACAACTCTGCACACGCTAACTCATAATTGAAATTTTTCCACCTTGGTCCCAAATCTGGATCAGATTCATCGTAAGGTTCATTCCATTCTGGATAATCTCTCAATTTCTGTCTGTACTCTTCAGTAGTAGTAGTAGGTTTGAAAATGAAGTACGTAGGCAAACCAGGAATCGCATCCATTTTTACTCTGAAGTGAGGTAGGTAGAAATTATGAAGTACATCCTTTGAAGTTATTCTTACTCTTACAGTCGTATCTACAGGAAGCACGATCTCGTTCTGAATTATAATATCATCAATAGATTTATCATCAGACCAATCTATACCTAGACTATTTGAACCAGGATTAATCAATCTAAAGTCTTTCGTACCTAATTTACCATCGTAACCTGGGTGTCTTAATTCCCATGCAAACTGGTAACCAGTTGCTTCGATTTCTAGATACTCGTCTTCTGGACCAAGATCTGGCATAATGTTGTTCCAAGCCACAAGACCTTTCACAACTAAGAAAGTCAATACGATAGCTGGAATTACAGTCCAAACTAACTCTATGGTATTATTATGAGAGATAAATTGTGCCTTGTTACCTTCTCTACTTCTATATTTATAAGAATACCAAAATAATAGAATGTGAGTAATGAAGAAAACTATAAATGTTACAACCAATGTCGAATGAAATAATCCATCGATCAGACTACCATGCTCGGAAGCTGAAGAGTGAGGACCATATCCAAGCATGACATCCTTAAAATAGTACATCGACCCAGTACCAAGTATTAAGAAAATAACCATGAAACCTACAAGCCACACGGCAGTTCTATCATTAGATTGTTGAGCAACTTCTTCTTCTCCTCTAATCTTAGCAGCAAGATCAGATACCTTTCCGATCTGAACTACGATTACTGCAAGTAACCCAATTATTAAAAATGCTATTAATCCAGTCATTTTGACTATTTATTTTTTTTACTAAACTTATTTGTCTATTTCAATCTTACACATGGTGATGTAAACTCTCACCCAAGTATGGATCATTTTTAGGAACAAGTGATGCTTTACTTAGTGAATTAAATGTCACAAAAATAAATAAAGCTAAAAACCCTAAGAATGTACCCAATTCTAAAAACCCTGGCAATGTAAATCCACTTACAAATTCAGAAGCACCATGTGCTCCATGAGCTATCGCATCTGCAGCACCGTGTGCCGCGTCATGTGCTCCGTGTGCATCACCTCCGTGATGACCTATTGCTGTATGTGCTGTATGGAGAGCTCCCGGCTTTATCATTAAGAAAAAATCTAACCAGTGTCCTACCAAAACTATACCTGCAACAAAACCTACGGAACCGAATTTTCTCTTTGTATCATTCCTCAATAGAACAAAGAAAGGTATCAAGAAGTTTATCATCAAGTTACCAAAAAATAAAATTGGATACTTATCATACCGTTCTCTGAAATAAATGGTTTCCTCCCCTACATTTGCATACCATATTAACATAAATTGTGAGAACCATAGGTACGTCCAAAATATACTAAAAGCAAACAAAAACTTACCTATATCGTGTATATGCTCTTGAGAAACATTTTCATAATATCCGTTTCCTTTAAGGTATAAAAGAATTAGAATCGTAAGTGCAATCATAGTTACGAACCAACTCGCTCCTGTATACCAAGCAAACATCGTCGAATACCAATGTGCATCCAAACTCATAATCCACAGCCATATCATTGCCGCAGATGTAAAACCTACTATTGGTAGAAATATAGCTGCATAAACTCTCATTTTTCGGTGCATGGCAAAGTTCACTCCAGCACCATCTTCATCTTCCGCTTTTGATAAAGCTCTGAGACGATTATAAAAATATGCCCAAGTACCACCAATAATAATAGTTCCAAATAAATACCAATTCGTATTTAGGAAACCCTTCTTACCGTACAATACAGCATCTTTTGCAACATCTGCTTCATCCGTCCAGTGATATAAGTGATTCATATGAAGATATGTAGCTATCGAGATGAATATCATCAATCCAAGACCTACATAAATAAAAGATCCAATAGCTTCCCAAACTCTCTTAAACATAGTATGCCATCCAGCATATGCTGTGATACATACCGCTATAAAAAATGTTGCCATCAATGATATTCCTGTAAAGAATACACTATTGTGTAACAAATTTGTCCAAAACCTTGAATGTACTGCATCATCTGTAAACCATGTCAATCCCATACAAAGGACTCCTAGTATCATAAATGATATTAAAAACGTTTTCGCTGTACTTTTAAAAACAAACTGATTCATTATTGTTCTTTTCTTTTCGTTCGATTAATGATGTGCCTATTCTCCATGATTATGATCTCCATGAGCATCGTGGTCCTCACCATGATCGCTATGATCAATGTGACCTTCATGCTCATCTCCTTCCATATGGTGATGATCATCATTGTGTTCTAATTCAACATTATACGCATCCATATTTGAAGCCATGTAATTTTCTCCCGCCGGTCGATCAACTTTATTTAGTGTGTTCTCCACCTGAGAATACGTCAACTTCAATTCTTTCGCTTGTAGTGATCTGATGTAATGTATCACATTCCATCTTTCCTCATAAGAAATTTTATCAGAATAACCTCCCATTACATTTTTACCATGCATAATAGAGTGATAGTATCTTCCATTTGATGATTTTACATGCTCTTCTAATAAGAAATTAGCTGGCTGTGCAGGATACGCACCTCCATCCCTTACTAAGTAGCCATTTCCATCACCTTTTTCCCCGTGACAAGTAGCACAAAAAATATTGTATAGATTTTTTCCTTCTGCCAAACCTACAGTAGTTATAGGCAGTGGATTGTCTATTATTTCGGCTATTGCTCTAGCTCTTTCTTCCTCTGTATTCTCGTAATAATACGGAACACTTCCCTGTTTTGGAAGGTTATAACCGCTACCATTTCCCCTTCGAGGTACCGTACCATTTACTGGTAATTTCGGCTTAGCAAACTGGTAATAATCATCTTCTGATCCCCAGGTGTTACTGTAGTAGTAATTGTAGTAATTAGCTTCATATGCTACTGAGTGTCCCATATCAGGCATGTATTCAGAACCAGGATTATTAACACCGGCTTGCTGGCATGACTGAAGAGAAAGCATTATTGCTACAACTCCTAGGAAGATATATTTTTTAATATTCATCTTATTAGTATGTCTTTTCGTTTATATAGTTTTTTGATTCACCTCAGATGCTCCAGTTGCAGCAAAAAATGATTCTACTGCTGACAAGTCCACATTAGATTTATCAAAGGCTATACAAAATTTATCATCTGTTATTCTATCATCTAAGTAAGGGTTGGTCACACCAGGTCCAAGGCCACATATAGTGTAAAAGGTAACAACCATCCCAATCGCTGCAAATAATACAGTTAACTCAAACGTAATTGGAATAAATGCAGGAACTGACCAATATGGCTTACCACCAAAAATGATAGGCCAGTCTTTAGTAAAAATCCAAGTCATCCCTAAAAATGCAGTCAAAGTTCCCATTGAACCAAAAACAAATCCCGCAACGTGTAATCTTGATTCCTCCAGTCCTAATAAAGGATCTAATCCGTGAACTGGAAATGGAGAATAAACATCCATTATATCCAAGTGATCTTTGTTTGCTTGTTTTACTGCATCCATCATGATTTCTTCATCATCATACAATCCATAAACAACATCCATATTTCTGTGAACAGCTTTCCTCATAGCTTTTCTATTATTAGTCTTTGTAAAATAATGTTCTATTAATGCGCATCGTGTGCGTGTGCATCCTCATGTGCATGACTCATCTTGTGCGCATTCTTTGGCCCTACATACTGATCACCTCCTGTCTTCAAGATACTCTTAATCTCAGCTACTGCAACCACAGGCGCTACTCTGGTAAATGCTAGGTACAATACGAAGAACAAACCAATAGTACCAACGAAAATACCTATCTCAACCCACGTAGGACTGTAGAATGACCATGATGATGGCAAGTAATCTCTTGCTAATGTTGTTGCAATAATTACAAATCGCTCAAACCACATACCAATATTGATAAAGATTGACATGAAGAATGTAAACAATACATTTCTTCTCAATTTTTTACTCCAGAAGAACTGAGGAGAAAGTACATTACAAAACATCATACCAAAGTATGACCACCAATATGGTCCTAATGCTCTATTAAAGAATGCAAATTGCTCATATACATAACCAGAATACCATGAAATAAATAACTCTGTCAGATATGCCACACCCACAATAGACCCAGTTGCAAGAATGACCTTATTCATTGATTCTACGTGTTCTATAGTTATATAGTCTTCTAGACTTAATAGCTTTCTAGTAACCAACATCAATGTCAGTACCATCGCGAACCCAGAGAATATTGCTCCGGCTACGAAATAGGGAGGGAATATTGTTGTATGCCATCCAGGAATTACTGAAGTAGCAAAGTCAAATGATACAATTGTGTGTACCGAAAGTACCAACGGTGTCGCAATACCCGCAAGAATCAAGGATAATGATTCCCATCTTTGCCAGTGCTTAGCTGAACCCGTCCATCCAAATGAAAGGAAATTATAAATATTTTTTCTAAGTCCTGTTGCTCTATCTCTTATCGTTGCGAAATCAGGAACAAGACCAGCATACCAGAACAATACAGAAACTGTAAAGTATGTCGATATCGCAAATACGTCCCACAGAAGTGGAGAATTAAAGTTAGGCCAAAGCGGACCTCTCGTATTTGGATACGGGAAGATAAACATGGCCATCCACATTCTTCCCATATGTATACCAGGATAGATCGCTGCACACATAACGGCAAAAATAGTCATGGCTTCTGCAGCTCTATTTACTCCTGTTCTCCATTTCTGTCTAAACAATAGAAGAATGGCAGAAATCAATGTCCCGGCGTGACCAATACCGATCCACCAAACAAAATTGGTAATATCCCAACCCCATCCGATAGTTCTATTCAGATCCCATGTTCCTATACCGTGCCATATTGTCCACAATAGACAGAATGCACCGAATGAAAATGTGATAATTGACAAAATCAACCCGATCACCCATGACGCAGGAGGAGTTCTCTCAGTTGGAGAGATTAGATCCTCAGTAATCTGATGATAGGTTTTGCCCCCTGTTACTAAGGGCTCTCTTATTGGACTTACAACAGCACTCATATATTAGTGTTATGTGTTTCTAAATTTTATTCCTTTAAATCAATTAAGCATCAAAAGACGTGTCTCTGTTATTTACTTTCATTGTGTAAGTAACTGACGGTCTGATATTTACTTCTTCCAATACCAAGTATGATAGCGGTGAAGTATTCTTCTTAACCAATTCTCCTTTCTTATTATTCAAATCTCCAAATGTAATCGCTCCAGTAGGACAAGCTGTCATACATGCAGAACTCACATCGTTATCTCTTAATCTTCTTCCTTCTACTTTCGCAGTCAATTTACCTGACTGTAATCTCTGTACACAGAAGCTACATTTCTCTATGACACCTCTTGCTCTTACAGTAACATCAGGGTTCAGAACCATTCTCGTAAGGTTATCAGCACCAAATGGAATTTCTTCTCCTGCCACAGATGGCTGATTCGCAGGGAATAAATCTGCAGTTGTGTAATCTAACCAGTTAAATCTTCTAACCTTATATGGACAGTTATTCGCACAGTATCTAGTACCGATACATCTGTTATATGTCATTTGATTAAGACCTTCAGAAGAGTGATTCGTCGCATTTACCGGACAAACATTTTCACAAGGTGCATTATCACAATGCTGACACATCATCGGTTGGTATACTACATTAGGGTTCTTAGCGTCTCCATAATAGTATCTATCAATTCTTAACCATGTCATTTCGTGGTGTCTTGAGACTTCCCTCTTTCCAACAACTGGAACATTATTCTCAGACATACATGCTACAGTACATGCTCCACATCCTATACATGAATTAAGATCTACATTCATGCCCCAGTGATGCCCCATCTCATAGGTAGAATCAAAACCTCTATATATTTGCTGTGCATTAAGGTGTTGAGCATGAGCTCTTTTACCTTCTAGTATCTCAATATTTTCTTTAAGATCTTTTACAGTAGAATTATAGATGATAGATCTGTCTGTCAAAGATCCTTGGAAACCTTTAATCCCAGTAAAGTAGTCAAAGAATACTGTTGCAGCTTCATCTGCATTTATAATTTCTCCCGTTCCTTCTTCTGCAGCCTTTACACCCATAGTATGGTGATATTGTACACATGAGAAGTAATCTTCTTTACCAACTTTATTTGTTATAGCCGCATTTGTATTAAAGTAATTAGTATTCCCGTCTTTACCTACAGTCAATACATCATTTACATTTACACCTACAGGATCACCTTTTATACCGAATTCTCTTCCATATCCTAGTGCCAGTGATACAGTACCAGCCATTTGTCCAAATTGCTGAACAACTGGAACTCTTAGCGTCTTTGTTCCGATAGTAACATCGACTAAATCTCCATCTTCTAGATCGTTGTAGCCTACGAAAGTCCTAACCCCATCAAAATTAACAGGTACGGCTAGGTAATTCCCCCAAGAAGTTCTAGTTACTGGATCAGGCATTTCTTGTAACCATGGATTATTGGCAAACTGCCCATTTCCCTGTGCAATAGATTCATAGAATGATATTTCAACCTCATTTGTAGAAGGTTTAGTAATACCCGCAGCTGCAGAAGCAACATTTCCTGAAAATGAAGGTGTCGATCCACTTCCACTACCTTCATATACTCCATCTTGAAGAACACTATCCCAAAAAGATTGGAATGATGAAAATTTGGACTGTCCAGCAAAAACGGTTTTCTTCCAATTTGACTTTATGTAGTCAAAATATGGTTGTTCTGATTTAGTATCAAGATTTGACGACTCAGCCCAAGTCAACAATGACTGCTCATACTGTCTCGTATCAAATAGGTTATTAATAGTCGGCTGAATAATACTGTATTGTCCTCGTTTCGCCTCTACATCTCCCCAGCTCTCTAGCGTATGATTTGTAGGAGCTATGATATCACACATATCAGTAGTCTCATCATTAGTAGCTGAGAATGATATTTTTGTCTTTACTTTTGCCAATGCAGCTTTCAATGCTTCGGCGCCAACAAAATCATATGCTGGATTACACTGATTGAAAATCACTACATCTACTCTACCAGAATTAATATCTGATACCAATTGTGTCAATTCTTTTTCGCTTCCTTGTCTTTGTAGTGAAGCATTAGAAAAATTAACTGTAGTGCCCAAGTTGCCTAGGCTGTTATTAATAGCATTTACCAATATCTGCTCTGACACATTATTAGATCCACTAACTACAAGAGATTTTCCTCTTGCAGCTTTTAGCTCTGTAGCTATTTTATCTAGAGCTGCTTTGGCATCAGAATTTAATGCTGGTGCAGAAACACCTCCTACTATTTTATTCGCTAGATAAGCAATCGCGGCTCCCATCTCTGATGGCCTAACCATGATTCTATTATCAGCATTTGACCCTGTCATAGACATCCCAGACTCTACTTGTATGTGTCTAGACATCGAAGGGTTCTTTATATCTTTTATCTTTCTTCCTTGTACCCATTGAGCGGCATATTCGACTGGAGATATCCAAGTACCTAGGAAGTCAGCTCCAAAAGAAACGATGACGTCCGCTTTGTCGAATCTATAATCAGGAATAACTCTATCACCGAATGATTGCTCATTCGCATCGAGTATTGCTGAACTTGATACTGGATCATAAGTTACTACAGACCCACCAAACTTACTTGTAAACTCAGACATTGCAGCTTTCGCTGTTGGACTTAGAACTGTATTGGTAACGACTCTTACTCCATTGGACGAAGCCAATGCTGAAGCGACCGCTTTATCTACATCAGCCCAGTTACTATCCGCCCATTCTCCCGCTTTCTTTACCTTAGGAGTTGTAAATCTAGACGTATCATACAAGCTCAATACAGACGCCTGAGCTCTTGCCGAAGTACCACCTTTGGTCATACTAGAAGATACATTACCTTCTATTTTGATAGGCCTTCCCTCTCGTGTCTTCACCAATATCGGAAGAGACTCTCCGCCCGATACATATGTAGAAGAGTAGTACGAAGCTACACCAGGAACAATCGAATCTGGCTTCACTACATAAGGAATAGCTCTCTTCACAGGGATATCACAACCCGCGGCCACAGTAGCTGCGCCCAATCCAAATCCTAAGAACTTCAAGAAATCTCTTCTATTACTACCTACTGAAGTAGCAACTTCTTCGTTGCCAAGATCTTCTAATAGATTCGTTGGCTCAGCAAACTCTTTCTGAGATATTTCAATGAATTCTGGATCATTTGTAAGATCCTTTCCTCCTATCCAAATATTTGACGTATTATCTTTCATTTAAAGCTGTTTGACTATGTATGTCTAGTTTCTGATTAAATCAGATTTTATAGTTTCTTTTGTTTTCGTTGTATATTAGTAGTGACATTTTTGACACTCAAGACCCCCAATATCTGCAACCGTTACTTTGTCTTTCTTACCTGACTGTATATCTTCATGATACTCCGAATAAGATTCGTAGTATTCATTTTCTTTAAATTTCACCTCTGTCTTTCTGTGACAATTGATACACCATCCCATAGATAATGGAGAATGTTGTTGTACTACAGCCATCTCTTCAATCTTACCATGACAATCTTGACACTCAATCTGGCCAACAGTTACGTGTTGAGCATGATTGAAATAAACATGATCAGGAAGATTGTGAATACGAATCCATTCGATAGGACCTTGTACTTTCTTCTTTTGTTCATTTGTAAGCGAAGAAACAATTCCATCCCACTGGGACTTTACTATATTCTTCCCTTCAGTATCCAACTCTGCCAACCCAGTTTCTACAAGATATTGATCTGCGATCCATTTAGTGTATATTTCCTTATAATCTTCAGTGGCAATATCCTCGTAGTTTTCTAAATATTTATCAGTACTAGGATCATATCCTATTGAAGCATAGATTTTTGTAAGCTCCGCAGTACCATATTCTGACCCATTTTTAATTGCTTTATGACAATTCATACATGTATTGGCTGCTGGTATCACTGAGTGCTTTGATCGTCTCGCTCCGTCATGGCAGTACTGACATTCTATCTTATTAATACCAGCATGAGTTACGTGACTAAATTTTATCGGTTGGTCTGGTTGATAGCCTTGTTGTCTTCCTAAGTTAGTAGCATTTGTCACCGTCGTATACCCTGCGAATACAACCAATCCAAAGATTAAAAATCCAACAACCCCTTTAGATGTTAGTGATTGGATTAAAGTTTTCTGCTGTACTTCTTTTCCTTCTTTTGCTGCAGCTAATACATCGAGATTACTGATAATTTTAGTCAGTAACATTGCGAGCAAGGCCAATATTCCAAGGAGAAGCCCATAAAGCCATCCATTAGAAGATTCCTCTACTGGCTTATCAGCACTGACACCAGCAACATCTCCAGCAGGTGCTCCATAAGTTCCATCTGTTACTCCATTGATGTATAGTAAAGTCGACGCTATTTCATCATCTGTCAAATTTGGGAATGCTGTCATCGCACTAGGCTTGTACTCATTCCATAGCTCTACAGCTCTAGGATGTCCTACCTCGAAAATCATGGCTTGTGAATTCCTAATCCAAGCGTAAAGATTCTCTTGCGTGTCCCATCTTTCTTCTACTCCCGCTAATGCAGGACCAGTCATATCAGAAACCATATTCTTATTGTGACATGATGCACAATAGTTTTTAAATACAGTCTTTCCCGCATCAGCACTTACTTGCGCTTGAAGGCTGAAAGAAAACATTACCAACACAATGGTTAGCAATTTATTAATGTTGAGATGCTTATATATCATTATATAATTCTTTTCAATACTTACTTTATCTTTGGTACTCAGAGAGTTGTCTATATTTCCTCTTTTTACACCTACAAAAATAGTGTTTAACATTATTTTAAAGCAACTTATTCGCACGTATTCAGTTTATTTAGATTTTGTCTAAATAAATAACGCGTAATAGTTTTGTATAACATTCCCGTCATACAGAAACCTTTGCTTTTATATGAGGATGAGGATTATAATTAACCAACTCAAAGTCCTCAAACTTGAAATCAAAAATTGAATCTACTTCCTTATTTATTTTCATTTCTGGTAGTGGTCTTTCGTCTCTACTTAATTGTAATTTAGCTTTTTCCAAATGATCTAGATATAAATGAACATCGCCAAACGAATGTACAAATTCACCAACCTCTAAACCTGTGACTTGAGCCATCATCATCGTCAACAATGCGTATGATGCAATATTGAATGGAACACCTAAGAAAGTATCCGCTGACCTTTGGTACAGGAGACAGGATAGTTTTCCATTTACAACATAAAATTGAAATAGACAGTGACAAGGTGTTAATGCCATTTGATTTAATTCACCCGCATTCCATGCATTGATAATAATACGTCTACTGTCAGGATTATTTTTAATGAGATCTACTGCATACTGAATCTGATCGACACTTTCTCCACTAGGTGTCTGCCATGACCTCCACTGCTTACCATACACTGGACCAAGATCTCCGTTCTCATCAGCCCAAGCATCCCATATTTTTACATTATGCTCTTTAAGATAGGATATATTCGTGTCACCTTTCAAGAACCAAAGCAACTCATGAATAATAGATTTAAGATGCAACTTCTTAGTCGTCAATAAAGGAAAACCCTCAGACAAATCAAACCTCATCTGATACCCAAAGCAAGAAAGTGTACCTGTGCCAGTACGATCAGTTTTCCTAATTCCATCGTTAAGGATATGGGATAGAAGTTCTTTGTATTGCTTCATTACTCAGTTTTGTTACCGCAAATATATTGATTAAAATATATTAATAAAATTTTAATATGTTTTTATAGACGTTCAAATCAATAATAAATAGAGAAGTCAAGTAGCTTGGGGGCTTACGTAAATAAAACAACCAATCACATACGCAAGAATTTTACTTGAGTCACATTATTTATTAAAAAAATAATAAAAATATGTAACTTTTAATATTTTAATAACGTTTGTCAGTCTGAATGGCGTATCACAGACTTTTGCGTCAATTCATAAGACGACCCTATTTTGACCACTACTCAAAACTTATCACTATGACATCGAAGAAAGTCCAATATTTGTTTTTCTCCTCTTTATTTGTAATAAGTCTCTTATCATCACTTTACATAAATGGAGAAGCCAAAGAACTTGAAACTCAAGGTTATGAAGTTTCTTACTTCTCAACGGAAGATGCAGAAAAAATTTTTCCTGACGTTCGATTTGTGAGTCACATTGTTGATGCGATCAAAGACGTAGTTTTTTATCATTGATCTTATAGTTCAAATTAGCAAATGATATATTAGAAATTCTGTATTCTTGACATAGATGCAAAATAAACTCTAGAATACTAATAATAACCAGCCTTAGAATTTTATTCTGTATTTTTCACTATAGATATTAAATCCCTTTTCCTTCAAAAAACCTATAAGAGTAATACCTTGTTCTTCTGCCAACTGCACTGCCAAGGATGATGGTGCTCCTATAGATGCTACGAGCCCTACACCAGCTTTACTCGCTTTCTGAATCAATTCGAAGCTAGCACGACCACTGACTAATATCACAGATCTATTATACGGGTAATCATGGTTAGATCCGATTAGCTTATCCATAGCATTATGCCTGCCTACATCTTCTTTTAGATCCAAGAATCCACCATCAGTATCTATCAATGCACAGGCGTGTATACCTCCCGTTTTACCAAAGTGTAATTGTTGGTTACGCAGTTTGTCGGGTAGCTGCAGAAGTACCTTGGATTGTATTTCAAATTTAGATTTCCATGGCAGATGAATCGTTTCAGAATGAATGCTGTCTATAGAAGCTTTCCCACAGACTCCACAGCTTGATGATGCATAGAAATTCCTCGTAAACTGAGTAGCATCAAACTGCACTGCTGGTGCAAGTGTGAGCTCTATAATATTAATATCTGGATGATTGACCGCAATTATTTGATTTTGATCATAAACGACCCCTTCTGTAAATAGAAAGCCTCTCGCAAGAGATTCATCATCACCTGGTGTTCGCATGGTGACCGCAATACTTACTGATGCTGTAGATCCATTATTTGAGGAGTGCCTGACTCTTATTTCCAATGGCTCTTCTACTGACAGATCATCTACAACCGAAGTAGTATGGTCTCTTCTAAATCGTATTATTTCTTTGGATAATATTGAGCTCAATATCCTATTCGTTAGGATTAGGGTACAAATCAGATTCGTCCTCATCTCTAGGTTTGAGGCACTTCCAATCTTTCTCTATCAATACATAAAGGCCCGCTTCTGTTCCATTATCCATCTCTGCATCGAATCCTTCGAGATCAGTTTTATACCACTCTTTTACATCTATACTAGAGAGTTCGACTTTAATATGGTTTTTCTTCATATCCACACATAAGTAATCAGGATTAGCTTTGGAATTAGAAGTAACTGAATACTTAAAAGCAGAAGAACTTCCAAATCTACATTCGCTAGATACTTTTCCTTTTTTATGCAATTTTTTAATATCAGAACTTGACAACCTGAATCTGATAGACGAGTCTTTGATCCTTATCTTCATAGTGTAATATTTTATTTTGTGATGACTTTATAGTCTTTTTTCTTAGGCTATTGTAATGTAAGTTTTTACAATATCCTGTATCCATCTCTACTGCATCTTAAGTTATAGTCTAATTGATTCTAACTATGGATTTAATCTTTCACCGCAGTATTTACAATACACCGCATCTCTATCATGCCCTTCTTTACTACAGTACCTACAAACCTGAGTAGTTATTTTTTTATCTTTTAATTTTTCAGCTCGTTGCATTGCCTCGGCAGTCACTATTCCCGTAGGTACAGCGATGATAGCATACCCTGATATCATAATCATAGCCGCTATTGCCTGACCAAACGGGGTTACTGGCGAGATGTCTCCATACCCTACTGTAGTCAAAGTCACAATCGCCCAATATATACTTCTTGGTATACTGTCAAATTGATTGTTGGCCGAACCCTCTACCAAATACATAATCGAGCCAAAAATACTTACGACGATCAAAATAAAAACGACGAATACAAATATCTTGTCTCGACTCGCCCTGAGAGCTGCAGTTATAACTTGACCTTGTGACAAAAAGTTCGCAAGCTTAAAAATTCTAAACACTCGCAATAATCTTAACCCTCTGACTATCATTAAGCTTTGTGTCCCAACAAAAATCAAACTTAAGTATGTGGGCAAAATAGACATCAAATCTATTATGCCGAAAAAGCTCTTAGCGTATTTCATCGGCTTATGGACAACATAGAGTCTAAGACCATATTCTAAAGTGAAAAACATAGTAAAAACCCACTCTAATACTGTAAACAGGTTGCCAAAATTATCCTGATAGCTAGGCACTGATTCTACTATTACTATGATAACACTAGCGAGTATCGCTACCAATAAGATTATATCAAACCACTTCCCTTCATTGGTATCTGCCTCAAAAATCACTTCGTGCAAATACTCTCTAAAAGGACTAAACTCTTCTTTCTTGCTTTGACTCATACGGGTTAAAAATAAGTATAATTACTCAAATGATTCTAAGATATTAATCACTTCCATCAATAGCTCCTTTCCTTCTTCAGAAAATCCGCTGTAATCATTGTCTCGATGTGCTATTATTGCCATCATAAAATTATCCGCTAAGATTTCATCAGGGTGAATGATATATTGTGTATTATCCTTAATCAGCTCGAAGAAATCTGCATTATGTTCTAGAGAAAGTGACGATTCTCCCTTTTGATTGAGCCCCAGTGTAACTTGACTTTTTGTAATTTTTATCAAAGGAAACAAATCAAAGTTTAGGTAGGAAAAGAAAGAAGGCATAGTCTCATCGTATCGCTCTCGCTTGGATAGGATCAATGGTATGGCTCTTTGAATCTCACCTTTATCGTTTTTTAGGTTGATCGCATAATCTCTTCTTACACCATCGGGATTAGTAAGTACTCGGTCCGCTACATACTTCGGCAATACCAGATCTTCTTCATACTTCTCAAATCCGATGAGTGCATACATCTTATCTCTAAAGTCATCATTGTACCTACTCAATATGTGAAATATCTCATGCAACATGATCGGCATCTGAATACTGACCGATGGCTCCTCGAATATATTCTCGGGTAGCACTATAGCATCTTCTCGCGTGTAATACACATTAGGACCATAATGATTAATCTTCGTTTTGATCAGTTCGATGTTTTCTGGATAGAGCTTCGGATTGATTTTATCTATTGCACTTTTGGCAGAGATAAAAACCTCCTGCATAAATGCCTTTTCCTCTGGCTTAAAACTTAACATTTCGTCTTTTAGCATCGCTTGGTAGAGCCCTTTTGATGCTCCTCCACTTGATGGCATATCAGCTTTTTTCATCTGTATAGACATGTCAGCTATCGTCAACTTATCAAAGAATCCATCTGTTTTGTCAATGTTAATTTCTTTTTCGGCTTCAGCCTTATCAAGAAAAACTAGCCCAGTATCCGTTGATTTGTTCTGAACAGCAGCCACATCTTTCTTGTTTGACTTGCACCCTACGACAATACTAATCAGACATATGAGCAAGGATGTTTTCAGTTGAATTTTCATATTATTTTAAAATTTTTATTAAACCTCTCGACTACTTTAGATCGATTTAGAATCCATGCATTGAAGCAATAAATTACAGTTATCTATAATTATGGGACCAGTTACGATCCATAAGTTATTCTTTTTCTTTGTTATAACTTGGATGAAAACGCAACAAGGTGTCACGTAGATATGTGCGATCCAAATGTGTATATATCTCTGTTGTAGTTATGCTTTCATGACCCAGCATGTCTTGTACAACCCTCAAATCCGCTCCACCCTCCACCAGATGAGTAGCAAAAGAATGCCTAAAAGTATGCGGACTTACTACCTTATTAATTCCCGCTACCTCTACGGCTTTCTTGATCACCAAAAACACCATGACTCTGCTGAGCTTCTTCCCTCTCCTATTCAAAAACACGTAGTCTTCATGACCATTGGCGATACTCAAAGTCTTTCGCGTATGTTGTACATATTGCGATATTTGATTGATGGCAGAGCTTCCAATGGGTACTATTCTCTCCTTATCTCCTTTTCCGATTACCCTTAAGAAGCCCTCCTCAGGAAAGTAATTACTTAACCTTAGATTCACCAACTCACTGACTCTTATACCACACGCATACAGTGTTTCGAGTATGGCTCTATTGCGATGCCCCCCTTTAGACTCATCGCTTACATCCATATGGTCAAAAATACTACTAATCTCTTGATAACTAAGCACATCGGGTATCTTCCTGCGCAGCTTAGGCCCTTCGAGTAACTCTGAAGGATCTTTATCGATCATATCTTCCATCATGAGAAACTTGTAGAAAGCTTTTACCCCGGATATAATCCTAGCCTGAGTAAATTCGCCAATACCTATCTTATTAATATAGATAATAAAAGACTCTAGATCTGAAAGTTTGACTTGTTCAGGTGTTTTTTCTTGATTGGTTTGTACAAAATATTGATACAATTTATCTACATCGTATTTGTAAGCTTCTATAGAATTCTCTGATAAAGAGCGCTCTAGGAGCAAATAAGTTTCGAACCCCTTAATATATGGTGACCAGTTCATAATGTGAAGATAATACTTACATTCTACAAAACTAATTTTCTGTATGCATCACTACCCATCTATCACGCTCTAAGTAAGTAATAGCACTTTGTACGCTTTTTAGAATAATCAGAAGATCGACATACTTCAGTGATAATTCTAGAATCAATCTATCATTCCAGATTTTGATATTTCACTTGAGCCGATTCATAGGCAGATCATTTTATTAGATTGACCAAACAAGTTCATAAATTTGAAAACGATAAAAATCACCTATCGTATATATTGCCATCCAAACACTCAAATATTCTTGCTGGAAACTTCTCCATCAGCATGTAATCATGCGTAGCTATTAATATGGCCGTTTTATTTTCTGATGCTACAGAATATAGCATCTGCATTATTTCCTCGCTAGATTCAGGATCCAGATTACCTGTAGGTTCGTCAGCGATTATTATTTCTGGTTTATTTAATATCGCTCTGCCTATGACTACCTTTTGTTGCTCACCACCAGAGAGTTGAAATATTGACTTATCTTTTTTATCTATCAGCCCGATCTGATTCAGCACTTCATTTACGCGATTAGATCGTAGATTTGCATCTTTCCATTCTATGGCTTTGAGAGCGTAATCAAGATTTTGCGCTACTGTCCATTTTTCAAACAGATGAAATTGCTGAAAGACCATTCCAATTTTTCGTCGCATCAAGGGGATAGACTTTCTATCTAATTCTGTAAGGTCGAATCCAGCTATACGTCCATGACCGCTTTTAAGTGGCAGCGCTCCGTACAGGGTTTTCAATAATGTCGACTTTCCTGACCCAGATCTACCTATCAAATAACACATCTCTGCATCAGCCATCGAGAAATCCAAAGAACTAAAAACCTCAATCCCACCTTGGCTGATAGTTGCTTTCTGTAAATCTAAAACCAATGGTATATTACTCATGTACTTAGTTGTGCGATGGAGATTCTGGCATTTGTGCTATTACAGTATATTTATCTCCTTTATTGTTTAACACCGTAGACCAAAGTGAAGTGTCTTCGTCTTTGAATGCATAATTAGCATATAGATCGTCCACAATCCAAGTCCCTTGATCTAATTCTTCTTGTAACTGACCACCAGACCACCCCGAATAACCGATAAAGAACTTAATATTATCTGGCTTTACGAGTCCAGAGGTGATAAGAAACTTCAACTTTTCAAAATCACCTCCCCAATATACCCCTCGGCTCACTTCATTACTGCCATCAAGTAGATCCCCTAGATTATGAATATAATGAATAGTATCTGTATCCACAGGACCACCATAATATACAGGAGCTTCGAATTCCGGAAAACTAGCAACCAATGACTCGATGGTCATATCGATCCGCTTGTTCAATATAAAACCAACAGTACCATCTACTCTATGTTCGCATACCGCTATCACCGCTCTCTTGAATGTATTACCCATCATGAATGGCTCTGCAATAAGAATACTTCCCGCCTTTATTACATGCTTTGACATTGTATTTAGTTTATAACGCTGAAGTGGGAAACTTACGATCAACTTTCTTAAATAAACCTGAGATTACTTTCCCATTACCTCCGACTTCTATGATAGACTTGACTCCATCTGATATCATATTTTCCATGGTTTGCGTCCATTTCACAGCACCTGTTAATTGAGCCACCAAATTAGCCTTTATGATCCCAGGATCAGTCTCAGGTTTTGCAGATACATTCTGGTAAACGGGACAATTGGGTGTATGAAATGATGTCTTCTCGATTGCTTCCGCCAATTGTTCTTGTGCAGGCATCATCAATGGACTATGAAAAGCGCCTCCTACGGGGAGTACAATAGCTCTTCTTGCGCCTGCTTCAGTAAACTTTTCAACAGCGACATCTATTCCTGATTTGCTCCCAGAGATAACCAATTGACCCGGGCAATTATAATTTGCGGGTACGACTACTTCATCGATACCTGAACAGATTTCTTCGACTTGTGCATTTTCTAGACCTAAGATAGCTGCCATTGTTCCCGGCACTTTATCACAAGCTGCTTGCATCGCCATAGCTCTTTGATAGACCAATTGTAATCCATCTTCAAATGTCAAAGTGCCATTGGCCACTAATGCTGAAAACTCCCCTAGCGAATGCCCAGCAACTGCACTCGGCTTGTGTCCTCCTCCTCCTTTATGGTATGAAGCTATCGCATGGACAAACAATGCAGGCTGAGTTATTTTGGTCTCTTTCAAATCCTCTGCAGATCCATCGAACATTATTTCACTTAGTTTATATCCAAGGACGTCGTCAGCCTTATCAAATATTGATTTACTGTCTTTGTCTGCGCTGTATAGATCCTTCCCCATACCTTCGAATTGTGCCCCCTGACCAGGGAAAACATATGCTATCATTTCTATTTTATTTTAATTCATTTGGATTAACAAAGACAGAGTTTTTTATTACTCCCCTTTGTATTCAGCAAATATATTTTCTGTTTCATACAACTTGACACTTGCCAGTTCGCACCCTTCAATATGTGGCACCAATTGTCTCCATATGAGTATGGTTAGATTCTCAGATGTGGGCTGCACCTCTTTGATAAAATCTACGTCGAGATTCAAGTTCATATGGTCTAATTTTTCTGTAATCTCTCGTTTCATAATATCGCCCAACTTTTTGGCATCTATTACGAAGCCCGTCTGTGGGTTTGGAGTTCCCTTCACTGTGACTTCAAGACGATAGTTATGACCGTGCCAGTTCTTATTGGCGCACTTACCGAAGAAAGCAAAGTTCTTCTCCTCTGTCCATTCTTCTACCCAAAGTTTGTGGGCAGCATTGAATCGTTCTACTCTTGTTACATAAACAATTGCCATGTATTCTTTTCTTTTATTAAAAAAATGCTTCAAGCAGTGAAGCTAATTTTGGTGTAAAAATAGATAATAGAAATCACATCTTCCCTATAAGGTTACAAAAGGTTGAATCAATAGATTGATAATTTCAAACCTGTAAAAAATGACTTTACTATTTCCTGACTATTTCCTGCAACACATGGCTATCTATGTTTTGTTCCTCTTTAAATTTTACTTAACGATTGGCAAATTATAATTCTTCTTCGTTGATTGTATCGTTACTTATACGTGTCAGCATTATTATACAATTCATATATTAAAAATTAATCTAGATTCATAGCTCCCAGCATCTACTCTTACCAAAACAAAACCTAAATTATCAGAAATATATCATGCTTAAAATGACAATTATATCAATAACTAAGATATTTCTTTCGGTATTCAACTCATATTCCACACCTTTGACGTTATAAAATGAAATTAAGAATACTATACATGCATAGATTAGTACTACTTTTCGTCTTGTTGTTTTCAATAAATATAGGAACTGCACAAAAATCTGATAATTCGAATCAAGAGAGTTTTCTCAATATTGGTATGAATAACTTAAGTTTTGGAATGGGCATTGAATTTCCATATGCTGATTTAGCCGATAGATTTGATGATAATTTAAAATTCACACTTGGAGCTGAGAGAATCACCAAGAACAGTTGGATCTACGGTTTGGAATTCGCATTTATGTATGGTGACACTGTCAAAGAAGACCCTCTAGCACCATTACGACTATCCAATAATGAAATACTCGGCGCCGATAATGGCTTCAGTGATGTATTCATGAGACAGAGAGGAGCTTTTCTTGGAATAAATGTTGGTAAAATAATACGCCTAAATCAAAAATCACGATCAGGAATAAGGATAACAGGTGCCGCAGGCTTATTTGCACATAAAATAAGAATTATAGACGAAGCCTCAGCAACTCCACAGATAGAAGGTGAATTTCTTGCGGGGTACGATAGACTTACTAGGGGTATCGCATTTAGAGAATTCGTAGGTTACCATCATATCAGTGAGGATAAAAGAATAAACTTCTACGTAGGCATAGAATTTACCCAAGGATTTACCAATCATGTAAGAGCTATAGATTTTGACACTGGCCTAGCACCAGATCCAGGCCGAAGACTCGATGGATTGATCAGCCTCAAAGCCGCATGGATTCTCCCGTTTCATGATGACTATGTCGACGAGCAAATCTTCTACTAGCGTATATGACTGGACTACTGTACAGTATTTTTATTTTCGTGTATAAGAAAGCTACTTGGTTGGCTTCAGCTATCAGTAGTAAGGCACAAAAGAGAATTGGTGGATTATCAGATCAAAAACATCGTTTACCTGATCAATTAGATCGGGTTTCGAGTGATCGAGTGCTAATACACTGTGCATCTCTTGGTGAATACGAACAAGCATCTCCTGTAGTCAACTGGATACTCGAAAATACAAAATACGATATAGTCATTTCCTTTTTTTCATCCTCTGGATATGAAAACTGTATATTCAATACCAATAGATGTGTGAAATGCTATCTCCCATTTGACTTATCTAGTGACATGAAAGAATTCCTCGGCATCGTAAAGCCAAATAAAGTAATCATCACAAAAAATGAATGGTGGTGGAATCTTCTTCATATTCTAAAAAACGAGAAAATACCCACCTACCTGATATCTAGCACAATACGAGCAGATCACTACTTTCTTAAATATCCATTAACTTCTTTTACAAATGGTATCAAAGCGTTTGTCGCAATATTTGTTCTAAATCAAAAGTCCTCCACAAACTTATCTAGCATCTACAAAGGTCAAATCATAGTATCAGGTGACACTCGAAAAGATAAGGTTTTATCCACTAGAAAAAATAATACAGATCCTAATCATAGATCACAAGAAAAAAACATCATCTATGGGAGTATATGGTATCATGACCTCCCCGTAGTAAAAGCTATGATTAAAGCTCTTCCTGGATATAACCACTATGTCTATCCACATGAATTAAATGATAAGAATATAAAATTGCTAAAATCTCAATTGGGCTGCAGTGTGCTTGATGATATCTCTAAATCAGAACCCAATACTACTTGCATTATAGATAGTATGGGGAAATTAAAATCAGACTACTTTAAGGCAGATATAGCCTATATTGGCGGTGGATTTGGAGATGGCGTACACAATATACTTGAAGCGGCAGTCTACGGAATCCCTACGATCATAGGACCAAATTATCATAAAAGTGAAGAGGCGAAAGACCTTATAGATTCTCAAATCTCTTTTTCTATTTCTAGGCCAGATAATATTGGGGTACTTTTAGATCCTATTCTTGAAAATGAATCACTGGAATCGATCAGAATAAAACTAAAAGCTTATTTTTCCACCCATAATTCTCCGACAGACATTATCTGTAATGAGATTTTCAAATAATCGATCTACTAAATATCAAAAAGACATACATGCTAGAGCGTTTTTCTAAAGTATCAGATCTTACCATTGTAGTCATAGGTGATATCATCCTCGACGAATATATAGAAGGCACCATAACTAGAATGTCTGCTGAAGCGCCGATCCCTATAGTAGACAAAACAGAGACCTCTTATGTACTCGGTGGTAGTGCTAATGTAGCCGCTAACATTCTATCACTAGGCGCTAATCCCATATTGCTCGGTACGATTGGTCATGATCCGCAAGGAGTAATAATCAAAGACCAACTTGAACATGCCTCGATAACCTCCGAATATATAATCAAAACAAATAAGCCCACAACTGTAAAATCAAGGATTATAGTAGGTGAAAAGCAAATATTCAGAATCGATTCTGAGGATACTTCGTTGATATCTGATACGGTATCTACTCAACTGATAGATCAACTCCTATCAATCATATCTCTACAAAAAATAGATGGCATTATATTTCAGGATTACAACAAGGGTATATTTACTCGTACACTGATAGAATCTCTTATCAATATAGCTCGTGAGAATGATATAGCCACATTCGTGGATCCAAAATTTGGCAATTATTGGGAATACAGCGGTGTAGATTACTTCAAACCGAACAAAAAGGAACTATATACAGCACTGGTTAATAGTGATATAGACCTGCCCGAAGCGCTCAAAAAGACGAGGATAAAGTTAAAATGTAAAAAGGTTATCTGCACATTAGCGCAGGATGGCATCTCATCATCATCTGCAGACGAGTATCTCTACCAACCCACTCAAAAGATAGAGGTAGTGGATGTAAGTGGTGCAGGAGACACTACGATGGCTATGATCTCAATCGCTACTTTATTGGAATATTCTGCATCTGAAATATTACAACTGAGTAATGCCGCTGGACGAGCTGCATGCCTAAAAAAAGGTGTTGCGATCGTATCACTTTCAGATCTTATATTGTAAATATCAGATACGCTAAGATTATCTTCTTTTTAATTCAACACGTGTGTAAGCTATTATTTAAACTTTTAGTTTAATTTTGCACTTATGGCAGCAACTTGGAAAGATAAAGGTCAGCAATTAGTATACAGTGTATTCAATCCATTTATACAACTATTAATCAAACTTGGAATTACACCTAATATGATTACATTGTTGGGATTGGTGATTAATATTGTAGCTACAGTTATATTTATCTATGGAGCAGAACGATCAGATCGAAGTGACCATGGCTGTCTTGCATGGGCAGGGTTTGTAATATTGCTCGGCGGACTGATGGATATGATCGATGGTCGACTCGCACGAGTTACGAATGCATCTTCTGACTACGGCGCTCTATTTGATTCTGTCTTAGATCGGTATAGCGAGATGGTTATGTTTTTAGGAATTTGTTACTATTTAATATCAAATGACTACTTCTACAGTTCTCTCTTTGCGTTCATCGCTATGATTGGAAGCGTCATGGTAAGTTATACCCGGGCCAGAGCAGAAGGTCTTGGAGTGAATGCAAGTGTGGGTATCATGCAGCGCCCAGAGAGAGTTATCATCATAGGTGTATCCGCTTGGGCATGCGGATTGTTTAGCAATAGTTTTGGTGGCGACTTTAAGGTTGAAGCCCATATGATTCCAATCCCATTATTCGAGACTATTACTATATTTACTTTTCCAATATTCTTACTGGCCATAATGGCTAATATTACAGCAGTCAGGAGGTTAATGTTTGCAAAAAACGCTATTGCCAATAAAAATTGAGTATGTCTTTTTCATCTGATAAAAAACAGAATATTTACGATATTGTAGGTCACAAAGGACTTCCTGAACACTACCCTGTTCCAGAGGTAATGGACATGCTGTTTTATATCCAAAGAAATCAAAACACCAATACAGTAGTGTATAAAATCAACAGAAATTCTGACAATAATATAAATGAGAGCAATCCATTTTATATATTTTGGAAGCAATATTACGAGGGAGGCATTGACGTTGAGATAAATTTCATCCAACAAAAGCTAGCGTACGGTGTTACATACGACGTAATAAATAAGGACTCGATAAAGATGAATATCGTCTCTTACCCGGATTATAACATATATATAGATAAGGTAGAACCTAATAAGTATAGAGCCATCAGCAAGATAGACGAAAAATGGGCTGAACTCTCAAATGTATATGTATTCGCAGAAGAGAGAGGTGCCTTCCCTGTGGTCAAGTTCCTAGAACTATATGGAACTCGTATAGACGATGGATTACCTTGCTACGAAAAAATAATTATCTAAGATAAACAGTCACAAAATCTATGGATCACAAAGTACGAATGGGAAATAACCCAATCGACAATGTATTTTCAAAAACTTCATTGATGATTGCGGGCTGTTTTCTCGCGATCTATCTGCTGTGGTTAAATTTAGTGATTGGATTTAGGCTCGATCACTTTAACTTTATCCTAGTATTAAGCATCTTATATTTTGCCTCTTCAACGACAAGGAAGATGGTTTTAAGTTTTGTATTCTTTTGGGTATTCTGGTTTATATATGATGCCATGCGAATCTACCCCAATTATAATTTCAATTCTATTAATATACTAGAGCCTTATAATTTCGAAAAAAAACTGTTTGGTATTTCTACAGATAATGAAATATTGACAGCCAATGAATATCTGGCACAAAATCCAAATAAGCTCTCCGATTTCTTATCGGGCATATTTTATCTGACATGGGTACCCGTACCTATGATGTACTGCATTTACTTATTCTTTTCTGATAAAAAGATGCTATTAAGGTTCTCCGCTACATTTTTGATTACCAATATCATAGGTTTCTCAATATACTATATCTATCCAGCTGCACCCCCTTGGTACGTGGAGTACTTCGGATTTGATGTAGACTTTGATGTGCCAGGTAATGCAGCACAGCTACTGAGATTTGATGATTTAGTAGGATATCCGTTATTTGAAAAAATGTATAATAAAAATGCAAATGTTTTTGCAGCAATACCAAGTCTTCATTCGGCATATCCAGTAGTGCTTATATATTTCGCATCCAAAAAGAAAAAATGGTGGCTTACGCTATTGTGTCTAGTTGATGTCATCGGCATCTGGTATGCAGCTGTATATTCAATGCATCATTATATAATTGACGTTATTTTGGGTGCTTTTTGTGCAATTATTGCCATCTTTGCATTTGGATTAATTATAAAAAACAACCGTATAAACTCATTCATAGATAAATATGTAACGTTTATATCATAAATTAGTCTATTGGCTAGATGTGATGCACTTTTGCACTAACTTTAGCTTGATTGAGAATTACAAGAAGAGAAATAATAACTAATGAGTATTCTAAAGAAAAAAATGGCCGCGTATGACACCCCACAAAAAGTGGCTGAAATGGGACTATATCCTTTCTTCAGAACTATTGAGTCAGAACAAGACACAGTAGTCAAAATTGGCGGTAAAGATGTTTTGATGTTTGGTAGTAATAGTTATCTAGGACTTACCACGCACCCAAAACTAAAAGAAGCATCTAAGAGCGCAATAGATAAATATGGCTCTGGCTGTGCGGGATCCAGATTTCTAAATGGAACCCTAGATCTACACTTAGAATTAGAATCAAAGCTTGCCAACTATATAGGAAAAGAATCTGCATTGGTCTTCAGTACAGGTTTCCAAGTAAATCTTGGGGTGCTTTCTTCTATTCCTGGGCGTCATGATTATATCATCATGGACGAACTCGATCATGCTTGTATTATAGATGGTTCGAGATTATCATTTGCCAAAGTGCTCAAGTACAAGCACAATGATATGGAATCCTTGGAAAAAATACTATCGAAAACAGAACCCGAAAGTCTTAAAATCATAGCTGTCGACGGAGTATTTAGCATGGAAGGTGACCTCGCTAAACTACCTGAAATAACTGCACTAGCAAAGAAATATGCCGCAAGTATATACGTAGATGATGCACACGGCCTCGGCGTAATGGGACCTGGTGGAAAAGGGACAGCCGCTCACTTCGGTCTTACTGATGAAGTAGATCTAATCATGGGAACATTCAGTAAATCATTGGCCTCTATTGGAGGTTTCGTGGCAGCTGATGAGGTGACGATTAACTTCTTGAAACATAATGCCCGGTCACTTATATTCTCAGCTAGTATCGCACCTGCAAATGCTGCGAGTGTCATAGCCGCATTAGACATAATGCAACAGGAGCCTGAGCGTATAGAGAAACTATGGACGAATACTCGATTGGCAATGAAAGCTCTCAAACAGGCTGGATTCGATATAGGTCATACTGAGACTCCGATTATTCCTATATATATTAGAGACGATTTCAAAACTTTCAACTTGACGAAATTATTACTTGACGAAGGAGTATTTGTAAATCCTGTGATATCTCCAGCCGTTCCTAGCACTTCATCATTGATTAGATATTCATTGATGTCTACTCATTCTGAAGATCAAGTGATGGAATCCATTGAAAAAATTACTAAAATCGCTAAAAAACTAGATATACTGAAATCTGTCAATAGTATCGTATGATCATGTCTATTGCTAAAGTAGCCAGTAAAAAAGATAAGAAGAAGTTTATCAATTTTCCGCATGACTTATATTCAGGAGATAAAAACTATGTACCTGAACTATACCTTAACATATCGGAAGTATTGAGCGAAAAAAAGAATCCGTTTTTCAAGCATTCTAAAGCGGAATTATTTCTTGCAAAAGATGAAGACGGTAAGGTCATAGGTCGGATAGCTGCAATACAAGACAACAACTACAATGAGCACCATGGGTCTAACGTAGGTTTTTTTGGTTTTTTTGATGTAATCAATGATTACAATGTAGCAAAACTATTATTGGACACTGC
>CALLMH010000013.1 GCA_938007965.1 uncultured Saprospiraceae bacterium | reverse complement strand
TTTATACACTAGATTTCTAGTCTCTATTTAGTTTTGATAGCAGTCTCAAGAACTCAATATATAACCAGACTAGGGTAACCAAGAGACCCATTGCACATACCCACTCCATGTAAGATGGAGCTCCTGAATGCTCGCCCTTTTCGAAAGCATCGAAATCTAAGAGAAGATTTAATGCTGCCACTCCAATTATGACTACACTGATACCGATACCAATGACACCTCCTTCGTGAAGATATGGTATTTGGGCACCAAAAAAACTCATCACAAAACTCATTAAATAAGCAAGCATAATAGCTCCTGTAGCCATACCAACAGCCATTCTGAATTTTTGTGTCACGGGAATTAATCCTGTCTTGTATATCATCAACATAGTAATCAATGTACCGAAAGTGAGCATTACCGCTTGGCTAACTATACCGTCAACTCCGCCTTGTGTACCATACATAAAAGAAATAGTACCAACGAATAGCCTTCTAATAGCGCATATATGGGAGCGGAGATAGGCGCATAAGTAGGCTTGAAATAGGTAAAGAAGTATACCGCAAGTCCACCAAACATACCAAAGTATAGATTGAATGTAGAGGGATTGAGGTATGATACGACCGTCGTAATCATCATCAGTCCGAAAAGTATAAATGTCTTGTTTACCGCTCCGGAGATCGTCATAACATCACTGTAGGCTGTTCTACCCGCATCAGATCTGCTGATCGCTTTTTCTATTGCTCCTTCTTTTAGTAGAGGGTTACTAGATTCGAATAGTTTAGACATCTGTGGTATGTTTTTTTTAAGTTATAATGTGGTGTACTCAACAATACAACAAAATCAGCACGTATATAATTCACTAAAATCTAAACCCAAATGAGGTATGGATTCCAAAGTGAGCATCTTTATCATCACTAAACTGTAAAGTATTATCATCATTTATGCCTTGAAGACTCACATCAACAGCATTATTAGTAAGATCTAAGAAACCATAATCTATTTGGAATCCTATGAAAAATCCTTTATTGAGGAAATAATGGGCTCCTGCTGTAAGGCCTACATCTAGGAAGTTAAATTTATTTTCTGTTCTTGCTCCTTGTCTAGTATACGCTCCAGCAAATCTAGGAAGAGATACTATTTCGCCATCAACTAATATACCTATTTGATCACTTGAAGTAGGGGAGTAGCCTATTATTTGGGCCGGAGCATCGCTACCATAATTAAAATCTAATGACTGTCTAAACGTGATATCTTCTGGTCTACTACTGCTTTCGAATCTCAGCTTTCCTCTTCCAGTAGGGCCGATTAGCATATTCACATATGGTCCCCCAAAGACTTCCCACTTACGATTTATTCTATAATTGGCCATGATAGGAATGCTAATGTAGGCATTGGAGATATTAAGATCGTAATCTATAGTACCATTTTCAAAAGTTTCTTTTCCTCTTTGTAAATCGCGGATTACATAATAGGATTCACCATCATATTCATAGGTACTACCATTCTGAATGTATACGATCTCTGATCTCAATGAGAATAGATCCGTAAAGTCATATGCATAGGAAAGACCAAAATGGAACCCATTACTAAAGCCATAATTTTCCTCTGCATTGTCCGTAGATATGCTGGGCCCGAGAAATGTAGAATAATTCAATCCTGCTCTAACACCAAAAGTCTGCGCTTCTGAGGAGCTAATAGTAAATGCTATAACGAGAAATAGTATTAATTTTATAAACTTCATTAAGATGTTATTTTTTAAGAGATGCTTATTTTATGATCGCATCAAAGTGTGGAGGCAAAGATATCAAAATACTATAGCTGATAACGTACAGCTGATATTTTTTGCGTTCTTATTTGAATGAATATAAAATAAATAACAGATTATCGACGCGCTACTTTGTAATATGTGAGATCATCGACCCATATGTACTAATAACACAGATACATCAGATGGAGAAACCCCACTGATTCTACTGGCTTGTCCGATAGTTCTTGGAAGTATCTTATTCAGTTTTTCTCTTGCTTCTGCGGATAGAGACTGTAGCGCATCATAGTTGAAGTCATCTTTGATAATTACTTCTTCAAGTCGATTAATCTTGTCTACATTTTCTTGTTCTCTTCGGATATAGCCTTCATATTTAAGACCTACTTCGGCGAGATTGACAGTTTCTATATCATACTTCGCTAGTTCTTGTTCGAGATCAGGTATTAGTGGACGTAGTTCTTCGAGGTATACATTGGGCCTCATCAGCACACTATGTAGTTTGACTTTTTGTGTCAATTTTGCGGAATTGATATTGTCCAAGTATCCGTTCAATTGATCAGGAGTCACACTAGCGGTTCTTACGAATTTGTCTATCGTTTTTACGTAGTCTTTTTTAGCCTCTACGCGTTTCATGCGATCTTCCATATTGACCATACCCAGTTCTGTCGCTAGAGGAGTAAGCCTGAGATCTGCATTATCCTGACGGAGGAGAATCCTATATTCAGCACGGCTTGTAAACATTCTATATGGTTCGTTGGTCCCCTTATTGACCAAGTCATCTATCAATACACCGATATATGCATCTGATCTTTTGAGTACGAATGGTTCTTTTTCGTTGATGGCAAGATGCGCATTTACACCTGCCATTAATCCTTGGCAGGCAGCTTCTTCGTATCCAGTAGTTCCATTGATCTGTCCAGCGAAGAATAGATTCTTCACCAACTTTGTCTCTAGATTGATTTTCAATTGTGTCGGCGGAAAGAAATCATACTCGATCGCATATCCTGGACGGAACATCTTCATATTCTCAAAACCAGCTACTTTTCTCAGAGAAGCATATTGTACTTCTTCGGGTAGTGATGATGAGAATCCATTTACATAGATTTCACAAGTATTCCATCCTTCTGGTTCTACGAATAGCTGATGTCTGTCTCTATCGGCAAATCTATTGATCTTATCTTCTATCGACGGACAATATCGCGGTCCCAGACTCTTAATCCGGCCGTTGAACATTGGTGATCTATCGAATCCTGTCTTCAGTTCTTCATGCACATCTGTACTCGTATATGTGATATGACACGGACGTTGCTTATCTGGTATCTCAGAATCTGTAAATGAAAATCTTCCGATGACATCATCACCAGGCTGTGTCTCCATCTTACTATAATCGAGTGATCGACCATCTACTCTTGGTGGAGTTCCTGTCTTCATCCGACCACTTTCGAAGCCTAGACTTCTCAATTGTTCTGTAATTCCCGTTGATGCTCTTTCTCCCGCACGACCACCGCCAAATTGTTTTTCTCCGATGTGGATCAATCCATTCAGAAATGTACCATTGGTCAATACTACAGATTCACTTTCTATCTCTAGTCCGATGCCTGTTTTGATTCCACAGCATCTACCATCTTTTACGATGACACCTGTGATCATCTCCTGCCAGAAGTCGATATTTTCGTTTGCTTCCAACATCTGTCTCCACTTTGCTGCGAACATCATACGATCGCTCTGCATCCTTGGGCTCCACATCGCAGGACCTTTACTCTTATTGAGCATACGGAACTGCACCATACTATGATCAGATACTATACCAGAATACCCATTGAGCGCATCGATCTCTCTTACGATCTGACCCTTGGCCACACCTCCCATCGCTGGGTTACAAGACATCTGTGCTATGGTGTTCATATTCATAGTGGCGAGTAATACCTTAGAGCCCATATTGGCTGCTGCAACTGCTGCTTCACAACCTGCATGGCCTGCACCTACTACTATGACATCGTATTTCGGAAACATGATTTAGATTTCTATTTGTTTAAAAAGAGCCAACTGTATAAAACAGCTGACTCCCAAAAAGTTGCAAATATACAGCCATTATAGAAAACAAAGGCTGCGATATTTGAATAAGTTGTTTTTGTGGAGGCTAAATCGTATTTTTATAAAACATTAAACTAATTTAATTATGAAAACCAATGGGTTTTGCTTTATTATTCTGTTTACTTGCGATAATATTTTAGCTCAGAATCCATTACCCTAATCCAGCCAATACTGAGCTGAAAATTAAATCTGATAGGGATATTACTTCTATTTTGCTAATACAGTTCTATCATATTCTTATCCAAACCCATCTGCATCAGGTCAGTCTGTTGCTTTTGATACAGGAGAAGAACATAGAGTCAATATATGTATATGACATGAACGGAGGTTTGATAAAACTGCAAGAAGAAGTTACTAACAAAGGTGTTATTCTTAATCTTGAGAGTGGTGTATACGTATTAAAAATAAGTACGGGTAATAGGACCTACAGGGTAAAACACATTGTTGTAGATTAGAAATTTATTATGAATTAGGACCACACTTAATCGTTAACAATTACACAATTAGAATAAAACTTAGAACTTAGCACATCTAAATCGGTTAAATTGACCTATGATTCAAAATTGGCTAGGAAAAATATTGATGGCGCCTTTTTCATTGATCTACGGATTGATGATTGGGATTCGTAATGCGCTGTATGAATCTGAACTGGTGAAGAGTACTAAGTTTAGTCTTCCAGTCATATCTGTGGGTAACATATCTATCGGTGGAGCGGGCAAGACACCACACATCGAGTATCTCATCCGGTTGCTATCCCCGTATCTTAATGTAGCTACGCTTAGCCGAGGATATAAAAGAAAGACAAAAGGATTCCGCTTCGTAAGAGCATCTGATAATGTGCTAGCAACCGGTGACGAGCCGCTCATGTATGCTCGTAAACATAAAGACATAGTAGTAGCTGTAGGAGAAAGTCGATCTCTGGCAATACCGCAGATGGTAGGTAAGTACCCAGATATGCAGGCAATATTATTGGATGACGCGTTCCAACATAGATCCATTACTCCAGGACTAAATATCTTACTGACTACATGGGATGATCCGTTTACAAAGGATTATCTTCTTCCGTCAGGCAGATTGAGAGAGTGGCGATCTTCGTATAAACGAGCGGATATTATCATAGTGACTAAGTGTCCACCAGTTTTAGATTTTGTAGAGAAGTCGAAGTTAATCAAAGAAATAAACCCGACAGAAAATCAAAAAATCTACTTTTCTTATTATGAATACGGTTATCCATACAACTTCTATAACAACAAACAAAGAATAAAACTTGACCCAGATTTAGATGTCATTCTGATCAGTGCCATAGCGAATACGAAATACCTACTTGACTATCTGTACACAGAAGTCGATGATGTCCACCATATGAATTACGAGGATCATCATTTATTCTCAGATCTTGATATCGAATATATCAATACCGTATTTACAAATAGAGAATCAAAACGAAAGTTGATCCTTACCACGGAGAAGGATGCTATGCGTCTAGACATTCATCGTAAGAAACTGACGGAATTGAATATTCCGATCTTTGTGCTGCCCACCCAAGTACAGTTTCACGATAGTGAGAATGAGCAATTTGATCAGGATATTAGGGAATTTTTGTTGAGGTTTGAGGTATAGGGGAGACTAAAATAAAAAACCCGTCCAAATCCGTTCAATCCGCGTCATCCGCGTTCCATTAACTAAAAAGTCCAATGGTCGAACACTCGAACCTCGGCATTCAAAAAACCCGCCCAAATACGTTCAATCCACGTCATCCGCGTTCCATAAACTAAAAAGTCCAACGCCGAACATTCGAACCTAGGCATTCAAAAAAAATCCGTGCAAATCCGTTCAATCCGCGTCATCCGCGTTCCATTAACTAAAAAATCCAACGTCGAATATCTAAAATCTAATAAGACAACAACTCCTCTACCGCAACTCTCAATCTATCCTTCGGCAAAAATATCTGCTCCAATCCTTTATCAAACGGAATCGGAGTATCTAGAGAAGCAACCCGCTTCACAGGAGCATCCAAATGCTCAAATAAATGCTCAGAAATATAAGCACTAATATCACCTCCAATACCACCGAACATCGTATCCTCATGCAGGATCACTACACGATTGGTCTTTTTCACAGACGCATCGATAGCTTCATAATCGATAGGTGCAAGACTAACGAGGTCTATAATATCCGCCGAAATATTTAATTCTTCAGCCAATGCGGTAGCCCAGTGTACGCCCATTCCATAAGTGATGATCGATATCTCTTCTCCTTTAGTGACTGTACGAGCTTTGCCGATTTCTAATTCGTAGTAGCCATCAGGCACATCCTCAGTAATACTTCTGTACATGCCTTTGTGCTCGAAAAACATAACGGGATTGGGATCAGCAATTGCAGATATCAGCAGACCTTTTGCTTGTGTAGGGGTAGATGGATACACTACTTTTAGACCTGGAGTCTTGGTGAACCACGCTTCATTACTCTGTGAGTGATATGGACCTGCGCCCATGCCACCACCTGTCGGCATTCTTATTACAACAGCCGCTTTATGCTGCCATCGGTAATGGATTTTGGCTAGATTATTTACGATTTGGTTGAATCCACATGTTACAAAATCTGCAAACTGCATCTCCATCATCGCTTTATTTCCTTCTAGTGTAAGACCTAGTGCAGCCCCTACGATAGCGCTTTCGCAAAGCGGAGTATTTCTAACCCGACCTTTGCCATATTCTTTTGTGAACCCGTCGGTGACTTTGAATACGCCACCATAGTCGGCGATATCTTGGCCCATGAGGACGAGATTGTCATACTTTCTCATGCTTTCGTTGAGGCCAGCTGTTATAGCGTCTATGAATCTCATTTCAGTGACATCAGCTGACGGAGCAGAATCATCATAGGAGTGAGGTGCATATACATCGCTCAGTTCTCCAGATTCAGAAGAAGTGACAGCGGGTTCTTCGTAAGATTCTTCTAGAGCTGAGTTTATTTCTGTTTTGATATCTTTGGTCCATTGTTCTACTTCTTCAGTTGATATTACGTTGTTTTTAAGAAGGTGATTTTCGAAGTTTTGTAGAGGATCTTTTTTGGCCCAAGTATCCATGAGTTCTTTTGGGACATATTTTGTTCCAGAAGCTTCTTCATGACCCCTCATTCGGAATGTCTTGAACTCGATGAGGTATGGTTCTGGGTTTTTTCTTATTTTCTTTGCGATACGGTTTATAGTTTCGTAGACTTCTACTATATTATTACCGTCTACGATTTGTGTTTTCATACCGTATCCGACGGCTTTATCCGCGAGGTCTTTACAAGCATACTGCTCATTGGTCGGAGTAGATAGACCATATCCATTGTTTTCTATACAGAATATTACGGGAAGCTTCCATACTGAGGCAATATTGAGAGCTTCATGAAATTCTCCTTGACTGGTGCCTCCTTCGCCAGTGAATGCAAGAGCTATTTTCTTTCTTTTGTTTAGTTTGTGAGATAACGCTACGCCTCCTGCAAGAGATAATTGTGGTCCTAAGTGCGATATCATACCTACGATATTGTAATCAGGAGCGCCAAAATGAAATGATCTATCTCTACCTTTGGTAAATCCAGCCTTCTTTCCTTGCCACTGGCAGAATAGACTTTTAAGTGGTACTTCCCTAGTCGTAAATACTCCAAGATTTCTATGCATTGGAAATATCTTCTCATCAGAATCCAAAGCCATAGTGCATCCTACTGATATAGCTTCTTGTCCGATCCCAGAAAACCACTTAGAGATTTTTCCTTGTCGTAACAGTATAAGCATTTTCTCCTCGACCAATCTTGGGCGGAGTAGTGCTTTATAAAGCTGGATTTGCTTCTTTTTTGAGATGTTACTAGTATTATATTTTATTGTCTTTTTCATTTCGTTGGGTATGAATTGACAAATATATATTATTTACCTCAATAGCTTCAAGGATTACATTGTAACCCTAATCTTAATATCACTTTTAGAAGTGTTCCCTTCATTATCAGTTGCTTTTACATTGATATTGAAGTTTTCATTCGTTTGTGACAAGTCGAAATCGTAAGAAATTTTGTAGAATGCTTTATTCACTTGATTTTCATCAAAAAAGTAAGTAAAACCAGAATCAGATATAAGTTCTATCTCATAAGAAGATACTTCTACATCGTCCCAAATATCTATTTCTACGGTCATATCATCATCGTCACCATTATCATAGACTAAGTCTGTACTGATAAATTCAATACCCGGAGGATTGGATGTGTATTTTTGACAGGAAACAATAAAAATCAAGCACCCAAGTAGGATGCTTGATACAAGGTGATTCGTCCTCATTGTTAAAAACAATTTGTAAGGGTATAAAAATATAATTAATTGATGTGGGCACTACTACCTGCACCATTTTCAAAAATAAGAAGGGGGTTAAGGACCATCTTAACTTGATATTACAAAGGAGGGCACTTTAGTTGGATATGAAAACTTAAATGAAGACGATTAATGACTGATATTGTCAAATGACTAAAGGGAAAAGAAAACTAAATTGCATAATAAATCATAAACGACTATCAGTAGACAGATTTTAGATGCACTGTAAAAAAGGACGTCAACCCAGTGTGCGGAAGAGGGTAAAAGAAATAAGGGGTTTTGCCATGATGACAAAACCCCTTATTAAAAATGTATGTTTTAGAATTATAGACTATTTATCGTCTGCATCTTTTAGACTCTCTTTTACTTCTGATTCTATGCTCGCTTTTGCATTGTTGAATTCTCTGATTCCTTTTCCGAGACCTTTCATAAGTTCGGGAAGCTTCTTACCACCAAATAGTAGCAACACTATAAAAGCTATAATGACCAACTCCATGCCACCCAGTCCGCCAATAAATAATAATGATTTCATATTTTTTATTTTTACTGATGCAAAAATACATCAAATAATTGATAGTCAGTTATGCTTTTTGCTCTATTCGTCAATATCAATGATAGATTACTTTCCACTGACAAATTACGATTATGCGTCACTGCATCTATTTTTTCAGACCGATCTCTCTCAATCGCTCATCTAGATACTCTCCGGCTGTGATCGGTTCGTAGGCTAGTGGCCTCTCATCTGTCACACAAGATTCTAAACAGTTCAATGATACTGATCCTTTTGGATGTAAGAAAAACGGTATCGAAAGTCTTGGTACGTGCCATTGTTCTTTTGGTGGATTTATTACCCTATGTGTCGTTGATTTCAGGTAGTTATTAGTTAGTCTTTGGAGCATATCTCCGACATTGATTACTATTTCATCTTCTTCGGGAGTGATATCTAGCCATTCATTGTCAGCATTAAGCAATTGTAATCCTCCTGCTGATGCACCTACCAAGAGTGTGATGAGATTGATATCTTCATGCTGCTCGGCACGTATGGCACTTCTAGGCTCTTCGGTGATTGGGGGATAGTGAATTGATCTCAAAATACTATTGCCATCAAAAATCTTCTCTGTAAAATAATCTTCAGGAAGATCTAAATGTAATGCTATTGCTCTCAATAGATGACCACCAGCTTTTTCGAATCCTTGGTATAGCTCTTTTCCAAGATCATAGAATTGAGGGGTCTCCTCTGTATATACATTGTCTGGATATTCATGTTTTAGCGGATGATCTTGGGATACCCACTGTCCGATCTGAAAAAATTCTTTCAAATCAGCTACTTGACTTTGTTTTGCGTGTTCTGTACCGAACGATGTATATCCTCTTTGACCAGCTAATCCTTCCAGCTTATATTTTCTCTTGATTGATACTGGCTGGCTGAAGAATGTCTTCGATTCATCATAAAAGCCACTTACAAGTTCTTTCGGTATTCCATGGTTTATGACTCCGACGAATCCTACTTCATGAAATGCTTTTCCAAGTTTATCTACAAATGCTTTTTGCTCTTCTGCATTTCCATGGACAAACTTTGATAAATCAACTGTTGGTATTGTTCTTTTAGACATCATTTATATTTTATACCTTCTTATAAAAGATAGTTATCGCTTCTTAGTTTATAATTATAAAATTACAATTTTTGTTCCATTTATGGTTAAATAGTCCTTTCGTATCTACAACTTAATGGACAGTCTGGTGTTTCGATTGTTTGCAAAATTATTCAATGGTATTTATAAAACAATTAAAAAATCGAAAATTAATACTTTTCACGCTTGCACTGGTCAACTTCATACACATCGTCGATTCGATGTTGATTATGCCATTGGGTGATATATTTATCAAGGAGTTTCAGATTAATTCTAGGGAATACAGTTTATTGGTATCAGCCTATGCACTGGCGGCTTTTTGTTCGAGTATAGTGGGCGTATTTTATTTAGATCGGTTTGATCGGAAGACCGGATTATTGTTCATATATACAGGATTTGGGATAGGTACTTTGGCCTGCGCATTTGCGAATAGTTATGTACAGTTGGTCTCGCTCCGGATATTCACAGGTTTTTTTGGAGGTATGATTGGAGCTATGGTCCTATCGATTGTAAGTGACCTTTATAAATTTAAGGAGAGAGGTGCTGCGATGGGAATATTATTTGCTGCCTTCTCGGCAGCTTCAGCATTAGGCATTCCGATTGGTATTTTCCTAGCTGCGAAGAGTAGTTGGCACTTGCCATTTATAGTCATTGGTATTATGGCTTTATTGATTGCAACATTTGTAGCTTTTGTATTTCCAAATATGAAGTCTCATTTGTCCGTACAGGACGAGAAAATAGACTTCTCCAAAACAATAAAAGCGATTACCTCAGATAATAATCAGCTCAATGCACTCTTGGCAGGATTCGTATTGGTGTTGGCCCATTTTATGATTATACCATTCATATCTCCATATCTTATCGCTAATGTAGGACTTACGCAGGAACAGATAGCACTACAGTTCTTTTGTGGAGGCATAGCTACCGTTGTATCTGCTCCATTCATAGGAAAGATGACAGATAAGGGTGGGGTGATGCGGGTGTTCTCTATTGTGATGATTTTATCTTTTATACCTACTGTATTGATTACTAATCTGAAAGTCGTACCTGTATGGTTAGCGATTAGTTTTACGACTATGTTTTTTGTCTTTGCGAGTGGTCGGATGATATCTCCGAATACGATTATTACCGCTGCGGCCAGCCAGGCGAATAGAGGAAGTTTTATGAGTATAAAATCAGCTCTTCAACAATTGGCGATTGGATTATCCTCGTTGATCGCAGGGCAAGTGATTTTCATAGGAGAGGATGGTGTTTTTCATAATTATCCATGGGTGGGATTCATATCGATATTCTTCGGAATCTGTGCGATATTCTTAGTTAAAAGGATAAGGGTAGCAAAGGGTAACTAGACACTTGTGAGAAGTATTTAACCTTCGTTGATAAATATTGAGTCTATGACCGTCTTCGCAGATACGAATATCACATCCCTACCGACAGAGGTGACAGGGCTATCATCATCTAGCTCCAGGGAGTCTTCTACGAAAGCAAGTAGATCCTCTTGATCGTATTCCTCAAAGAAGGGGGTTATTTTTTCTCTAAAGCTACCTTTAGGTTGTGTTTGTAGTAGTTCCCAGTTGGACTCTTCATTATTACCTAGGTGGATATCAGACAATTCACCTACAGATAGGCCGGATCGTCGGGTAGAGGTAATAATTATCAATATGATATACCACAGTACATCTTTTTCTTCTTCTGTTAGTACATCATTACTTTCCTGTGCTAGGAATGCCAACAAGGCAGGCTGCTGATCCATTAGGTCTGATAGAGACTCCTCGTATGCTTCGCCATCATTGACAAATGACTCTAAAACTTCTTCGATTGTTGATTCTGTTACCATTTTAG
>CALLMH010000012.1 GCA_938007965.1 uncultured Saprospiraceae bacterium | reverse complement strand
TATAAAAACAAAAAATGAAATACTTAATTACAATTTTTGTTCTCACGATAAGTTCGATGTTGTATTCACAGGTTATCCTAATAGATGAATCGTTTGATAGTGAATTACCTCCATCATGGAGTCATTGCTCTGGAAATTGGGGCGAATTTCAACAGTGGTACACGGAAGATGGACTTTTAAGAGAATTTAGTGGCCCTTATTTTGGTCGTGTCCTAAATGGTCTGTTGCTCCCTTCTATCAATTTAAATGGTATAAAAGACCCAATACTTGAATTTGAATATGCTCTGGGTGAAATTGATAGTCTTATACAACTTTCTGTCTACTACACCTCTAGTGATAGTTGTTCTACAGTTTGGGATACATTAAATGGAGGTTATCTATTGGAAAATTGGAATAAAATATCAGATTTCAATAAAACAAATGACATAGATAGTAATGATTGGATTCCTGATTCGGTAGATTATGTATCTATCCAAATGGAATTAGACTCAGTATTAGTAGATTCAACCATCAGAATAGGAATAGTATCTGATTACAAGAATTATTTTGCAAGTGGGAATTGGTATATAAGAAGTTTAAAACTGTATGGAACAAGTACAACAAGTACTTTCGAGCAGAATATTGAAAACAGTTCTGTTGAATTATTTCCAAATCCAGCTACGGAAACCCTCAATGTGATTACTGAAGGGTCTCAAAGTCCAATTACGTTGAAGGTTGTAGATACTTCGGGTCAACTTATTCACTCTAGCCAATTGAATGGTACAACAGATGAAATAAACGTTTCTGACTATTCAAAAGGGATGTATTTTCTACAATGTACGATATCAGGAAGCGTGATCACAAGGAAATTTGTAGTCGAATAAGTAAAATGCGCTGACTAAGGTAGTGAAGAAGTAAGGAGAGCAATCCGATTGATAGGGTACCACTCAATCAATGGATATCAAGAGCACTTTTTCATCTGCACTTTATAAAAAAATAGTAACTGACATAACGCATTTTTTTGAGAAATAAGCCAATTGCATTGCGTCCTACGTACTCCAATCTCCATTCTTTCATCTTTGAAGATTAAAGTACTACCTTTGTGGGATATTTTCAAATATCGAATTAAATAGAACAACCTAAACCTAATCAAATGAATACTAGTTTTTTAAAGAAACTCGGACTTCTCAAGAAGAATGACGGTACCTCAACAGGGCTAAAATCATCAAATTCTGGTGAATATATTGAATCTTATTCTCCAGTAGATGGTAAGTTGATCGGTAGTGTCAGTGTAACAACCAAGAAAGAATACGAGAAAGTAATCAAAACTTCTCAAAAAGCAGCTATTGCTTGGAGGCAGATTCCTGCACCTAAAAGAGGTGATATTGTAAGACAATATGGTGATGCGCTCAGGGCAAATAAAGAGTCACTTGGAAAACTAGTTTCTTACGAGATGGGTAAGTCTCTACAAGAGGGATACGGAGAAGTCCAAGAAATGATCGATATATGTGATTTCGCAGTGGGGCTTTCAAGACAATTATATGGTCTGACGATGCACTCAGAAAGACCAAATCACAGAATGTATGAGCAGTGGCATCCGCTAGGCATCGTTGGTATTATCTCTGCATTCAATTTTCCAGTAGCGGTTTGGTCATGGAATTCTATGATCGCACTCGTATGTGGAAACACCTCTGTATGGAAGCCTTCTGAAAAAGCACCTATGTGTGGAGTAGCATGTCAGAATCTATTTCTGAAAGTACTGAAAGATAATAAAGTGCCAGAAGGTGTAAGCTGTATTGTCAATGGGGACTACAAAATCGGTGAATTGATAACAGCTGATACAAGAGTACCATTAGTATCAGCTACCGGATCTAGTAGAATGGGTAGAATCGTAGGGGCTAAAGTTGCAGAACGATTCGGTAAATCTCTGCTAGAGTTAGGTGGAAATAATGCTATCATAGTCACTCCAAATGCAGATATGAACTTATTATTGACTGGGGCAGTATTCGGCGCGGTAGGCACATGTGGTCAGAGATGTACATCTACTAGAAGACTGATCGTACACGAAGATGTATACGATAAGGTGAAGAAATCTCTCGTAAAAGCATATAAGCAAATCAAAATAGGTAATCCGCTAGATGCGAAAATGCACATGGGACCTCTTATTGATACAGATGCAGTAAAGACTTTCTCTGATGCAATCAAGCAAGGAAAAGAAGAAGGAGCTAACTATATCGTAAAAGGTGGAGTGCTCAAAGGTAAAGGATACGAAAGTGGATGCTACGTGAAACCTGCAGTCGCAGAGGCAGATAATAAAATGAAGATCGTACAGCACGAAACTTTTGCGCCTATTCTATATCTATTGAAATATAAAGGCGGATTAGAAAATGCAATCGCTATGCAGAATGATGTACCACAAGGTCTGTCATCAGCTATCATGACGACTAATTTGAGAGAAGCAGAGTTATTCTTATCAAATAATGGATCTGACTGTGGTATAGCCAATGTAAATATCGGAACCAGTGGTGCAGAGATCGGTGGTGCATTCGGTGGAGAAAAAGAAACTGGTGGTGGAAGAGAATCTGGTTCTGACTCTTGGAAAGCATATATGAGAAGACAGACTAATACAATTAATTATAGTACTGAATTACCATTGGCACAAGGAATCAAGTTTGATTTCTAATAGAAATATCAAGTAATTTATCTTTTATATTGAGGCGCAGCATTTGTTGCGCCTTTTTTTGTCAAATATAGATAATGGTTAGATCAAAGTAAGGAGAGCCATACCATTGTGTGCTGGTATGAATTCAGAAGCTATTTTGCTTTGATATTATAGAAGTAAGGATGTTTTCTACTTATGAATATTTCATATTCCTTATAATTGTAATACAAAACAACTCAATCATGTGCGGGAGATCATCACTTACGAAAACTGAAAAAGAAATCGAGGCACGCTTCAATGCCACCTTCTATTCTGATGAATTGGAGAGATATAATCCTCTACCGAACTTCAATGTAGCACCGACACACATGATGCCAGTCATCACGAATATGACTCCGAATAAGATCGATCTGTACCGATGGGGATTGATACCTTTCTGGGCTAAAAATGAGAAAGTCGGCTACAAAATGATCAATGCCAGGATTGAAACACTGTTAGAAAAGCCTGCATTCAAGTCCGCTGCCAAAAGCAGAAGATGCCTCGTCCCGATGGATGGATTCTATGAATGGAAACGAGAAGGCAAGAACAAGACTCCATATAGAATTACTATGCAGGATGACTCTATATTCTCCGCTGCGGGGCTCTGGGAGTCATGGGAAAATCACAAAGGAGAAGAGGTATTTTCATTTACAATAATCACACAGCCACCAAACAGAATGATGGAAGGAATCCATGATCGGATGCCAGCTATCCTTACTAAGGATCAAGAACAAATGTGGATTGACAATAATCTCTCTGCGGAGGATGCTGTATCAATCATACAACCCTATCCTAGTGACTTGATGATGGCCTATCGAGTAGATTCTCGTGTTGGGAAGGTATCAGAAAATGATGCTGATCTGATCGTACCTATTGATGATACTCCAGAATTAATACAAGGAAGTCTATTTTAGCCCGTGTAAAAAAGCTAGCGTATAAAGTAAAAAAGGAGATCAGTGTAGAGAATAGATAATTATCGTGCTGATTCATCCATAAAAAACGAGTTTAATAATCACTCCTTTATGTTATCTTTGTCATATGCAGAGTTATACGATCAAACTCAAACATTTCGAAGGTCCATTTGACCTATTGCTTTTCTTTATCGAGAGAGATGAACTGGATATTGATGATATCCCTATAGCTAAGATCACAGACGATTTTTTAGCATATATCAAAGAACTAGAAAGTCTAAATATAGATGTGGCGAGTGAATTCATATTGGTAGCGGCTACTCTGATGCGCATCAAGGCCAAAATGCTAATCCCAAGAAAAGAGCTCGATGAATTGGGTAACGAGATTGACCCAAGAGAAGAACTTACTCAGCGACTGCTAGAGTACAAGAAGTACAAAGATATCCTCGATGAGATGCGCGCTATGGAGGAGAAGAGAGGTACTAAATTCAACCGAGGCAACATAAGTTCGGAGATGAGGGATATAGCGACCAGAGCTCTCGTAGATGTAGAGTTGGAGTCATTGACCTTGTATAGATTACTGTCGACATTCCAAAGGTTGATGGAAGATCATCAGATACGAGGAGCCAAAACGGTACATAGAATCGTAAAGTATAATTACACCATCGAAGAACAACAAAAATCGATATTGAGTAAAGTGGCGAAGAAAGGTAGAGTGGACTTCAAAGGGATATTCGAAGATCTAGAAAACCGAATACATGCCATTATTACATTCTTAGGATTACTAGAGCTGCTTAACCTCCAAAGGATCAATGTAACGCAAGGGGAGGGAGTCAATAACTTCTGGATATCAGCCATAGAATCTTAGTATGCTGGATAAGAAGCGCATATTCATCAGCCGTTCGCTAACAGATGATTCCCCTATTCGGGATGTAAGTGGGAGACATTATCTATACGACCAGAGCCTTATAAGTTTTTCATCATTAGATTTCGATCCTCCAGAAGCAGATTGGGTGTTTTTTTATAGTCGGAATGCGGTACGATTTTTCTTTGAAAATTCTAATTTGGAACTGTATCCGTATCAGTATGCTTGTCTTAGTACGGGTACTGCCGAAGAGTTGAGCAAATATGTATTAGATATTGCCTTCATCGGAAATGGTAGACCTAAAGAAGTAGCACAGTTATTCCAAGAAGTCAGAAAGCCATACGAATCTGTTTGTTTTATCAGGGCACTTAGTTCAGTGAATAGCATTTATCATTTGTTGAAATCAGAGCATACTATTTCCATCCCTGTTTATAAAAATGAACCCGTAGAAGAAGTTCCTACTGAAGAATTTGACATCCTTATTTTTACCAGCCCAATGAATGTAGACGCTTGGTTTGGTAAGAATAAGTATTTAGATCAAACTATAATCGTTATTGGAAAGACAACGGAATCTGCCGTTCGGAAATTTACAAATAAAAATATTCTGACAGCCCAAAAACCATCTGAAGACGAAATAGCTAAGATCTTAATGGAAGTACTAATATAAGTATGTTCTGAAGTAAGAGTATTTTCTCAATTCTGGTATTATATCAAGAATAAATTGAAAGCTGGCAGCGCCAAAAATGCCTACGCGCGTTTGCTTCTTCGTAGCAAGCCACTCTTGAGCGAGCGGCTGATTATATTGAGAAAAAAAGCTTATCATAGGACTATCCCCAAATTAGTTGGTTTGTTGGGCGAAATAAATTTGGCAATACATTAATACAATTTAGACTTCCCGATCCCCAATTTACAGAAGAAGTGTACTAAAGAAACGCGCAAAACTCCCATTCCATATTGAGCACTGCGGCGGAAATTAATAGAAGACGCTTCCTCAAAATACTTGGTGGGACAAGTCACCTCCCCGATATCAAATCCCGCATATACGATCTGAGACAACATCTCATTGTCGAATACGAAATCATCATCATTGGCATTGAAATTAATCGTCTCTAGTACTTCACGGCTAAATGAGCGATACCCTGTATGATACTCAGATAACTTATAGTTTATCAATAGATTTTGCGTAAAGGTCAAGAAACGATTGGCTATGTATTTATAAAGTGGCATTCCACCTTTGAGCGCTCCTTTTCCCAGTATCCTAGAACCAAGTACTACAGGATATAAGCCCTCACCGATTATATTGACCATACTCGGAATCAGGAGTGGCGTATATTGATAATCAGGATGAAGCATAATCACAATGTCCCCACCTATTTCTAACGCCTTATTGTAGAGTGATTTTTGATTGCCACCATAGCCCTTATTTTTTTCATGCACTATTACGTGATTAATACCAATACGCTTGGCTAGTTCGGCAGTATTGTCTTTGCTAGCATCATCACAAAGTATCACCTCATCGACGAGGTCAAATGGTATTTCTTTGTATGTCTTCTCTAAAGTTAGTGCTGCATTATAAGCTGGCAAGACCACGACTACTTTTTGACCTTTGTACATTTGATATTTTTAAGATTTTGTTTGCGAAGATAAAAAATAGTTGTTGAAGGAATTAAAATTGTCAAGTGGATTCGGCACAACTGATAGATTTGATTAAGTAATCCGAGAGAACACTTGTGGTCAGAAAGACTCAATATATAAATTCTAGCTACCGGATTGAAAGCTCTGCATCTGCGAGCGGCTTTGTATCGTTTCTTTGTGTAGGCAGAAATGAAAGCCTAGCGGCGAGCGAAATGATATGCAAGGGCATAGTGCATCATTTTTACTGTAAAATCATTAACAAAAACGGGTAATCATTTCCGAAGTAAGGCTGTCATAGGCTAGTGAATTAGGATATTCGTTATTGTACGAATATCCCTAATATAGCTGTAATAGTATATGAGCAATTAAAAAGGGTTATTCAGAAGTAAGGACAATATTAAAATTATATCATTACAAGGAGCATTAATTTGTGGCAGAAATTAAATTGACCTTAGCTGGCTTAGGTATTTGGATTTCATTTTGGCGTTAAGAACTTGCAACTGTCTGAGCGTAAGCGAGTTTTGCAAGTTTAGTCAAAATGTGATCCCAATAG
>CALLMH010000011.1 GCA_938007965.1 uncultured Saprospiraceae bacterium | reverse complement strand
CATTTTTGGCTTGACCCAAAAACGAAACAAAAAACGAGTGTTTGCTAAACAAGCCATCTCTTATCTCAAGACTTTACCTGACTTTTAACGCTATTGGGATCACATTTTGACTAAACTTGCAAAACTCGCTTACGCTCAGACAGTTGCGAGTTCTTAACGCCAAAATGAAATCCAAATACCTAAGCCAGCTAAGGTCAATTTAATTTATGCCACAAATTAATGCTCCTTGTAAGTGATATAATATTGTCCTTACTTCTGAATAACCCTAACGAATATCCTTATTCCATAACAGTTTTTTTCTAACTAGGTATATTCAGTAGGTCTGAATATCCTTATTTTTATAGCCCTTCATTCCGCTTACTGCTGAATGAATATCCCGTTTACGCTTGATTTTACGTAAATAAGAGGTAATAATTTCAACCTAAACTTCCACTAGCCGTAGGGCTTTCATTTTTGGCTTGACCCAAAGACGAAACAAAAAACGAGTGTTTGCTAAACAAGGCATCTCTTATATCAAGGCTTTACTTAGTGCTTAACGTTGTTGTAGCAACTTTATAAAATACCAGAATCCAGAAAGTGCCTTTACCTCTAGACAATCCAATTTTTATACTTGCGTCCCTAAGTCTCGATTATTGATAGACCCTTACATAGTCTACTTCCATAACATCTGAAGTAAAACCAGAATCTATGGTACCTCCATTTGTTCCTCCCATCGCTACATTGAATATGAAGAAGAAATTAGCATCGAAAGGCATAGAATCATTGGTCGTGATGACATAAAACTGAACATCATCTAATAGTACTTTTATCCTTCCTTTTTCCCACAATAGAGTATATACATGAAAGTCGGCTGGATTAGGAAGATCAACGGATAGTCCATAACTAGCAACATTTCCATCATTATTCCAATGACAGGTAGCATCTACAGATGACTTATTTGTGAATTGCTCCATGATGTCAATCTCTCCACAATAAGGCCATCCTACTGTGCTAAAGTTGTCACCTAGCATCCAAAGTGCAGGCCACGTACCCGCTACTCTTGGAAGCTTAGCGCGGATATCAACCCTTCCATACTTGAAGTCTATTTTGTCTTGTGTAGTTATACGAGCAGAAGTATAGGTACCATTTGGTTCTTTAATGGCTTTGATCTTAAGTATACCATCTTCTTTGTATACGTTTCGAGAGTTATCGGTATAGATTTGTACTTCTTGGTTGCCCCAGCCTCCTCCGCCGAGTTCGTAATTCCAGAAATTTCCATTTATAGGACCATTACCGTCAAACTCATCTGACCACAACAAGCTTTCTTCCTCAGTCTCTGGTTCTGGTTCTGGCTCTACTGGAGGGTTTTCTTCAGAAGAACAACTGAACACTGTGATCAATAATAGTGTAAAAAAAGGCAGTAAGTACTTGTTGTATTTATTCATATTTATCTCGTATTTAAATTCAGCCGTATTTTTTTTATCGCTTTATAAAAACGATCGGCTGCAGGCGAATGTTTTGTATCTATAATTATAAAAATGCTAATGTCCGTAAAATTACTTGGCATACGTAAATTTTATTCTTTTTTTCCTTGCGACATATGCTCAGCCGCTTGTTCCAATTCTTCATAGAATTGCTTGCCCTTGTATCTTATTATTGCCGCTTTAAGAAATTTGTAGACTGGCACAGATTCTTTCTTACCAAGATCACATGCAGGAGAGCAAATATCCCACGAGTCATAGTTCCATGCTTCAAAACTAGCCGGTTCTTGCTTGATTAATCGTATAGGATAGAGATGACAGGAAAGTGGTTTTGGGAAGTCTATAGCCCCTGTTTTTTGTGTTTTTTCTATTCCGCATTGAGCGATTCCCCCTTCGTCGAAAGTCATAAATACACAGGAACCATCATCATGTAACTGCGTCCCTCGCCAATTTTCTTCAGCAAAATTATCGAATGCGCCCTTCTCCTGCAGCAATTTTTGGCTTTCTATGGATAAGTTTGGCTTTATCACATCTAGTATATCCGTTATTGTCTTTTCTTCCACCGCGGTCACTGGAGCTCCATAGTCTCCCTGCCAGCAGCAAGCGCCTTTGCAGGCAGATAGATTACAAATAAATTCTTGCTCTATTACATCATCACTAATCAAGACATCTTGTACTATTAACATCATCCAACTTTTGATTAAAACGAAAAACACCATTCGAAGTTTCCTCCAAATGGTGTTTCAAATATCTTATTTTTCTTCTAGATTATATCATAATGTTCTTTTCGTTGACTTCATCATATGATGCAGTGACATTATTGTATATTTTCTATCATCCATTTTATAGGAATCCGGCTTAAATTTGTACTTTTTGTTCCTTCGCCCGCCAAATGCAACAGTCTGTGCATACAATGACTTGATCTTCATTGGCCCGCCATCCGTGTCATTATTAATATACTGAGCTTGAGGGATATTTCTTATTTCGATAGTTGGTCTTGCTATATATTCCTCTTTTTCCTCCTCTTTTCTATTTTCTAATAATGGTAATGCCGCTAAGACATTATACTTTCCAGCCACTATTCTCATTTCTGGTGTCGGAAGTACCAAGTTGTACTTGCCATCTTCAGATTTTGGAATCACATTTCTGATAAAACTTGGATTGAGCGTTCTCATCATTGACAGTTCTAAATCTAACTCCCTGCTCAAAGCCTTCAAGTTAATTGACTCGTATACCTTGGCGGTGCTAGTATTTATCAAATCTTGATTAGGAATCTCTGGCATAAGGTCATGCTCATAGTAGTAATTCATTACATAAGTTATTGCAATAAATTTTGGGACATATTCTCTTGTTTCTTTAGGCAAATATTTTTTTATCTCCCAAAAACTCTTCTTGCCACCCGATCTTCTTATCGCTTTCCGCATATTACCTGGTCCACAGTTGTATGCAGCTATTGCAAGTGTCCAATCATCAAATTGATTATAAAGCTTCAATAAATAATCCGCCGCCGCTGCAGTTGACTTTTCTACGTCACGTCTTTCATCTATAGTTCTAGATATCTTGAGTCCCATCATTCTGCCTGTAGGCCTCATAAACTGCCACAATCCTGCCGCTCCGGATCTCGATGTAGCATCGGGTTTTAATCCTGATTCTACTACTGACAGATATTTAAGGTCTGTTGGTAGTCCTTTTTCTCTTAATATGTGTTCGAAAGTAGGAAAGTAGATTTTACTTCTACCTATTAATACTTCACTCATAGAAGCTTGACGAGATAGGTATTGATTTATCCTGTTTCTGACTTCTCTACTGTATTGAATCTCTACAGAACTGCCCAGACTATGGATTCGATCCGCTATCTCTTTGTGCATATCATTAGACACATTCCCTTTTGCTTCGGGAACCGTCGACAACCCTAGAAATAGGGCTATAAGCATGACATTATACCGCAGTGCGGTATGAAATATTTTGTTCATGGATTTACTATTTAATTAAAATCAAATCTTGGGTTTACTAATTGCACACTATAATATTAGGGGAATATGCAACCAACAATTTTCTATTTGCTTTTAAACCAAAAAGAATGTTACTTCTTTTTTTGGAAGCGCAAAGGTACATATAATTACTTATTCTCATAATAATACACATTAAAATAATATATAATATGTATTTGTTTAAATGACAATAACTATGCCAACCTTTGCGGGTTCGTCAACTCTAAATTTAGATATGATGAATTTTAAGTAGTAGCGGATTTCAAGCTTTTTGCCAAAGCCAATAAGTCGTGTTCCGAATATTTCTTTGACATGATTTGTATACCAAACGGTAAACCATCAGTATTATTACCTGACGGGATACTGATACATGGTAGACCCGTCAGATTTGCCAATACTGTATACATATCAGAAATATATACCGCAACTGGATCTTCCTTCATTTCTCCGATCCTCCAAGGTAGGCTGGTACTCGTTGGCAAGATTATGAAATCACATTCTTCTAGTACTTTATTAATTTCTTCTGTTATCAACCTACGTACTTGCTGTGCTTTGGTAAAATAAGCATCAAAGTAACCTTCACTGAGCACATATGTACCCAACATAATCCTTCGCTTTACTTCTTTACCGAATCCTTCTGTGCGACTATTCACATACATATCTTCGAGGGTAGAGGAGGATTCAGACCTGTGTCCATATCTAACTCCATCGTACCTGCTTAGGTTCGTAGATGCTTCCGCCGTGGTCAATACATAGTATGTAGGCACAAGGTAGTCTGCAAACTCAAAACCTTTTTCAACGATAGAAGCACCAGAACTTCGTAATTGTTCGAGTATTTGCAAAAAATTATTTTTGATATTTTCTTCTAGTTTTTCGTGATCTATCAAAGATGAAAAATAGGCGATCTTAGGATTAGAGATTACTTTATCCGCCGAATACCTATCTATCGGCCGACTAGCCGATGTTGCGTCCATAGGATCCTTACCCGCAGAGACTTCTAATACACGTGCTATATCATCTGGTCCGTGTCCCAAAATTCCTATCTGATCAAATGAAGACGCGTATGCGATCAATCCATATCTTGATATTCTACCATAAGAAGGCTTAAGGCCATATACTCCACAAAATGATGCAGGCTGGCGTACTGAGCCGCCTGTGTCAGAGCCTAATGCTATCAGACAAGTATTCATCTGGACTGATACGGCCGATGCTCCGCTAGAACCACCAGGAACTCGATGTTCATCCGCTCCGTTTTTTGTAGGTCCATATATACTATTTTCATTGGCTGAGCCCATACCGAATTCGTCACAGTTCGTCCTACCGATGATGATAGCATCTTCGGCTAGCAATCTTTCTACCGCTGTGGCGTGATACGGAGAGATATATCCATCTAATATTTTAGAAGCTGCCGTCAAACCGTGATCTTTATATGATATTATGTCCTTTATTGAAATAACACAGCCGTACAAGGCTCCAAGTTGAGCTCCATTTTTGATTTGTTGATCTATGCGATTTGCTTGTTTTTTTACTTCCTCTTCATAGAGTTCTATATATATATTGAGAGACTCGTGTTTTTTGGCATACTGGAGATATGAGTCTACTAACTCAGACATACTGTAATCTCCTGACTGTAGATCTAGTTGTATTTCTTGCAGGCTTTTTTTAGGTGTCATCATGTTGTAGCTATTTTTCCTACTATCTCATCGAACGTAAGCTGACTTTGTTCTCCAGTGATCATATTCTTGAGCGTATATTGGCCAGTCTCCATCTCTTTAGAACCAATTAATAATACATAAGGTACATTCCTTGCATTAGCGTATTTCATCTGCTTTTGCATTTTCAATGGTTCTGGATATAAATCAGCTACTACATTCATAGACCTAAGTACTTGCAACTGTTTGAAAGCATATTTGTGGGTCTCGTCATCGAAAGCGATGAGCATTATATCTAGATCTTTTTCTACTCCTTTGGGAAATAGGTCTTCTTCTTCCATCACATCATATATACGTTCCGCTCCAAAGGATACGCCGACCCCTGATACTCCTTTCAGTCCTAGATTTCCAGTAAGGTCATCATACCTGCCTCCTCCTCCGATACTTCCCATTTTTAGATTAGGGTATACATTCGTATCCGCTTCTACTTCGAAGATACAACCCGTATAGTAACTTAGTCCTCTTGCAAGTGACATTTCGAACTTTACCATATTGTGTGTTGTCGTAAGGTCTAGATAACTGTGAAATGTTCTTAGTTCCTGTATCCCTTTTAGCCCCGTAGGCGCATTTTCGAATGCTTTTTCAAGATCGGTAAGATTATCGATGGACAAGAGCGAAAGTACCTTTTTTGCTGATTCTTCGTCGATTCCTCTTTTTGTCATTTCTGTCACGACCTTCTCCTCTCCTATCTTATCCAGTTTATCGATCGCCATAGTCATAGACATAAAGTGATCTTCGATTCCATTGGCCTCTGCCAAACCAAATAATATCTTCCTATTATTTATTTTAATGATTGACTTTAAGTTCAGTTTATGAAATACTTCGTCATAGATCTTTACCAGCTCTGCTTCATACATAAGAGAATCGGATCCTACTACGTCAACATCACACTGATAGAATTCTCTATATCTTCCTTTTTGTGGCCGATCAGCTCTCCATACTGGTTGTATCTGATATCGTTTGAATGGTAGTGCTATTTCATTTTGATTCATGACTACGAACCTTGCAAAGGGCACCGTAAGATCATATCGTAGACCTTTTTCTGAGATGAAGGGTAGGATATGTTTCTCTCCTTTATCTATATCTTCTTGATTGATCTTTTCTTTTTTGTTCTTTTTTAAATACTCTCCAGAATTTAAAACTTTGAAAAGCAACTTATCTCCCTCTTCTCCATATTTCCCAGTCAATGTGCTGAGATTCTCCATAGTAGGTGTTTCTATTGGCTGATATCCATATTTCTTGAATACAGATCTGATGGTATCGAATATAAAATTTCGCTTATTGACTTGGGATGGAAGGAAGTCACGCGTACCTTTTGGTATGGATGGTTTCATAGTTTGTAATTTCTCTGAGGTGCAAAATTAGGCGATAAATATTAATATGATATTATTTATTCAGCTATTTTCTATAATCAAACTCTTCGTCTAAAACCTCTAATCTCATTTTTACAAATTTCAGGAATAATATCTTTTCCTCTTCATAAGTATTTTCATCATAATACCACTTACTATTCAAGGGCCATATCTCTGCATTTCGTTGTACGGACTTATATATTTTCTTGTCGATCTTACTCACCCTAGATTTCATATAATTTTCACTAAACAGCCCGCTTGACCTCAATTGTGCCCACCTTCTCTTAAGCTTATCCATGTAATCGAGCGATTCAGAAGCCAATAATCTATTGAATAACTTTGATCGCTCTATCCTCATAGACCTGTCCATCATATTCATTTCATTGTCTCCATCTCTACCGAAGGAGTGATCGTAATCCCAAATCGCAATTCTAAATGGTGTATGCGTATCTAATTTATAGAGGTAGAAATTTTTCATGATTCCATCTGCATTGTAGGAATAGAGAAGAAGCAAATGCCAGTCTATCACATTTTCAATATCGATCCAACTGCCTATTTCGCTATCAAATACAGCATCTGAAGTGTCAAAAATCACACTTCTAAACGCTTCGATATACACAGTCTGATCACTCTTATGGATCTTTGGAAACTTCTGCTGATAGTAATTACTGGAGTCTTGTGGATTTCCGATCCTAGATTCGAAAAGAAATGGTGGATCTTTAAAAATCATTGCAAGGCTATCTTTTTTATTGAGGTTCACTTGTCCTCCATTTACCTCTTCAGTAATCAGATATAAGCCCTGAGGCTCACTATTGATACTTACATTTACATAATCAGAAGCGGCTGCTATATTTTTCTCATTCATGTCGCAGTAGAGATCATAGCTGATCTTATGCCTCATAAATGTCTTATCTATATAGTTCGCATTGAGAATCCAATCATCATCTTTGGGTAGTCCTGCCAGTTGATATTTCGTAACCAACTCTAAGGAAAAAGAATGCTTCTCATACCGTGCAGAATGTCCGCCCCTATACTTAATCGTCGCAGGGATATCCACTGACTGACCATCATAGGTGTAGATAATGGAACATTCCTCTTTTTGCTCCCAGCTGAATTCTCCTTGCTTTATGATATCTATCTCATGCAGATCTACACCATCATTACAACTGACCAAGGTAATGACAACCGCTAATAGGATGTTTAATGTATGAAGTTTGCTATGCATAGTAGGAATAAAGATATTCGTTTTCATCTCTAATTGAAACATAATCGTAAGCAACTATAGATATCACTCAAAATTCTCAACCATCCACCGTACCTTGTGTTTTCTTCAAATAATATATCAACTGAATGGCAAAGAAGATAGCAGAGGATGGCTACATTGAAATTGTAGGTGCTCGAGAAAATAATCTAAAGAATATATCTGTAAATATTCCAAGAAATCAATTGGTCGTCATCACGGGTATAAGTGGTAGTGGCAAGTCTTCATTGGCTTTTGATACATTGTATGCAGAAGGGCAGAGGCGATATATGGAGACCTTCTCTAGCTACGCACGTCAGTTCTTAGGTAATATGGAACGCCCTGATGTGGAGAAGATAGAGGGATTGAGTCCCGTGATTTCTATAGAACAGAAAACAACGTCATGGAATCCCCGATCGACTGTAGGAACCACTACCGAGATCTATGACTTTCTGAGATTACTGTATGCGCGAGGAAGTGATGCCTATTCTTATGTGACGGGTAAGAAGATGGTCAAGTACACAGAAAATCAGATCATAGATGACATCTTTGCTAACTATGCTGGAAAGAAAATAGTTATACTCGCTCCGATGGTAAGGTCTAGAAAAGGTCACTACAGAGAGCTGTTCGAAAATGTACGTAAGAAAGGATATACCAAAGTAAGAATAGATGGGAAAATAGTAGATCTCAAGCAAGGGCTTCAGGTAGATAGATACAAAGTACACGACATAGAACTGATCGTAGACCGCCTAAAGGTAGAAGAAGAAAAAAAAGATCGAATCTCAACTTCGCTAGAAACCGCCCTCAAAATGGGAGAAGATTTCATCTATATCAATGAACACGGAACTGATGAACTTACACCTTTTAGCAAACAGCTCATGGATGCAGAATCAGGTGTGAGTTATGAAGAACCGTCGCCGAATACATTTTCGTTTAATTCGCCGTACGGAACCTGCCCAGCCTGCAAAGGGCTTGGTCAACTGCATAAAGCAGATATGGATAAGGTGATTCCTGATGATACGAAATCTATCAACGAGGTAGGTATCAGGCCCTTCGGAGAAGTCAGAGATAACATGACTTTCAAACAGATCAAAAAAATAGCGAAAAAATTTAAGTTTGATCTTAATACTCCCATCAAAGACATCCCAAAAGAAGCACTCGAAATACTGTTGTTTGGAGGAGATAGTTCATTGGGCATAGACTTGGGTTATAGTCCTCACGAGATGGTCTATAATCTTGCGACAGATGGGATAGTAAACATGCTAGAAAGATGGTACAAAGATACCTCTTCCGAAAAAATAAGAAATTGGGCTGAAGAATTCCTCTCTATTCAAGACTGTCCTGAATGCGAAGGGTATCGGTTAAAAAAATCGTCACTTTTTTTTAGACTTGGAGGCAAGCACATCGGCCAACTAGCAACCATGGATCTAGATAAGCTCTATGAATGGTTCGAAAATATAGATCCATTATTATCAAAAAGACAAAAAGCAATCTCAAAAGATGTAATCAAGGAGATAAAAATGAGACTCGGTTTTCTCCTCGAAGTAGGTCTCAACTACCTCCAGCTCAATAGACCGACCCGAACACTATCGGGAGGTGAATCTCAGAGGACTAGACTCGCTACGCAAATCGGGTCTCAGCTGACTGGCATCACATACGTAATGGATGAGCCGAGTATCGGTCTGCATCAAAGGGACAATCAACGATTGATCAATGCGCTGAAAAACCTCACCGAAATCGGAAATACCGTAGTCGTAGTAGAGCACGATAAAGATATCATGCTGGCTTCTGACTACCTGATAGACATCGGTCCTGGTGCTGGTAAAAATGGTGGAGAAATAGTAGCTGAAGGGCATCCGAAAGAATTTAAAAAAATAAAAACTATAACCGCCAACTACCTATCCAATAGGGCTAAAATAGAAATACCTGAAAAAAGAAGGAAAGGGACGGGAAAGAAATTGACGCTTAAAGGTGCTACAGGTCATAATCTTAAGAAGGTAGATCTAGTCGTACCATTAGGTAAGTTTATCTGTGTGACTGGAGTATCTGGGAGTGGTAAGTCCTCACTGGTCAACTCTACTTTGTATCCCATATTGAGAGCGCATTTCTACAGAAGTAGTCAGAGACCTCTGCCATATACCAAGATCAACGGAATAGACAATATCGATAAGGTAATAGAAATAGATCAATCTGCAATAGGAAGAACACCTAGGTCTAATCCAGCTACTTACACTGGTGTATTTGGAAATATTAGGAATATATTCTCCGCTCTTCCTGAGGCCAAAATAAGAGGCTACAAACCTGGTAGATTTTCATTTAATGTCAAAGGAGGAAGATGCGAAACTTGTCATGGAGCGGGCAAGAAAGTTATCGAGATGAATTTCTTACCTGACGTACTCGTCGATTGTGAAGCATGTATGGGCAGAAGATACAATCGTGAAACACTAGAAATACTTTACAAAGGAAAATCAATCTCAGATGTTCTTAATATGAGTGTAGAAGAAGCTACAGAATTCTTCCAGCCGATCCCATCCATATACAGAAAACTAACTACTCTCAATAGTGTAGGCCTCGGATACATAACCCTTGGCCAGCAAGCCACTACCCTATCAGGAGGAGAAGCTCAAAGAGTTAAACTTTCGCTAGAACTTGCTAAAAGAGACACTGGAAATACATTATATATATTAGATGAACCTACTACTGGACTTCACTTCGAAGATATACGACACCTTATCAATGTGCTCAACAGATTAGTAGACAAAGGCAATACGATACTAGTAATAGAACATAATATGGACATCATAAAAGTAGCGGATCATATTATAGACGTAGGCCCAGAAGGTGGGCGTGGAGGTGGAAATATTTTATTTGCTGGTACTCCAGAAAAACTTATTAAAAATATAGATAGCCATACTGGTAAATACCTCGCTATGGAGATGTAGGGATATTTCGAAGGGATATCCGTAATAACGAATATCCTTACTCCATAACATCCCTTTCAAACTACTTCTGAAAAGATTACAAAGCTTATTGGTCTTTTACCCGAAACTACACTGACTAAGGCCAATTTAGCTTGTCGCAGCAACTTTATAAAAATACCAGAATTCAGAAAGTACCCTTACATCTGAACATCCCTACAAAGGCAGGTAAAACCCAAATTATAACATCAAATGATCAGATAGAAATGCACCTATTAGTACTGTCCTGTTCTCAATAAGACTAAAGTGCAGGCTTCTTCTACCAGAATTCCTTCCTCTTTTGCCTTTAGCGCAAAGCCTCTATTTTCGGCTCCTGGATTGAAAATAATACGTCTAGGCTTGAGAGATAAAAGATAATCTTCGTGTTCTTGCTGTCTATCTTCACCCATGTACATCGTTATCGTATCTACACCTGACAGTTCGGGATGTCCGGTGAGGATATCCACGTCTTCTACGGCTCCGCTTCTACCACCTATGGCCAATACTTCTTGACTATGTGATCTAAGCATTTTGACAGCTTTGTTCGAGTATCGCTCTTCTTTTAGACTTGCTCCGAATACTAAGGTTCCCATCTTCGCATTTCTAGCTAAGTATGATTTGGATGCTTGATCTGCGATATCTCTCATCTCATCTGATTCGAGAGATAGTTTTTTGCTTGTAATAGCCATTTGTACTTCTTCTTGGAATGGGATTAGATGTATATGGGCATGTGGCACTTCCGTCCCGATCACCAACACGCCTACTCGTTTACAATCTATCGTATTTTCCAGAGCGATAGCTACTCGCTTAGCGAATATATGAAGGCCAGATAACAACTCGTCATCTAGGTCAAAAATGTAATCAACTTCTACTTTGGGAACCACAAGAGTATGTCCCACAGCCAATGGATTGATATCCAAAAACGCATAGTAATTATCGTCCTCAGCTATCTTATAACTAGGTATCTCTCCTTCAATAATTTTGCTAAATATTCCTGACATAATGCTTGGTACTAATCTAGGTTTATACTAATATCCATTATTTCAAAATCAATGGTACCAGCTGGTGTAGACACCTGAGCTAATTCTCCTACAGATTTACCAAGCAGACCTTTTCCTATTGGAGAGGTTACAGATATTTTCTTTTGCTTCAGATTAGCTTCGGCTTCAGATACTAATGTATAGGTTACTTCTTTATTATTCTTAGTGTTCTTAATTCTGACTGTAGACATTACAGTCACCTGTGAACCATCTAGCTGACTCTTGTCTAAGATACGCGCATTCGCCATTACCTTTTCCATCTCATTGATTCTCATTTCCAGATACCCTTGAGCATCTTTTGCTGCATCATACTCTGCATTTTCAGATAGATCCCCTTTATCCCTAGCTTCTGCAATAGCTGCGGAAACCTCTTCTCTACCTTTAGTCTTCATATGCTCGAGCTCTTCTCTAAGCTTGTCATATCCCTCTTGACTCATATAAGATATTGCCATAATCTTTATTTTTTTAATTTCAATGTGCTACTTAAGTACGATTAATGAGTAGTAAACCAGCTAGATTACATCTCATTACTATAATACGAAAAACGCTTCTACTCTTCTGAGCAGAAACGTTCTATATCGTTACAGTTACAAAAGTAACTAATTTTTATCTTTTGATCTTCTTAGAATCCAAATCTAAGTGAGAAATTATGTGTACCACTGAATGGATTAGTCGCTCTATAAGCATAGTCGATTCCTACAACTCTATTGTCAGCTCTCTTTAAAGGTACATCTATAGATACACCACCTGCAAAACCAGTATACAAGTTTCTCTCATCTATATTCGATTCGATTGCGTACTTGTATGCAGCTCTCAATACGACGATATTTCTGAAAGAGAATTCCGCTCCTACTCCTATATCATCTCTTGCAAATGCATTAGATGTGAAGTTGGTCAACATTCGAAGATAGTCAGTCTCTCCAAAGTAGAAATCATAAGATAATCCAATATTCAATAATGAAGGTAATTCGAAATCTTCTCCTCTTTGTGAAGCAGTTACTGGAAATGGAATATCACTATCCAATACATCCGCTCTAAACGTAATACCTTCACCACTAAATTCCATAGGAGAACCGATGTTTCTAAGAGCGATACCTAGTTTAAATTCATCTCTATCTCCTGATACATACTGAACTCCCGCATCTATAGCGAATCCACCAGCTGATACATCTGGAAGCGTTTCTGATATTGCTCTTACCAATAATCCTACACTAATCTTATTCTCATAGGTATAAGCGTATCCCAGACCAAGGTTTAAGAAACTAGGAGAGTATGTTCCTCCTGTTCCCTCTGGCTGGAATGTTGTCGTGATATCAATCTCACCAAAGTCCATAGCGACAAGTGATATCGCAAATGCACCACTTTTTCCCGCCTTCGTGACAAAACCCAAAGAGTTGATACCTATATCGCTGCCTTCCCATAGTCTAGTATTAGACACTACGAATTCTCCACCATTCACACGGCTTATTCCAGCAACATTAATTCTCATCGCATCGATTCCAGATACAGATGCAGTAGACATTGAGTGCAATCCAGCACTCCTGGCCCAAGGGTTTAGTAATAATTCTGCGGCACCTGCCTCTCCTTGTCTATCAGGATTACCTGCAAATACAGATATTCCACCAAAACAGATAACTAAAAATGTGTAAATATATTTTTTCATATGCTTTATGATTAATTGCGGATAGAATTAGAAGCTAACTCTATCCGCATTTTCATTTTTCTAAAATTTATTATAATCCTGTAGGATCAAATCTTCTATTAACACCAAACCACTTCAATGATTTTTCAATTCCTAAATCAGGAGCTGATATATGGAAGATGTATACACCACTCGCTATCGGGATACCCTTATTATTCGTAAGGTTCCACTCTAGTGCAGGGGCTACTTGCGACTGAGCAAGTGCTGGATTATTTCCTTCACTTATTATTGGCATAGCATCTCTATTGAACTGTTGTATGAACTTACCATCAAGTGTATAAATAGTAACTATAGCCCGAGCTGGGAGATTCGTCACTTTTATAATATTCTCAAATTGATTTTGCTCATATGCAGAATAGGCATAGTATGGATTCGGTACTATCTGTACATTGTCCAGTGCATTTGCAAAGTTATCAGGTTCTATATCTCTAGCTTCTACATTTCCAAAGTTGAACTCGTATACAGGTAACGTGCCTAATCCAACAAATTTATTTGATGAAGATACTTTTTCAAGTTCTAGTTGTCTATTGTATGAATTTTGAACTCTTAATCTTACAGTAAGATCATTTGGTATCAATCCTTCTTCTAGAGACAGTAGCGGCTCCATAGGTACTGGTATTCCAGTCCATGTAATCCTAGCTATACCATCAGCTTTATTATTTGCACTGCTACTTTTCAGCTTGTCATATATTTCTGCACAACCATCATAAGTTTGTCTAGTAACATATATGTAATGTTGACCTCCAGCGTAAGCATTATATACCTCCGCCCCAAAATCGTTTCTAAAGGTACCCGTTGCGAATAATTCTGTACTTGGATTCCAGATTAAGTCATCACCGTTGCCTGTCGAGTAAGTAAATCCTTGTTGAGAGAAGTTGGTGAGTAATGTATCAAATTCTTCTCGATAAACAGAGTTCTCTCCGAAGAAAATATTTAGTCTCTCACCTGATTCCACATCAATGGCATAACCAGGGAAATAACTCTTACCTAGTTCTAGATCTCCATCTTCGTCTAATGCATTCGTAAGTTGTCCATTTTCGTCGATAGATGGAGATTGTCTGAGGTCAAATTGCTCCGCCTCTCCGATAGTCTCTAATTGTGAATCTTCATATTCGCCAACTGCTGTTTCGACTACTACACATTCGCTCCACTTAGACTTATCATTTGTGAATACGATATTGACATTGTTCAAATCTCTTAGTTGTAATCTATTAAGAGTAGCGATGTTATCATTGAAAGCTATATCTAAGTTTCCCTTCCATCCTGGAGTTAAGTAGAAACCTGCCTCTTCAGTATCTTCAAATCTAGTAGATCTCATAGGAATGAAATATCCGTCATCTATAGTAGAGAGCGCTTCATCAGGATCTCCAGCTACATCATCATTTACATACCTGAAGACGTTAATTGATAAATCTTCGTCTTCATTTACTACTACCTCTGTCCCAGAGAAAGCTGGCACTGCATTGAACCATTCAGTTCCTTCTGTATCAGCATAACTATATACTTGCGCAATAGCCCCATTAGACTCATCGAATAAGGTACCTGGTTCTCCCACCTGATTTACAGATAGAGAAAATCCTTCTCCATAGACTATCTGCTCATTGATATCTTCTATCGTCTTTTCAGAAGCTATAACTTGACCAGTCGTTTTATTAGTTAATACCCATCTTGCTCCTGATTCGATCTTAGGATCAATTTTAGTATCGTCAAACTCTCCTACTATCTCAAGTTTGTAAGCTCCATCTTTTATATTAAGCGGATCAATGATGGTAGGATTAATAGGACCATTTCCTGCACGATAATTAAGTACAGCTATTGGTTCTTCGGCCGTTTCGTCGAATTCGATAGATCCATCTAAAATGGCTTCCATAGTTCCATCTTCTAGAACTAGTAAATTACCACCTGTTCCGACACCTTGCAACCTTGTCACAGGTGCCTCTTGGCCATACGCAGTCTGTAATTCTTTATACACAACTGGTCTAGGTGTAAAAGTATATGTTTTTACATTACGTCTACCTTCTAGGTATGACTTGTTCTGACCTTTATCTACACCCTCTGGAGCATTAGCTTCGAACTGTTTGTAGTTGTTATAAGCGTAAGCCAATACCGTATAATAGTAATTCTTATGATTAATGAGTACTCTGTCACCATTTGCAAATTGATCCACAGTAATATTAAATGAATGCTTTATACCTGCATCTTCTCCATCCACTTGACGCTCAGGAAAAAATATAGCCGGCTGACTAGGATCAGGATTTTCTAATGAAGTCCAATTGAAAATTTCACTGACTCCGTTTTTCACATCTACTTGCCTTACCAACCTTGCTAAATCAACATCATCGAGTTGCTGTACCGATACATTCGGATTAGCCAATTGATAGATTTTATATCCTTCGAATCTGTAAAGTGAATCACTTTCTCCTTTTGGAGCTTGTAGATCAGTCTCTAGATACTCTTCTCTGGCATTATTTGATTCTACCTCGATACTGTCATTAGATAAAAGCAATACCAATTGTCTATCCAATTCGACAGCATACATATCTGGTGCGTCTGGTCCGTCTGTAATATCAAAACAGTTATCAAATAACGCTTGTGCTAGATCATCCGCAAACTGTAATCTGCTGATACTTGGACAAGGGTAAGTAATACTAGGAACGAATACCGCTCCGATGATAAGCTCATTTCTTGCACCAGGTTGGAGTAATAATGGACCAGTAGCTTGTACTGTTCTTCTATCATCAAATGGTAGATCTGCTGTACACATAGACCAACCATTATCATCATCCGGATCATCAGGGAATACGTATCTTATCGTATCTGTAGATGTAGGATCGAATCCAGATTCTCCAAATGTAACTGCTGTACCATCTGCCCATAATCCTCGAAGGATATTGTAAAATTCCGTATCTATCATAGGATCTTCCGTAGCGGGTGGAGGATCACTGACACCTCTATTTTGATATAAAAATGAAGTCATTCCTAGCTCTATCAGTGTGTCTCCCTCACCTGTTCCTATCTCTACTTCTTCGAGACATTTAGATCCATCTTCCTCAAATATTATTTCTCCATTTTCATCTCTACAGAATTTTCTTGGTGCTCTTGGTCCTCTAAAGTAATCTATCCCTAAGATTGGAACATCATCTTTGTAGGTCAATACTCCTCCGGGACACTCTATTCCTGGAGAACCATCTTCTGCATCTTCATTATATACATATCCAAGACTTCTCTCTACATCACATCCGATATAATCGTCTTCAGAACAACCGAGATCTGGATCTACCCACATGGCAAAATAACAGTCTCTAATATCATCCGTTGCCTTATTTATAAGCTTATATCTGTAGAAGGTCATATCGTTTACCTCATCATTGGTCGCATAACCAAATGCTTGGACCTGTACTTCCATTTGTATCGCTGTCGCGTTGGTAAGACCATGGACTCCACCATTATCATTGTACAACCAGAATACAACTTCATCAGGAAGTAGTTCTCTTGCTTTTGCTCTAGTATCAGCTTCACAACCTACTATATCAATAACTGGGAAATCTCCTTGACAAGGGTTATAAGTTCCATCTTGGTCTTCGTCCCAATAATCAGCTAGATTTTGATTAGGAAGAGGAAATGAATATCTCTCACCCCAGAATGGGTTTCCTTTTCCAGGCCAATACTTGATCGCATCCGGCACATCGTCACAGTTGAAATCATCTTCTCCTTGATCAAAAGCAGATATATGCTTGAGGATATCAGCTCCCTTTACATTAAAGAATCGATCCCAATCTTCACAAACTTCAGCATCAGTTTGACCACTTTCGTCCAATGGTCCTGGGTACCAGTCTGTATTTGCTCCCGTTGCATATTGCACACCTGCTAACTTCAAAGAACCGTTTGGATCTACTCCACCGATCCATACACCACCTGCAAATATTGATGAAACTTCATCAAATCCTTCCGCTGGTTTTGGTACGATGTATCTACCGTCCGCTTTGTTCCACCATATATCACCACCCGTAAGCAACCTTGCCCTTACATTATTGATCTCTAGATCAAAGTTTGCTTGTGCCGGCTGACAATTCATTCTAGGCGATGAAAATTGGATCTTATTTTTCATCCTTTCTAACTGCTCAGGATTATTCCTCGCTTCCATCGAAACTATGGATAACATCATAGCAGCTATAAATAATATTCTTGTTTTAATTTTCATATCTATATATTTTAGATAAATTATTTCTTTTTGAAAAAAAATACTTAGAAATCCATAATTACACCCAGATAGATTCTTCTAGGTAATGTGAAATTAGCAAATGAGTCTAATCTCCAGTTATAAGCAGCTAAATACGCTTCTTCGCTTCTATTCTGACTATTAATCTGATCTACTGTATCTGTACCGAAGTTAGATAATAGATATCCGTCATTCTCAGGATCTCCCGTGAATGGGAATACATTTCTAACATTTCTAATATCAAATACGTTTTGGACTCTTAAATATGCATTCAAGAAAATTTTCTTTTCAGGAGTTATATTTACAGCAAATCTTTTATCGACCCGCATATCCATATTGAATGTCCAAGGAAGTCTTGATCCATTAATAGCACCTTGGAATCCAGCTCCACCGAATTGTCTTACCACATTTCTTCTAGTATAAGGCTGTCCAGATACCGCTGCAATATTAAAGTTGATACCCGCATCGGCAAAAATATTCAAGTCTCCAATCTTAGGACCATTATATGTTTTTGCTGTTCCGTATCTATAATCAATTACCGCTGTGATTCTATGTCTCTCATCAAATGATAGCGGAATCAAATTTCTAATAATACCTCTATTGTTGATACCTCTAGAAGAATTGGCGTCTGATCCAGATCCATCTGCAAACTGTAAAGTATACGTTGCTGATAATTCTAAATTACTTGTTCTTCTTCTATCGTATGTAAATGAGAATCCTTTCGTAGTAGCAAAATCCAAGTTTCCATATGATTCATATTGATTAACTGGTGCTGGTAAGTTCGCATATACTCTCGCTTGAATCAAATCCTTCTGCTCCTTATAGTAAGCAGATATTTTCATTGCAGATGAATTCGTTAACTTTTGTTGGAATCCAACTTCGTAATCTATCGTTCTTACTGGCTTGAGGTTAGGATTATTGAGCAAATTACCCGATGCTCTCTCAAAGTAGAAATAATCTACAGCTGTTTGTATAGTATTAGAAGTAGGACGTTGATAAAGTACATCATAGTGTGCAAAGAATCCAGCCTCATCCGAAATCGGGAAAGAGAATGCTAGCCTAGGCATGAAGTTCAATTGTGGTTCATAATCTTCAAAAGATCTATTACTATCAAATTGATCAGATTTTATCGAAGGTGCATCTGGATTTTTGATGTCTGGGAATACCAATCCACCACCGAATAATACATTACCACCTGATACCGCAGTACCATCTGGTAAGAACCAATTATCTCCTTGTCTATATCCTACCACTTTTGTAGATCGCTCTCCCTCTACATATACTTTATAGTCATCTCCTACAGTCTCTGGTTGTGTCTGGTCAGAGTTCGTAGCGAAAAATTCAGCCGCAGAATTTATATCATACAATGAATATGGATCTTTGAGCACCTTGGTATTGGCATCATAGTAATCCATCCTCACACCTACTCTGAAGATGATATCTCTGAATGAAAATTTATCTTGGATATAAGCAGCTCCATATATAGGGTTGAATGCTGCTGACTCAAATGATCTTACTCCATCAGCATCTCGGCTAGTAAAGAAATCATCAAACTGTACATTTCCTGATAGTTTGTTTCCTAGATAATCATATCCATAGTAATTTACTAATCCTTGATTGGTAAGTTCTGCAGCAGAAAACATATCAAGGGTGAGACTATTAGGATCGATTCCGTCTATATTTACATAATCGATTAATCTATCTCCTGTTAGTTCTCTCACTTTTCTGTAAAACTTGTTGTCTTCATCTATGGTTATTGCAGGTGCATATATCGGCAATGAGAACCCAGGGAATGTAGTAGTATCTTGAGAAAGCACGTTATCTCCATCTATACCATTTATATGATTATTGATAGATGCTCTAGCAAGATTCCAGAGTCCATTGGGATTTACACTCCATGCTCTATTCGTTCTCTGTTCGTATAAAAATCCGAACTGGATACTGTGTCTACCTTTTTTAGAACCACCTGGTAGGAAATCAAATCCACTGGTTACGTTGATAGATAATATGTCGTTTTCACTTTTTCCTACGCTATTATATACTCTACCTACATTGTTGTATAAGCCCCATGCAGCTGATGTTTCTGTTTCTAAAAATCCATTGAAGCTATTGTATTGAGATAAAATCGGGTTTATTACATCATTGGCAGCATATTCACCATCAACTTGAGAATAACCTAAATGCCCAAACACACCAAAAGCAAGCAAGTTTGGATCTCCTTGATAGTTCGCCGTATCATTTACAATACCAATGTTAGGAGTCCATGATCTTGGTGTCTCTCCGAAATATCCATAGTTGAACAGATTATCCTTATGTATTGGATCTTCTCTTCTACTTTGTCTTCTTTCAAATGATCCTTGTAATGTATAGTAAAGATTTCTTATTGGAGTACTTCTTGAGGCTTTCTCCTCGTCTGTCGCATCAGAGTCAGAGATACCTTGTCGACCCAATTTATGTCTGAATCTAAAGTTCGCTCTGTATCCATTCGTATAATTAAATGGATTTCTTCTCCAGTTCAATAATGACCAAGATTCTCCCCTAGCTCCACCATTTTCAAAACCTGGAGTAAACTGATTGGTAGCATTATCATATGCACCAGAAAGTGTCATATCAATATTATCAGATAATCTAGCATCTATTTTACCAGTCAGAGCTAAATCCTTTAATCCTACATTTGGTCTTGCTTTTACAAGTTCTGGTCTCAATTCTGTTTCATTAGAGATCCCTTCTAAACTAGGAAAGACTGACTCTCCAATAGATAGCGTAGGGTTTGCCTCTAGCTGATCTATTAGTTCTTCGGAAGCTCTATATACACCACCAGCTACAGGGAAGTTATCATCGATATCTCTATACTGTCCAGAAAATCTATATCCTAGAATAGACGTTCCATCATCTTTCTTCAATATCGGACCACTTAAGTTACCTGCAATGAGGTTATAGCCATATCCATCTAGATATTCTGATGTTTCTAATTCGAGTCCTCCAGAGAACTTAGATGAAGGACCTTTTGATGTTATAGATATCGCTCCACCTACAAGATCACCATATTTAGCTTCTACACCACCTGTGATCACTTGCAGCTGATCGATCTCCGTTTGTGGTATTAATCCAGATACTCTCACTCCATCTACATAATATACCGTCGCGTCAGACCTAGACCCTCTGATAGATATCGCTCCACCATCAGTAGACGATATACCTGCAGTCGTTGCAGCTATGGCATTTACATTCTTAGTAGGTAAGGATCTAATATTCTCGGCAGTTACAGTAGCTCCACTGGTCGTATTATCTATTTCTATCAATGGAACTTTGTAAGCTACAATCTGAACCGCATCTATTAATACTCCTTCAGAAATAGTGAAGTCAAGTCTATTCGTTCTTCCGGCTTTCACGACCACTCCTACTTGTCTCTGAGCGGTATATCCGATATAGCTCGCCTCAATGTCGTAGTTTCCAGGATCAATATCCGAGAAAAAATAGTTACCATCTAGATCAGTTTCTGTTCCTGATATTAGTACATCATTCTTATATAAAGCTACCGTTCCAAAAAGAATGGCTTCTCCCGAAGTCGCATCTGTAACTTTACCTTCTAACGATGTCTGTGCAAGTATACTAGTAACGGATATACATGACAACACAAATAATAGTAGAATTCTTTTCATGTTTAAATATGTTTAATAAAGTACCTAATCTATACATACTCTATACTTCTCTTAATTAAGAGAAAATTAACAAAGGCGCAATGTTACGCAAATATGCTTTAGATACAAAATAAATTTTGCTAGCAGTTGTCTTCTTGAAAACAGTCTATTGTACTTATTTTCAGCTTTTGGCCTTTTTATAAAGCCCAAAGGCAACAATTATAACCACAAATAGCTATTAGTTCATTTTTTTATAGAATGTTGATCTAAAAATATTAAAATCAAATTACTTGAAAGAATCATACTTTTCAAGCATCACTCTAGCTATCTTCTCCAATGATTCATATGTCCATCCAGCTACATGCGGACTGAGCACAGTATTATACATCTGGTACATTCTATTGTAAGTATTGATCTCACTTTGTGAGTAGGTATGTGGTTTTTCGTTTTCGAAAACATCAAGGCAAGCTCCACCGACCTTTCCGTTTTCTAGTGCTTTAACGAGATCTATGGTTTTTATAACTTTTCCTCTAGAGGTATTGATAATTACAACCTTGTCTTTACATCGGTCTAAAAAATCTTCGTCTACTAGATGTAGGACTTCCTCTGTCAATGGTAAATGTAAAGATATAATATCGGATCTATTCAAAATGTCTTCTAGATTAACTCGCTCTACAAAATCCCACTCTGGTCCATATTCTGTTCGATATTTATCGTAGGAAATGAGATCAAGTTCCCACGAAGACATTTTCTTAGCAAATTGACTCCCCGTGTGTCCAAATCCTATGATGCCTACTGTCTTCCCTTTTAGCTCCCAACCTCGATTGAGTTCCCTATTCCATTGTTGAGCTCTAACTTCTTTGTCGCATCTGATTAGATTATTTGCTAGTGCTAATAACATACCCATAGCATGTTCGGCTACAGCATTATTATTTCCAGAGGGAGTATTTATTACATGTATACCTTTTGCCGCTGCGTATTCTAGATCTATTATTTCTAGCCCAGATCCTAATCTACAGATATATTTCAGATTCTTTGCTTTGTCGATAATATCGCGGTACATTTTGATCTTACTATTGATGACAGCGACTTCATATTGGTGTATTATTTTCGGCAATAGAGTCATATCGACAGATCTATCGTAGTGAACTTCATATCCTCTTTCCTCTAATCCAGAAATAAGTGATGCGTGGACATAATCTGTTACGAGTGCTTTTTTCATAAGTGTTTCATATTGACTGTTCGACTATAGCATTACGTGCGTTTACTTTCGGTAAGCCTCACTTGGGTCGCTTCGCTTTTAGACATAAGACTTTTAGATCTTTTTATAGACTATGGCTACTCACATATTACTTGCAGTAAGCTAAGCTACACATGCAGGCTCGCGTTTAATTTTATGAATTACAAGTCCTTCTGAATTTCCCAATAGTTCTGATCTTTGATTTCTTGGAGTACTGCGAGATAGTTTTCGTAGCGTGATGGTGCGACTTTGCCTTCTTCTATCGCCTTTTTGACCGCGCAGTCAGGCTCATTGATATGCATACAATCACTAAATTTACAATTGCTTGATAGCTCGAAAAACTCCCGAAAATTATGTGCAACATCTTTTTCTTCTAGATAATTGAATCCTAACGTTTTGATTCCAGGGGTGTCTATAATCTGTCCGCCAGAAGGAAGTTCGAATATCTCCGCGAATGTCGTGGTATGTTGTCCTTTACCAGAATAGTCGGATATTTCTTGAGTTCTGAGATCTAGGTCTGGCGCTAGAGAATTGACCAATGTTGATTTCCCTACACCAGATTGGCCAGAGATAAGGGATAACTTACCCTTGAGATTATTTTTTAGCTCTGCTATTCCTTCTCCTGTTTCGTTGGACGTAAGGAGGGTTTGATAACCAATATTTTCATAGATAGTCCGTAGGTAAGTAATATATGCTTGATCCTCTTCACTGTTGAGGTCAGATTTATTGAATATGATCGTGACAGGAATCTCGTACGGCTCGGTCATCAATAGGAACCTATCTATAAATCCAACCTTAATCTTAGGTTGATGCATTGACACGATGCATATAGCTTGATCAATATTAGCTGCTATGATGTGTACGAAATGTTTTTTTCGAGGAGATTGACGGAGCACATAATTTTTACGGTCATTAATTTCTCTGATGGTACCTACGGTTTCTTCTTCTCCTTCTATATTGACCTTTACACTATCTCCAACCGCCACAGGATTGGTGAGTTTTAATGTTCCCAATCTAAATTTTCCTTGGATTCTACAGGGTATTATTACACCATTTTGTAATCTGACTTCGTACCAGCTTCCTGTTGATTTGATTACTGTTCCATTCTCCATTATGCTGGAGAGTTTTCAGCTTCATGTACTGCGGCAGCCATTTCTATGATGAGTTGAGGATCTTTTTCGATAGCATCTCCTACGACGATTACATCAGCACCTGCTTTTACGTTTTCGTATGCTTTTTCAGGGGTTCTTATTCCGCCTCCTACTATCAGCGGTATATCTATAGCGGAACTAACGGCATCTATCATACTCGTAGATATTGGGTTCATCGCTCCACTGCCTGCGTCCATGTAGATCATTTTCATACCCAACAACTCTCCTGCCATGGCGGTACATAGAGCTATATCATCCTTATTCGCAGGGATCGCTGTCGTGTTACTCATATACTGTACTGTAGTGGATATACCACCATCGATAAGCATATAGCCTGTACTCATTATCTCCAGTGGACTGATTTTCAAAAACGGGGCAGAGATTACATGCTTACCTATGAGCAGTTCTGCATTTCTTCCACTTATAAGAGACAAGAATAACAGTCCGTCTGCTTTATAACTTAGTTGAAAAGAATTGCCCGGAAAAAGAATCATAGGTATGTCAGTAGTCTTCTTGATACTGCCGAGCACCATGTCTAGCATATCATTTACTACGAGGCTACCACCTATAAAGAAGTAATCTACGTTTGCAGATTTTGATAGCTCTAGTACTTTATCCAATTTTCCTAGACGTACATTGTCTGGATCTATTAGGACTACGAACTTCTTCTTGCCTTGTTGTTTAGCTTCTAGTATGCTGGAATATAGATTATTATTATTCAAATGTCAATTAGTCATGATTAAAGTACAAAAGTACAAGAAATTATAAATCAATCGTGTCTCCAGGTTTTAATTTATCATCAGCAGGCTTTTCTTCTGATTTTTTAATAGGTTCTGATTTTTTCTCCGCCATGCTAAATAGATCAGCCGTTTGTTCTGTTTTTTTCACTTCTATCTCCTCATCTTCCATTTTAGGTGGATTTAAGTGTTCTACTTTCAGCACTTTATATTCACCTAATTTATTGCCCGCTGCTTTCCAACCTTTTACATCTATGAATTCTGCTAAGTTTATTTCCTCCTCTTGCTTCGTTCCGCCAGACTTATGAGAATATTTTATAATCGGATCCGCTGCAGATGTTGCGAAGTACAATTTACTAGATGAAGATTCGGTAATAAATGGATATTTAGTATCCAGTTTACTTGTTTCTATATTGAATCTCTTTACCATCGACCATTCCTTATCACCATCAAAATAAATGACACTGATTACTGAGTCTGGACCTATCCTTGAGACCTCCATTATCTTATTGACATCGTACTTCTTATTTAGATCTAGTTCATTGACCTCGTACGTACCGTCTTTATGTATGGTTAGGATATTGTTCTCAGTATCGAATCCACCGAGGTATATTCCTCTCTCTGCAGTATTTAGCCTGCCGCTTACTTCATCCATCCATACTTTGATGGCTCCTAGCGAAGATTTGCCTACGGATACTTGTGTTATTTTTCTGACTGGATACTTGGTCACTATATTACCTCCCGCTGCTCTTCCCTTGATCGCTATATCACCGAAGTCAAAGTCGAATACCTTCTTCTTAGCGCTACATCCTGGGCTGAGTTGCACATTTATAATCTCGGATTCTCCATTTGCATTTACTGTAAAATATAAGAGCTTGGATCCTTTCGCCCCTTTGGTAAGATCATATTCCTTATCTCGGGTAATGGACTTTACATTGAATCTCTTTGCCATCGACCTGCCTGTCTTGGCATCTACATATACCAAATTGTAAGTCGTACGTTCATCTCCTTTCTTCCATACCGCCGTATGGATTATATTCTTCCCTACGAATACCTTATCTGATATCTTGACTACTTTGAACTTACCATCTTTCATAAATGCAATCACATCACTGATGTCAGAGCAGTCCATCACGAACTCATCCTTCTTCATACCTGTTCCTATGAAGCCGTCTTTGTAGTTCACATATAACTTGGCATTGTTCGCTACTACTTGTCTGATCTTAATCGTCTCGAAACTTCCGATTTCTGTTCTTCTTTCTCTTCCCTTACCATATTTCGACAATAACCTCTCAAAGAAAGCAATCGTAAATTCTGTCAAATGCGTAAGGTCGTACTTCACCTGCTCTAATTCTTCTAGCAATGATTTGATAAACTCATCTGCCTTGAACGAATTATATTTTGAGATCCGCTTGATCTTTATTTCTGTAAGTCGTACTATATCCTCTTCGGTAACATTACGATTCATGACCAATCTAGTATCACCAGATTTGGTGTCTGAAGGAGTAGATATGTATTTCTTCAATCCGAGATCGATGGCTTTTATTACTTCTTCCCATGTCTCACACTCTTCTATATCTCGATAGATTCTATTTTCTATAAATATCTTTTCAAGACTAGACATGTGCCATTTCTCTTCTAGCTCTCGTTTTTTGATTTCGAGCTCCATCTTAAGGAGCTGCTTGGTCTGTTCGGTAGATATCTCGAGTATGTCAGAGACAGATAGAAATTTTGGCTTATTGTCTACGATTACGCAGGCATTGGGCGAGATACTCACTTCACAATTGGTAAATGCGTATAAAGCATCAATCGTCCTATCCGGAGATACACCAGTTGCAAGATCGATTCGTACTTCTACATCCGCTGCAGTATTATCTACTACCTTTTTTATTTTTATTTGACCTTTTTCATTTGCTTTTAAGATACTATCTATCATGGCATTTGTGGTCACACCATATGGAAGCTCTGTGACGGCAAGTGTAGTCTTATCTATCACTTCTATCTTAGCCCTTACTTTGATCTTACCACCTCGTTTGCCATCATTATATTCAGATACGTCTACTGATCCTCCCGTCTGGAAGTCAGGATAGATTTTCACTTTCTTACCTTCGAGTATCTTTATCGATGCCTTGATGATCTCGATGAAGTTATGTGGCATGATCTTCGTCGAGAGTCCTACTGCGATACCTTCTACCCCTTGTGCTAGGACCAATGGAAACTTCGCAGGAAGAGTGATTGGTTCTTTATTCCGACCATCATAAGACAGCTGCCAGTCCGTCGTCTGAGGATTGAATAATACCTCTAGTGCAAACTTCGTCAACCGTGCCTCGATATATCTCGGTGCTGCGGCTGAGTCTCCCGTTCTGATATCGCCCCAGTTTCCTTGACAATCTATCAATAGATCTTTCTGTCCGAGATTGACCAGTGCTGCACCGATCGCTGCATCCCCATGCGGGTGAAATGCCATCGTCTGTCCTATGATATTCGCTACTTTATGGAATCTGCCATCATCCATCTTCTTAGTGGCGTGGAGGATTCTTCTTTGTACAGGTTTCAATCCATCATCGATGTCAGGGACTGCCCGCTCTAATATTACGTAAGATGCATAATCTAGAAAATACTCCTTGTACATACCTGTGAGGGTAGTCCCGTTTTCTTCTTCATTACCATCGTTTTCCAATGTTACGTCTAAATCCATGTTTTAGTATTAGTCTTATTTATCTGTCGTGTTTCAATGTGATATTGGGATAAAACACTGAAAGAGCGTAAAAATACATAAAAGAAATTTATAATGTGTAAAGTAGATCTATTGAGGTGTATTTCAAGATATCTTTTTTGATGATTTCCGAAATTTTGTACTAGAATTCTAGATATTACTAAATCACTCTAAATACTCGATTTTCTATATGGCTTTATGGTTCAGAATTAGTGAATCCGCTACTAAGTTCGGTTTATGATTTTGATTTCAGGCACTTCAATTAATTCTGCTCTTTTAGAATTCCACAGTTGGTCTTTTTAGACAATCCTTTCCTAAAGATTCAATAAATGATGGTTTTTGTCGTTGTTTCCTCTTTCAGGAAAGAAATTTTTAGGTTAAAACTTAGTTAACAAATTCCCAAAAAAAGAGCTTGAAAAATATGTATCTATATGATTATCAATAAGTTGAATTTTAATTTCATTTTAAAATCCATTAACACACGAAACTTTTGCAAACCAATCTCAGTCTATAGTATCGTAGGAAGGGTAGAAATATTAAATTTGCCGTCCTAAATAATGGTATTACTTCGTTTTATTCGAGTAAATCATATTTTCAATATTTTGCCCTTGCGGCGTCTCTTTGTTATAAAGAAGAGATAAACTATAAAAACTATACGCCATGATTAATAGAATAATTGCAGCATTTTCGATGGTAATGTTACTTTCATTATCTACATCAGCCCAAAGAATAGCCATTGTAGACATCAATGAAGTATTGGGAAGTTTTTCTGATTATCAAGCTGCAGAAAAGGAGATAGACAAAGCTGCTTCTCAGTGGAGGCAAGAGATCGCTCAAGAATACGATCAGATCAAAGCAATGTACAATAAATTTCAGGCTGAACAGGTCCTTCTAAATGAAGATCAGAAAATACAAAGAGAGAATGAAATCATAGCAGCAGAAACAGCTGTAAGAGAGATACAAAAGAAAAGATTCGGTCCTGAAGGTGACCTTTTTAATAAAAGGCAAGAACTAGTATCACCAATACAAGACAAAGTATACTCAGCGATAGAAGACTTCGCCGCCGATAGAGGATATGATCTAATCTTCGATAAAGGAGGAGCTGCTGGTCTACTCTTCGTTACTGCCGAATATGATAAAACGGAGGACGTAAAGAAAAGATTGGGTATAAAATAAATAGGTTTTAATCAACTACAGCAATTAATAATAACAATACACTTTTTTCAAAACACAAGAATATTATGAATAAGATTTTCAAATCCCTACTATTTACTTTTGCATTTGCAGCAATGACAATATCAGTACAGGCTCAAAAATTTGGGTTTATCAATTCTCAAGAGTTGATCACTCAATTACCAGAAGTGAAAGAAGCTAACTCTAAGATAGAGACATTAAAGAAGCAACTTCAAAAGAAAGGTGAAGAAATGATCGCTGGACTACAAGCAAAATATGCAGATGTCCAAAAAAGAAGAGCTGACGGTCTCTTATCTCCAAAAGAAGAACAAGCGGAAGTAGCGGTACTACAACAAGAAGAACAAACGCTAGGACAATTTGAGCAGACTAGTCAAGAAAAGATTTATAAAAAAAGTGAAGAGTTACTCTCACCTATCCAAGCAAAAATCAACAATGCTATCAAAGAAGTGGCAGCTGATAATGGATACACGTACATCTTCGACTCTAGCTTAGGTCTAGTACTATATGCGGATCCAGGTACAGATGTGAGCGCATTAGTAAAAGCAAAACTTGGGCTTTAATATACTATAAGCCAATACTGCACATAACAATATGACAGATACTGCGCATGCACGTAACAAGTCTATAGGAATATTTGATTCTGGCATTGGTGGTCTTACGGTTGCCAATGCCATTCAAAAACACCTCCCAAACGAGCATCTTATATATTTCGGAGATACTGCTCATCTACCGTATGGAGATAAATCTGCGGACGCCATTAGGTTTTACAGTCTTAAGATCAGTAAATTTCTACTAGATCAAAACTGTAAGATGATCGTCATCGCGTGCAATAGTGCTTCTTCCGCTGCATATAATACCCTACTCGATTTTTTCGAGGGGAAGACTTTATTTGTAAATGTAGTAGATCCACTAGTAGAAGCGGTAACTGATAGAGCATATGATAATATAGGAGTAATAGCCACTAAGGCTACCATAAGATCAAATATCTACCGAGACAAGATCAAACACAAATTACAAAAGGCCAATGTGCAGTCAATGCCTACCCCTTTACTAGCTCCCATGATAGAGGAGGGATTTTATAAGGGTAATATAAGTCATTCTGTAATTGACACATATCTCGGGCGATCAGAGTTCAAAGATATCGACGCTTTACTATTGGCGTGTACGCATTATCCACTCATAAAGATGGAGATTGAGGCGTACCTAGATCATAAAGTAGACGTGCTAGATAGCACCGATGTAGTGGCAGATGCGGTTTCCAGATTACTGATGAGAGAAGACCTACTATCCCCCAAAAGAACAAAAAAGAACGTATTTTATGTTTCTGATTACACTCAATCGTTTGAGGATACAGCTAAAGTATTCTATGGAGAAGAGATAGAACTAGAAACGGCAAATATTTGGTAAGCATGCTTTTTTATTAATAAAATTTCTAAAAGAATGAATAAGATACTAAACCTTCTAATATTTACAGTAATTGCTTGTTCTCTGCACGCTCAGTCACAGGTAGAGACCCTATTAAACGATGCAAAAAAATTCAACTCATTCTTCATAGAAGGAGATATGGATAAACACATCGATATGACGATCCCATCAGTAGTAGAGACAGCGGGAGGCAAAGAGATTATGGTAGCCAATGCGAAAGAGTCATACGAAATGACCACCAAAAGTGGCGTAATCTATGAAACAATAGAACCTCTGAAACCAAGTCAATTCTTATTTGCAGGTAAAGACCTACAATCAATACTTCCTCAAAATGTAATTACCAAGATAGGAGATATAAGGATATCCCAGAAGGTTTATTTTTTGGCAAGTTCTTCTGATGAAGGTAAGACTTGGACATTTTTGAACCTAGAGCCTTATGATACGGAATCTATAAAGACATTTATTCCTAATGTAAGCAAGGATTTGGAAATTCCAGCCTCAGAAGTCCCGGTCGTATTGGACGGAAAATAATAAGAACGAAAAGCTAGAGATATAAGGCCTTTGATATTAATTTATCGAAGGCTTTTTATTTAGTTTTTAAATATAATTTGACAGTGCTCATTTATATTTAAATCCGAGTTATATTGATAGATAACAGGTTTTTATTAATCCAATTCCGTCTCACTTGAATATTTGTTTATTTTTGTGAGTCCTTCGGCTTATTAGATAAAAATAGATACAAATATCAACATGCAAGAAAACAATTCATATAAAATATTAAAGACTGAACAGAAGGCACTAGAGATCAATCTCAACAACATGATCTACGGTACATTCGCTGAGATCGGTGCCGGACAAGAAGTCGCTAGAAATTTTTTTCAGGTAGGAGCGGCGGCAGGTACTATAGCTAAAACCATGTCAGCATACGACAAAGAGTTTTCTGACGCCATATATGGAAAAGAAGAAAGTGGAAGATATGTCTGTGAATCGAGGCTGTATAAGATGCTAGATCACGAGTCAAAATTGATGGACGAGAGACTCGGTGATATGTGTCATATTGCTACATTTTTTGTGTTCGCAGATACGGTATCAGCCATCAACTATTCTAGGACCATCAAAGGCAATGGATGGATGGGCGTAAGATTCCAAGACAAACCATGTTCGGAATTTAACGATCTAGTTATCCATGTCAAAATGCACGACAACGATAATAAACTACAACAGGAAGCGATAGGTGCACTAGGTGTAAACCTTATCTATGCATGTTTCTATTATAGAGATGATCCCGAGAAGATGGTAAAGTCCCTAATGGAAGGTCTGGAAGGAAGAGTTACCGTCGATATGATACGTGCTGAGGGCCCAACATTCGAAGGAGTAGATAATCGACTGCTATCTTTATATTTAGTAAAGCATAACCTTACAGAAGTTACGATCTTCGATGAAAATAAGAATAGCGTACATGCATCAGAGTTCCTCTACAAGAAAGCATTGATGGTAGTGAGAGGTAATTTTAGACCGCCTACATTAGTAACTCAAGATGTAATGCGCTCTAGTTTTGCACAGTTCAAAAACGAAGATTACATCGATCCAGAAAGAGCATACAATATAACGGAGATCACCTTAGATTATCTCAGAAATGAAGATGGAATCATTGATGATCAAGACTTCCTAGACAGAACAGAGCTGATATGCGCACTTGGATACAAAGTGATCGTATCGGATTGTAGTAATCATCAGAAGCTGATTAATTATCTCGGAGATTATAAAATCAAGAAATTAGGACTTGTCATTGGGGTAAGAGAACTTCTAGATATAATCAATGAAAAATATCACGGAAATCAGGACGGAAGACTATTAGTTGCATTTGGTGAATTATTCACAAGGAACATAAAAATATATGCTTATCCAGCACTAAAAGAAGATGGAGAATCTCTTTTGACGACGGGAAATCTACCTGTGCCTGAAGGGATCAAATTTTTATATAAGCACCTGACAGATAGTGATCAGATCGTAGATGTAGTAGAATACGAAGAAGAAATGCTGTATATCAATCCATCAATAGTATATGATAACATAAGCTATGGGAGAGAAGGATGGCAGAACAAAGTGCCTAAAGAACTGGTAGATCTTATTCTAGATAATAAATTGTTTTTAAAAGAAAAGTCCTAAATAGGTGAATTTCGGAATGTCGCTTTCTTTGATAGTTATGTAGTGATTAGAATCACTGTATCTCAAAGTACATTTAATAGTACTAGACCGTTTTTCAATGGTGGCTAGAACTGACCTATATATATTTACTAAATCGCTAGGACTGTTTGATTTACTAGATCACTTTATGATATTGCCCAAACAAAATTTTTAACGCAAAAAAAAAACGGCAAACTAGAAACGCATCGTAAATCAATGTTTTAACTCAAAGTTTAATTTTTATTAGATTTGTGTGAGATTGAGAATAGAAGTATGAAGGATACAAAAAGAGTATTAAAAGAAAATAATATAATTGAGGCGGCTGAAAAAATATTCAAACTTGTCGGATTCAAGAATGCTAAGATGGAAGATATTGCATCTGAGGCGGGGATTACTAAAGTGACATTATATTCTTATTTCCAAAGTAAAGAGAACCTGTATCTAGCTATTACCTATCGCGCATTACAATCACTGAATGATGCTTATTATAAATCTTTAGATCTCAATAAAGGGAAAAAAGGAATCGACTCTGTAGTAGCATTGATAGAGACATTCATGACTTTTTGTGAGGAAAATTTTCTCTATTCGGAGACACTTCTTGATTATTTCTCAATGGTAAGATCCACCTCCTCTGGAAAAGATAAAACTAAACTGACCGAAGCGACAAAGGAAAGCCTGTACTATATGAAATTACAGGATATTCAGAATCTACCATTCAAACTGACAGCCAAAGAAATAGAAAGAGGACAAGAAGACGGCAGCATTCTACCAGAAGTAGACCCTATTTTCACCACATTACAGGGCTGGTCATTTATCATTGGATATACGAAACTACTCAATGCTAATGGAAGCAATAAATCAACCTTGTTTAATGTAGACCTGACGGACTTGAAGACCTTTAATTTGAAATTAGCAAGGGCCTTAATGAGCAGTGGCTCCACACTTTCTAAGATAGATGCTATGAGCGTACAGCGCTAATTCTTTTGTCGATTAATAATCCAAATTCATGATCCATCTTACCTTCGAAGGAAAAAAGGATAGCCTCGCCCAAGAAATTGGCAAAGATGCGCTAGAAACCATATCTCATAAAAAACAAATCGGAGAATGGCTTAGACTTTTGCCCGACAATCTTGCTGAGGTTCATAATATGGAACCTGGACACAACTATATACTCAAAGGTGATAACCTGCCAATACTTCATAGCCTCAAGCATCTACTTCAAGACGAGATAAAGCTTATATATATCGATCCACCGTACAATACGGGTAAGACTTTCTTTGGATATAAAGACAGTGTGCCACATGATGAATGGCTACGATTCATGAAGAATAGATTGGAAATAGCCAAAGAGTTACTACATAGCACAGGAACAATATTTATATCTATCGATATCAAAGAAATGGCTTACCTCAAGGTACTGTGCGACGAGATATTTGGTAGATCAAACTTCGTAGGTGAAATAATCTGGGAAACAGCATCGGATAATAATGCTACTCAAATCTCCAATCAGCATGAATACGTACTCTGCTACGCCAAAGAGCGCTCCAATCTAAAGAAGTGGAAGGTGAAATCTGATAAAGCCAAACACATCATCAAGAGATACGAGGAAATAAAATCTGAAATAGGAAACGATAATCCTTCAGCAATCCAAAAAGCACTAAGAGCATGGATCAATGGCATGAAGAAGAGTAAAGAAATAGATCTTTCGGGGGTGTCACATTATAATTATGTGGATGAAATAGGTGTATTTTATCCAGGCAACTCTGCAAATACGCGACTAGGAGGCTACGATATGGACATCATACATCCGATCACAGGCAAGGTTTGTAAAAAACCACTCAACGGCTACCGATGGCCCGCTAAAACCTTCTGGGCAGCAGATGAAAAAGGAGATGTCCTATGGCCATCAGACGAAAATGGTATACCAAAAATAAAAAAAAGAATAGATACAGCTACAGAGTTATTGAAGGGTTACCATTATGAAGATAATCGGAGATCGACAAAAGCATTGACAAAGATGCTCGGTGAAAAGAAGTTTCATAATCCCAAATCTATCAATCTGCTGCAGAAAATAATAAGGTTCGCTTCTGGTACCGATGATCTAATTCTAGATTTTTTTGGCGGAAGTGGCTCTACCGCTCATGCAGTAATGAATGTCAATAAGGAAGACAAAAGCAACCGTAGATTTATGCTCATTGAAAAAATGGACTTCACTGAGAAAGTAATGATTCCAAGATTACAACAAGTAATGGAGGAAGAACTGATCTATTTTGGTAAATTGCAAATAGATCATAACGAAAATCCAATCAACTATGTAGAAGGGGCAGACACCTTAACAGATAAATTTTATATAAAAAATCAACGAATAGAAGACATTAAATAAAAATAAAATCATGAAATATATAATCTTTCTTACCTTAACCTCTATGATGTTAACTAATTGTGGCCGAAGAAACTATCTGCCAAGTGAAAAAGCGTGGAATTACAGCGAATTCCGAAGTAATCAGAAATCCTTTACGTCTGATGAAGGTAATCTCAGATATATTGACCGAGGAGAAGGTCCTGTTATATTATTACTTCATGGTGTGCCGACTTCTTCTTGGTTGTATAGACGTATGATCGATGGGTTAGTAGATGGTGGGCATAGAGTGATTGCACCTGATATGTTGGGCTTTGGAAATAGTGATAGCCCAAAAGGATACGATATATATTCTGGCGAAAATCATGCTACAAGATTACTCGCTCTGATGGATCACTTGGGTATAGATAAGTGGTCTCACGTAATGCACGATGCAGGTGGACTATGGACATGGGAGATGATAAAAAAATCACCCGAAAAGGTAGAAAACCTTATTATCCTCAATTCGATCATTTATGAAGAAGGATTTCATCCACCGATGAGGATGGAGCCAGGAATCTTTGCCAAGATAGCTATGTGGGGGTATAATAATGGAATCACCACGAAGACGCTATTGAATAACCTATTCGATATGGGATTGAACGAAGATGATCTCACCAAAGCAGATATAGAAGGATACAAAAAACCGCTCTTAGAAAACAAGACCAAAGCGATGTACTACTTCTTCACTCAGACCTGCAATGAATTGCCCAAATATCAACAGGTACTACAAAATCTTGATACCCCTGCCATGGTCATATGGGGTAAAAATGATGAAATGCTACAGTGGACCCCACAAAGCGAACAAGTAAAAAAAGACCTCAAAATACAAGATCGTGATGTACACATCTTAGATGCCAAACACTTCATCCAAGAGGAACAACCAGACGTAATAAATAAGCTAATTTTAGATTTTATTTCGTATAAAAATGACTAATCTAGGATCTATTTTAATCGCAGTAAGTTCAAATATAGAGGCGATTTTATCCTCTTGATACATATTCGAGGAAGAAATTAGAGATGGAAATATTTAGAGAAATCTCACCATCCTTTTTCTCGAAATATCGACTTTTACTTTTTAGTCCTAATTTAGAATTAGTCAGATTATCTTTACGAACCACTCAAAACAACATAAAGCCTTAACTCAATGAAGTGATATGCAACTACTAAACTTCCGTAAAGAAACATCAGAAAGAAGTGATGCCGATAATTGGGCGAAAATTCTATTGAAAACTGACACGAGTTTCTTTTATGAAGGAATAGAAGGATGTAATCAGAATGCAGAGAACCAAACTACGCATCTATTCGAGCGAGCGCAGGTTGATATCAATTTTGACGGAGAGAAGAATAAAGAAAATGTTCTTGCGTCGATCATTAGCTTAGAGTCAGAGGATGGTTTGCAGCGTAAAATCAACTTCGCCAACGCATTTGGATTACCTCTTTCGTATGTATTACACAATGACGAGTCAGGTTATGTATTTGTTCTAGAGTTTCGAGATACAGCTGATGTAGAGATTGTCAGAGCATTTGGTTCGTATCAGGCATTCGGTCAATATCTAGCACAGATAAAAGGGTGGAAATCAACCAAAAAATTTAGAGAATATGATGATTTACCATTAATAGACAAGGTGCTACGTAGGTGTGGCACACCATGGCCGACTAATATAGATTGTTTTTGTTCGGATTCAGAAGGCAATCCGATTGCCATCATAGAGTATCAAAACGCTAAGGCCATCGGTGTGTTACAACACAGCAACAATGATTATTTCCTTTGTAAACAAAAGTCTACTATAAATACAGAAAGAGGATCAAAAGTCGTATACCATGATGATATCAGAAGGTGGACTTCTCAGGAGATATTAAGAGTACAGTCAGGACTTCCATTGGTCGTAATTACCTGGTCTCAAAAAGAACCAAACTTTCAATTAAAGGAAGTAGAAAAAATTACCTTCCCGGATTTCGAAATGGAAAATCAAGTAGGAAGATGGAAGAGAATGTCTCAGTACAAAGAGGACCTTCATAGATTCTCATTAGATCCTACGGGTACTGATTTTCAAGTGATTTGCAATAGGAGATCGTTATCATTTGCTAAAGAAGCAAATATGATCAAAGAGAAAAAACACAAAGCACCATTGACATTGCGAGATAAGACTTTTCCTCATATATATTGGAAGAGGAAGGCCATCGTAAGTGATTCGAAAGATAGCTTAGGCAGTCTATTCTTGAGATGGTATAGCGGTGATTAAAAATTAAAAAAAGCCTTCAAAAATTAATTCAAAGGCTTTCATATATCTTGATATTTGGTGGGAATTATTCTCCGGCAAATGATTCGTCTACGATAACTCTACCACAATGCTCGCATGCTATGATATTCTTCATAACTCCGATTTCTATGATCTGCTGTGGTGGTATTCTATTGAAGCATCCTCCACATGATCCTCTATTTACAGTTACTACTGCGAGTCCATTTCTATAACTGCTACTGATTTTATTGTAAGACTTCAATAGACGCTCATCGATTGTCTTTTTGGCTTTCTCACTTTGTTTTTTGAGCTTCGTTTCTTCCTTTTCAGTTTTACTGATAATTTTCTCCAGTTCTACTTTCTTAGTTTCTAGATCTTTTTGTTTGCCGTCAAGCCTAGCTTCCGCTTTTTCCAAAGCATCTTCTTTTGTGATCTTTCCACTTTTAGTATCATTGATCTTTTTACCAGAAAGTTGAATTTCTAGTTTTTGAAGTTCGATTTCTTTAGTCAATGCGTCGTACTCTCTATTGTTCTTGACATTATCAAGTTGACCGTTGTATTTTTCTATCAGCGCTTCAGATTCTGCGATGTTTGCATTATGATTGCTCACCTCTGTTTCGATTTCACCGATACTCTCTTTGAGCTTGGTGATTCTAGTCTCTAGTCCGATGATTTCATCTTCTAAGTCACCCACTTCCATAGGAAGTTCTCCCTTAAGGATTTCTATTTCAGCAAGTTTAGAATCGATTTGCTGTAATCTGTAGAGCTCTGTTAATTTGTCTTTTATTGACTGTTCTTGTGTCGCCATATAATTCCTAATTATTATAAATAGTTAACGGGATTCGTTACCACTTCTGTGCAATGGGCTGCAAAGGTACTAAATTTTCTACTTATTATTTCCTGTAGAAGGTTGATTGTAAATTGTTCACTTTCATAATGGCCAATATCCGCTATTATTATCTCATCATTGGCATCAAAAAACTCATGATATTTATAGTCAGAAGTTATGAATATATCTGCGTTTTGCTTGATCGCAGCACCTAGTAAAAACCCTCCTACTCCTCCACAAACCGCTACACGATTGATTGGTGATCCCAATAAAGCGGTATGTTTTACGAGAGAGGCGTTCATTTTGATTTTCAGATTTTTCAAAAAAGTCATTTCTGGGATAGGTTGCTGTAATTCTCCAATCACTCCAGAACCGACCGGACCATGAGATTGATCTATATCTGATTTTATGGATAGTGGCTTGATGTTTATCAATCCGATCTGTTGTGCTATTCTTTCGTTTACACCATGATTGATTACATTATCAAGATTGGTATGGACAGCTATGATGGCGATATCATTTTTGATGGCTTTGATGACCGTTTTTTCTATATAGTCACGACCTGTGAATCGCTTAAGCCCTCGAAATACTATGGGGTGATGCGCTACCACAAGATTCACTCCCTTCGCTATGGCTTCGTCTATGACAGCTTCTGTACTATCGAGGCATGTGATTACTCCCGTAACTTCTTTAGACGGATCACCTACTATTATTCCTGCATTATCATATTGTTCTTGATATTGGAATGGAGCGATATTATGTAAGTGATTATATACATCTAGTATGGTTGACATATTTTTATTTTAATTGATCAAATGTAATTTAATTCATTGGTCTGCACTTCAATTCGAACCAACTCTTAATATTGCCCTCAAGAAACGGACCGACCATCTTCAGCACGTGTTGATGATATTTATTGAGCCATGCTTTTTCTTTCTTGGAAAATATAGCTTCATCGATCATTTTGATGTCTATCGGATACAGAGTTACTGTCTCAAATTCCAAAAACCCTTCATGATCAGAAGGCACTGTTACCATTAGGTTTTCTACTCTGATGCCATATTCGTCTACTTTGTAGTAACCGGGCTCGTTAGACGTAATCATACCCTCTTGGAATGGTTCTCTACCTCTTATCGAACTGATGCCTGTGAATCCTTGTGGCCCTTCATGTACATTCAAGAAAAAACCTACGCCATGACCCGTACCGTGCCCATAGTTGAGACCTTGATTCCATAAGAACATCCTTGCTAGGGTATCCAGTTGGACTCCTGTGGTTCCTTTGGGAAAGTTGATTTTACTAAGCGCTATATTACCCTTCAAGACTAGTGTGAAGTTTCTTTTTTCTTCTTTGCTCGGAGTACCGAGTGCAATGGTCCGCGTGATATCTGTAGTTCCGTTCAAATATTGACCTCCACTATCGATAAGTAGAATTCCGTCTGGCTTCAGGGTTTTGCATGTGTCGTGCATCGGTCTATAGTGTATGATGGCACCATTACCCTTGTAGCCTACTATAGCTGGAAAACTTTCGCCTATATAATGATCCATCTCTGATCTGTGCTCTGCGAGCTGATCTGATACATCCGCTTCGGATACATTTTCATCATTTTTCAACCGTTGTTCTATCCAATAGAATGTCTTAGCGATAGCTGCTCCATCTTTTGCCATTACTTCTCTAGTGTGTTGGATTTCGACTTCATTCTTGATCCCTTTCATTAGTGTCGAGATGGTCTTTCCCTCTACTATATTACACTTGATGGCATTGTATAGATTTACACTAGTCACACTACGATCGATGAGGATAGAGTCAGATGCAGGTATTTCTGAAAGTGCTTTTTGAACATTACTATATTGTGTTAAAGTGACTCCATCAGAATTTAGAGTAGTTGTCAGTTCATCAGTTACTTTTTTACCATCTATGAATAATGTAGCAGAATCAGTGGATATTAAAGCAAAGGATACTGCCACAGGATTGAACTCTACATCAATGCCTCGTATGTTGAATATCCAGGCGATATCGTCTAGCGTTGTTATGAGATGATGGTCTACACCTTGATCTTTCATATGGGCACGTATCTCATAGATTTTATCTACTCTAGATTTTCCCGCGTATTTTATATCGTGCTCGAATACTCTATTCTCTGGAATATCGGCTCTATCCTCCCAGATTTCATCAAAGAGATCATGAGAAGTATTTAGTGTTATATTTTTCTTACTTAGGATTTCTGAGTATCGCTCATACTGTCCTATAGTGCACAAATCTCCATCTATACCTACGGTCGCTTCGAGATCGAGATGTTCGCTTAGCCATGTAATATGCTCAGGGGCAAATCTATCTTTTGGTTTATGTAATTCTATTTCTGTCTTTTCTAATTCCAAATCAGCTTGCAAAAAATATCTAGAATCGGTCCATAATCCAGCATGGTCAGCAGTAACGACGACCAAACCTGCCGAACCCGTAAAACCACTGATCCACTCTCTACAATTCCAGTGTTCCGCTACATATTCACTTTGATGTATATCATTAGAGGGGATTATATAAGCATCTAAGCCCTTGTTTTTCATACTTTTCCTCAGGTCAGAGAGTCTTTTATTTATAGTCATTTCGTCTTCAATTTTTATTATAAATATAACAATCAAATAATTAAATATTGCATTTATTTGTAATATGTAATAAAAAGGTTTATGTTTGCCACATAGTTCGTGCCAAAAAACGAACTTTAAGTAATTAATAATGTTTTTATGCAGTAAGCTCGACATTAATTATCTAAAAAGATAAAGAAAGTAAAGTTTATTCACAGTAGGCGAAACATACCCCAAATGTGTTTCATCTCAAAGATATTATTGGTATTCATACAAAAAAGAATAAAAACCGATATTGTTATGCTACGACAGAGTTTGAGTCAAAAGATGATGCAGAAGTTATCTCCACAGCAAATCCAGCTGATGAAGTTACTTCAAATACCAACAGCAACATTAGATCAGAGAATTTCCGAAGAACTAGAAGCGAATCCAGCCTTGGACGAGGGAGATGACTACCAAGAGGTATTCGACCTAGAAAATGGCAAAGAAGAAGGTGAGGAAAATCAAAAAGAAGAAGAGTTCGAGCTTGACGATTATCTCAAAGAATATATCGAAGACGATCCATCTAGCTACAAGCTAAAAGGAGAAATGTATACCACTGAAGAAGATAAGAATATTCCAATAGCGGTACATGATAGTTTTCATGAAGTACTAGAGCGCCAAATCGGGATGCTAGATTTGATAGATCCGACAGATGAAGTGATTCTACACCAGATAGTAGGGTCGATAGACGAAGATGGGTATCTAAGAAGAGAACCTGCTTCTATTATAGACGACCTTATGTTTTCTCAGAACGTATATACTACAGAAGAGAAAGTATTGGAGTTGCTTACGGTGATTCAAAAATTCGAGCCTGCTGGTGTAGGTGCAAGGGATCTTCGAGAATGTCTCCTTCTCCAGCTAGAAAACAACATCAACAAGGGCTCCGAGTCCAACCCTGCAGCAAAACAATTAGCTCTAAAAATACTAGTAAATTACTTTGATGAATTTACGAAGAAGCATTATCAAAAATTGCAAAAATATCTTACAGTATCAGAATCTGAGTTGAGAGACGCAATAGAAGAAATTCTCAAACTGAATCCGAAACCAGCTAGCGCATTCTCAGGAAGTGCTACTCAAGGTACCAGTCAATATATAGTTCCTGATTTCATTATCCAGAATAGAGACGGAGAATTAGAGCTGACACTAAATAGTAAAAACGCACCAGACCTTCGTATCAACGATCAATACATGGATATGCTCAAGGGCTACAATGCGTCAACAAACGGTCGTAAATCTACCAAAAAGGAGAAGGAAGCCGTAATGTTTATCAAGCAAAAAATAGATAGTGCGAAGTGGTTTATCGACGCGATAAAGCAAAGACAGGACACACTGTTTAGAACCATGTACTCTATCATGCAATATCAGTATGACTTCTTCTCTACAGGAGATGATCGAAAACTGAAACCTATGATCCTAAAAGATATCGCAGAGATTACAGCATTAGACATTTCTACAGTATCTAGAGTGGCCAATAGTAAATTCGTACAGACGGAGTTTGGCACTAAGAGGCTAAAAGATTTCTTCTCTGAATCCCTTATGACTCAAGACGGTCAGGAAGTATCTACCCTTGAGGTAAAGAATATCCTATCTGACATCATCGTAGCAGAAAATAAGAGAAAGCCACTATCAGATGAAAAACTAAAAGATATGCTTACTGGTAAAGGCTATAATATAGCCCGTCGAACAGTAGCCAAATACAGAGAACAACTAAATATACCTGTGGCTAGACTCCGAAAAGAGCTATAAATTATACTGAAATTTACTTACTAATCTTCGAAAGTAGCGCCTCTGTCGCACTATAATCAGAGGATTCTTCCTTGGCTAGCTCTATAGAAGACAAGGCATATCGTCTTGCTTCTTTGTTGTTTCCTAATTTGTATTGGATGTGGGCCTGCGTATCTGTATTGAATGAATTTTTAGTATCCTTGATAGACAGATTAGTCCATTCTGCGGCTTTTTTGAGAAGTTCACGGTCATTGGAAATTTCATAAATTTGCCAAGCTACGCTATTGTAAAATGACCATCCAAGGTCAGGGGTTCCAGCTAAAAATAATTGGATTTCAGCTTTGAATCTCTCTTGTTCGACTGGATCGAGTGTATACATCAATTGTTTAAAATACGTAACCATCGCTTTGTCACTAGCTATTTTAGAATCGTAATATTTCTCGTAGTGCAACTTTAATCCTTCTTTATCATCCCTAGCGATTCCATTTTTAGATCTATCGATATCGGCTGCATAATTCAGCTTTTGCTCAAATTTCTCTTTGCCTACCAATGCTTCGAACTCTTCTCTATGTTCTAACGTATACTTGAATAACTTAGAATCGATAGTCGCCTCAGCATAATCAAACAGAAAATTCATATTTTTATCGGTTGACCAGTCAGTCTGAGTATCCATATATAATAGTGCTACTTTCTCGAAGCCCTTCAATCCTGCAGATGTCATAGCATCAGTATATTTCCATAAGAACTCCGCGTCTCGCTCTCCAGCTTCGAATCTCTTGGTCATCGTAGTGATTTGTCTTTCTGGGTCATTTGCTGCACGGCCAAGATCCAAAAAATCTTCAGCAGGTCTCGATCCCATGGACCTGTGGATTAACTCTCCTTTTTTATCAATAAATATAAGCGTAGGATAACCAGTGATTTTCCATGCTTTTGCCAGCTGAGGCCCTTCTCCCTTTTCCATATCTATCTTCACATTTACAAATGCTTCATTGTAGTAGTCACCTACGTTTTTATCTGTGAAAATGTTCTTGGCCATAAACTTACAAGGTCCACACCAAGTAGTGTATGCATCTACGAAGATGAGTTTGTTTTCCGCTTTCGCTCTTTTTATAGCGTCTTTGAATGAGCTAGCATTGAAATCTATACCCTGACCAAATGCTGTAGAGATGGATATAACAGAAAGAAAAATAATCTTGAAAATGCGCATAGTACTTTGTTTTTATAATTCTAGAATGTAAATATCTATAAAAATGGTTCATTTCTATTATGGAGCTCAAAATTTGTATCAGGAGTTGATTTTAACGACGAAGGGAATACTAAATAAAAAAGCCCTGTGGGGACAGGGCTTTCAAATTAACAAAATGACTTAACTATTTTAAACTAACGACTATTTCTATAGGGATAGAAGTAATCTATAAATACTTTTAATTTGTATCGTTTACTAACAATTTGTATAAAACTAAAATGCGATCAAAAAAGAAAAATACCTTTCCTCCTATAGCCTTTTCTGTGCGTAAAACATGGGTGAATAAATATTCTTACCTACATATCGACGCAAAGTGTGAATCACTACTAAGTTTTAAAATTTCGTAGCTATATAGATTGTCCAAAATAAATATTGCCTTAGCAACTAATTAGGTAATATATTTGTCAATACTACATATACATGAAATAAAATATAAAGATCATTATCAACATTTTATTTTACGTAAATCAAATATCACTTCTTTTTGTGTGGAATACAACATTTTGAAACAAAAATTTAGAATATAATTTTGTTAAATTTGATTTAATGTAAAATGTTCATCTCATCTTTTTTCGCTAACTGGAATCACTTATTTTTATCCGTGCCTTGTTTTAGAAGCAATTATGTATTTTTGAATTTTACCAGATCTATCGTCATTTCGAGATATGTAGAATCATAAAATGGCGATATAGAAACGATGAGTAGTAAATTAAATAAATGAATAGAGAACTCGCCATATTAGAGAAGTTAGAAAAAGAACTGAGTTTGAAGCAATTGCAAATAAAAAGCTTGCTTACGATCACTCAAGCGATCAACGATAATGTAGCGGCTGATGGATTGTTTAATATGTACAAGTCATTCCTTAGTTGGGAGATGGCGATAGAGAAGATGGCCCTATTTGTTATTGGAGATTCTGGTTGGAAATGCGCAAGTGCTATAAATTTCGAGGAAAAAGAAATAAGTCACTACATACCTCAGCTCTTAGAACATAAACGGCTACATACGATTAAAGAAAATGATCCAGAATTACTACAGGAGTTTGATATTGTTATTCCCGTATTTCATAAGAGCGAGCCGATAGCATTTTCTCTGATCGGCGGTATCAAGGAGAAAGAAGACATCTATAACAAGATACAATTTATCACCACGATTACGAACATCATAGCTGTGGCTATCGAAAACAAAAGGCTATTCAAGCGGCAGATTGAACAAGAAAAACTCAAGAAAGAAATGGAATTGGCTACAGAGGTGCAGCATATGCTTATCCCTGATACACTGCCCAAAGAAAAACATTTTGCACTTTCGAAAATATACAGACCTCACTCCAATGTAGGTGGTGATTATCTTGACTATATCAAATTCAGTGATAATCGGTTCGCGATTTGTATTGCTGATATATCGGGTAAGGGAGTAGCTGCGGCTCTGTTGATGGCGAATTTTCAGGCGTTGATCCAAAATTTGATCTATCAGTACCGTGATTTAGAGACATTTGTATTTGCGTTGAATCAATCCGTCTATAGAATTACGAAGGCGGATAAGTTTATTACTTTTTTTATTGCCGAGATAGATACCGACCTCAAGACAATGACGTATATCAATGCTGGCCACTACCCACCTGTCATGATGAATGGAGGCAAGATATCTAGACTCGACCAAGGAAGTACATTTATCGGTGCCTTCGAGAAACTGCCGTATATTAATGAAGAAGTGATAGAATTAGATGGAGAGGCGATGATACTATCATTTACAGATGGTCTCGCAGAGTTACAAGATCAGAATGGAAAATATTTTGATGATGATAAAATTGAATCCTTCGTAAAAGCCCATCATCAAGGCACTCCCGATGAATTCAATGATGAGTTATTAAGTGAGATTGATAGATTTAGAGGAAAGAAAGAATATTCTGACGATATTGCTATCCTTACGTGCAAGGTATACTAACAAATCATGCACATACCTGTTGATTAATAGAGCATAAGAAAATAGAAAAATGAGCACAAGAAAATATCTACCAAGGCGTAATCGAACTACCGCAGCGGCTATTTCTTTTATTTTAGGAGCAGTAGGTGGTCAGCGTTTCTATCTACGACAAAAAGGACCCGCCTTTTTTATGATGTTTATGCTGATAGCTACTAGTTTTAAAATCGCACCGTTATTTTTTATATTCGGAATATTCGAAGCAGTACGATTCCTTAGCATGAGCGATCAAGAATTCGATAGGAGATACAATAGGTATGCGTCAAAAAACCGAAGAGACGATTACCTAGAGCAAAGACGAGAGCGGCAAATGGAGAAAAGTAGAGGGAGATCTGGCTCAAGAAGAGAGCAGAGATCAGACGCATCCGGTAGATCTTCAGCCATGAAGGCAAATCCATTCAAAAACAGTGGAATCAAAAAATATAAAGATTACGATCTAGAGGGAGCTATAGAAGACTTCACACAAGGGCTAAGTATCAATCCGAGTGATATAGCGCTACACTTCAATATCGCGTGTGCATATAGTATGACAGAAGTGAAGGATAAAGCATACTATCACTTAGCCAAAGCGGTAGAGTTAGGTTTTACAGATTTCGAAAAAATAAAAACAAAGGATGATTTGGCATTCGTCAGGATCCAACCAGAATTTGATGAATTTAAAGAAAATGGATTCAAATTAGGAGCAAGAACTGCCTCACAGAGAAGTAGTACACATACTGAAAATACTGGCGAAGAACCAATTATTACGGATGATGTGCTGCTTTCGCAACTCAACAAACTCGCTGAACTCAGAAAAAAAGGATTATTGAGTACAGAAGAGTTCAATCTTGAGCGCAAAAAGTTACTTAGACGCTAGTTTGCTGACATTCTGCAATAAAAACAGAACAGTTTAGTCACAAAGTGGGTACATTTTTTGTTATTATTATGAATATAAATTACAATTTTTGATAGCTAAAGATCTTATATCACACGAATTATCGCCGTTGCGGACCAGCGACACAGGAGAAGAATCGATCACTATGATGAGTATCTTCCATGTGAAGCACTTACCTATTGTAAATGATACGCAGTTCCTTGGTTTGATTTCAGAAGAAATAATTCTGAACAATGATATGGATGAACCAATAGGATCTTACAGCTTAGGGCTAGCGAGACCATTCTCTAAAGATACAGATCACATATTTGAGGTCATGAATAAGATGGCAGAAGGAAGACTTACTGTTATACCTATCGTTGATGTAGATGAAAATTATCTGGGCCTTATCTCAATGGAGGATTTAATTCAGTATTATGCGGGGAGTTTTTCTTTCTCCGAGCCGGGAAGTATCCTAGTCATATCTACTTCCAAACCACAATATAGTCTTGCCGAAATCTCTCGAATAGTAGAATCAGAAAACGCTGCTATACTTAGCACATTCTTGACCTCTGTAGAAGATACCAATATCATAGAAGTCACCTTAAAGATCAACAAGCAGGACATAAGCTCTATCATTGCCTCGTTCCAGAGGTTTGACTATGATATCACAGCCACATTCTCTGACTATGAATACATTGATGATCTCAAAGAGAGGTATGATTCGCTAATGAGTTATCTCAATGTGTAAATCTATACTTACACTTATTTCTTTTTTCTGCCTACTTTGCACTCTACAGGCTCAATCTACCGACTACTTTATAGTCAACGACATACTATTGTCTGGTAATGACAAGACCACACCTAGAGTCATATATAACGAACTCGACTTCTCTATCGGAGATACGATTTACCTATCTGACTTTATCACTTTGAAAGTAGAAAATGAAAAAAGACTCCTAGGTACTGCACTGTTTACAAGTGTGAAATTCAATATCAATAATTGGGATACCGAAAGAAAGACGGCCAATATAACTATCGACTTTCAAGAAAACTGGTACATCTATCCAGGTATAATATTCGAACTAGCAGATCGAAACTTCAATGTTTGGTGGACCGAAATGAATCGAGACTTCGATCGGGTAAATTATGGAGTGAGCGTCGATCATATAAATGTAACCGGTAGAAAAGACAAGCTAAGGCTCAAACTACAACATGGGTACACTAGAAAATATGAATTAAAATATAACTACCCCTATATATCCAAGACGTGGGGAGCATTCGGAGAGATATTCTTCGCCAATCAACGAGAAATAGGATATACAACCTTCAATAATAAAACCCTCTTCGAAAAACTATCGGACGAACGAGTACTACTGAGGAGATTCCGCACAGGTCTAGGGGCCAATTATAGGCCTAATGTCTTCTACTTCCATGACTTCAAACTAGAATATCATCACAATAGCATCGATGAGTTTATAGCCAAAAATGTAGCCCCAGATTATTTTCTAAATGGTGAGACTGACTTGAGGTACTTTGCATTGAAGTATGACTTTACATATGACAGACGAGTCTTTAATCTATATCCAGAAGGAGGATTTATGTTATTTGGTAATATCACAAAGGAAGGACTCGGCGTATTTGACGATTTCAATAATCTATCGCTAACAATGGGCGCGGAAAAATATTTTCAGCTTGAAGAAAAATGGATATGGGGAGGCCGAGTAAAAGCGAAAGGTAACGTCATAAGAAACACTATAGCATTTGCCAATAATACAGGCCTAGGATATGGCAATGATCTCGTTAGAGGCTATGAGCTCTATGTTGTGGACGGTACCGACTGGGCATTGGCGAAGACGTCTTTTAGATATCGGCTATTTGAAAAGAATATAGGATGGGGAAAATATATGCTGATCCAACAATTCAAACAGATGAATTTTAGATTATTCCTAAGAGCCAACTTAGACTTTGGATATGTGAACGAACCTACTTATCTAGCAACCAACACACTCAATAATAGACTCTTGGTAGGATACGGTCCAGCAGTTGATCTGTTACTATATCACACATTTATCATGTCATTTGAGTATAGCTACAATCATCTCGGTGAAAGTGGACTGTTTTTAAGTAGCTCGTTTAATTTTTAAGTTTGATTTCAGCAACTTTCTTAAATACCAGAATTCAGAAAGTGCCATTACTTATGAAGGGTTATTCAGAAGTAAGGACAATATTAAAATTATATCACTTACAAGGAGCATTAATTTGTGGCAGAAATTAAATCGACCTTAGCTGGCTTAGATATTTGGATTTCATTTTGGCGTTAAAAACTTGCAACTGTCTGAGCGTAAGCGAGTTTTGCAAGTTTAGTCAAAATGTGATCCCAATAGCGTTAAAAGTCAGGTAAAGTCTTGAGATAAGAGATGGCTTGTTTAGCAAACAC
>CALLMH010000010.1 GCA_938007965.1 uncultured Saprospiraceae bacterium | reverse complement strand
CTATGTTTGCTCACCGATAGAATTTTCGGGTACAGCTATGTCTTTTGTTTTTGGTAAATCTTCTATTGATTTCAAACCGAAGTAATCCATAAATTTCGCAGAGGTAGCATATAGAAGGGGTCTTCCAGGGCCTTCACTTCTTCCTTCGATTTCTATGAGTTCTTTTTCGAGAAGTTTTTGAATACTATAATCACAGCTGACACCTCTTATTTGTTCTAATTCACTTTTTGTGACGGGTTGTTTATAAGCGATTATGGATAAAGTCTCAAGAGCAGACTTAGATAGTTTTTTCTTGGTGGATTGTCTGAGGTATGTGGCCACAGTGTTGTAGTATGACCCTTTGGTCATGAATCTATATCCGTTTGATATCTCTACTATCTCAATAGCGAAGTCCTCACTCTGATACTTTTCCTTTAGCTGGTCGATAGCAAGCAGCAGTTCTTCTTTTTTCAACTTGATAGCAAATTGTTCGTCAAGGCAATTTTTGATCTCTTTGAGCGTCATCGATTGTTCTGATATGAAAACAAGTGCTTCTATATGGTGGGCTAATCTATCCAATGCTAGTCAATTACAAATGATTATGAATATCCAAAAATACAAAAAGCCCTAGCAAGTGCTAAAGCTTTGTGTATTTGTATTTATTTTCATGTGAATTCTAGGATTCTATCCTGGAACACCATTTTGGTTTTTGTAGTAAATCCAAATTATCATAATTATGATTAATGCTAAAAAGAGTGCTCCTCTTCCTACACATGATCCTTTTCTTCCGTAGTCATTACTTCCTGCCATCTTTTGATCTATTTAGTCAATGTACCACAAAGAAAATGCATTTAATTTTAATTGTTGGTCTTATCGACTAAAATTTTAGTTCTGTTTTATAATTTTTACATAAATTCTAAATTGTCATAATTATTTAATATATTTAGACTGAGGAAGTTGCCCTACTTTCTTATATGTTTTTAGGACCAAATTACTACATGATAAATTATGAAATTCTTCTGGGATAATATATCATTGAATAAGGATGAAAGAAAAAAACTGATAGTACTTCTATCCATTTTCTTAATCCTAATCCTCTTAAAATTCTATTCTGTAGTGTTTTATAGTCCGTCTTTTATACCTGTTGATCCACACATATTAGACTCAGTTAAGTTGGCTAGCATTCCCCAAAAACAGGTATATACGAAAACTGAATATAGCAAATACCCAAAGTCTCCAAATGAGGGTAACCACAATACTCGATACAAAAAACCAAAAAAGAAGAATATCTCCTCAAAAAGTGATTTAAAGCCGATAAACTTTGAGTTTAATCCCAATACGCTTGGCAAAGACTCATTGATACTGCTAGGGTTTTCTAATTATGCTGCCAATAGCTTACTGAAGTATAGAAGTAAAGGAGGCCTAATAAGAACAGTAGATCAAATGACAAAGATCAACGGTCTAGATGAAGAAACTCTAGATAGGCTGAGACCACTCATCATAGGACTACCCAAGAAGAAATATAAAAATTATAGCTCGAAAGATACTGTAAAACAACGATTCGCTGCGAAGAAAAAATTCAAAAAGAAAGTACCCAAAATATTCGAAATCAATACTGGAGATACGACAGAATTTATCAATCTCTATGGCATAGGTCGAGTTTACTCAAATAGAATATTGAAATTTAGGCAGAGTTTGGGTGGCTTCTTTAGTATAGAGCAGATCAAAGATGTCTGGGGCATAGAAGACAGTCTGTATCAGAGTATTCGTCCTTTCTTGACCGTAGATCCGACATTGATCCAGAAGAGAAATATAAACAATATGGACCGCGACTCTCTCAACAAACATCCATATATAAACTGGCAAAAATCAAAGACAATACTCGCTTACAAAAAGACCCATGGCGAATATAACGATATGGATGATTTCTATAAGCTGCATCTCCTAGAAGATGACTTCGTAGATACCATGAAACATTATTTTATAGTAAAATGAAATTTGTAGACGAAAATAGTAGGATCCTCAACTGGCCAGAAATGCCCTTGGCTAGAGTGGTGATATTATTTATCCTAGGGGTCTATGCAAGCAATCATTTCTCTCTACCAATAATCTATCAAATAAGTACTTGTCTTTTCTTGTTTACTGTCGTATGTGTTATTCATCACTCTGACTCCTCTGTAATGACGGTAGTAAGATGGAACAGCATTATGATACTAATCCTTATATTTTGTCTAGGTTTTCTTCGGTACAGTCTCCAAAAACCCCATAACGATAAATACCATTATACGAACCGCCTAGACCTCCAATCCAACTATATAGTAGGACAAATTATAGAAGATATCAAAAAGAAAAAAGCGTCATCCTCTTCTTTACTTGCAGTAGAAAGTATCAATGGCGAATCCTGTAGAGGTAAATTACTCATCTACTTCAATAAAATGGATACACTCTTAGATTACAACCTAGGAGATGTCATAGCCATATCAGGCGTGCCTCGAGACATACAATCTGGGAAAAACCCTAGATCGTTTGACTATAGAGGCTACATGGCTAATAAAGGCATAGAAAAACAAATATTTTTACGAGCGGGCAGTCATTCACTAATCAGAAGGGATCAGATATTTTTTCCTCTTCACTATGCTCATCAAGCAAGAAAATGGGCACTAGAAGTACTCAACATAAGACTACCTAACCGTGAAGAATTTGCAACAGCATCTGCAATGGTCCTTGGAAACAGAGAGCACATCAGCGATGAATTGCAAGCCGCCTTCTCAGATACTGGTGCGGTACATGTATTGGCTGTGTCTGGATTACATGTCGGTATTGTGATTATGCTATTCAACTTTCTATTTCGCAGGACGAAGTCAGAAAGTAAGCAGTACAAAAAAGTAATAAAATTCTCAGTCCTGACCTTAGTAGTTATAGCCTATGCACTGATTACTGGAGCATCACCTGCAGTCGTGCGTGCATCGATTATGTTCTCGACATTGTTGTTTGGGCGGCTCTGGTTTGACAATACGAATATATATAACGTGCTGTCGTTTTCCGCATTATTGATTCTTCTCTATAATCCAAATAATCTTACTGATTTAGGGTTCATATTTTCATATTTGGCCCTTATCAGTATCGTATTCTTCCAGCCGTACTTCATGGATCTCATTGAGAAGTTCTATGAACCTACACATTGGTTATCTATAAGAATTGTACAACTTGTTAGCGTCTCGCTGGCGGCACAGATCTTGATATTTCCTATGTCTATCCATTATTTTCATACGTTTCCCGTTTACTTTATCCTGAGCGGGGTGATGGCTGTTGCTATGGCTCCTTTCATATTAGGATGTGGGTTAGTGATGATTTTCACTTCGTTCATCCCTGTGTGGATTGATGCGATCGCCATTCTTTTTAGTCTCCTTTTGCGGTTCTTTCTCGGTATAATATATGGTATACAGATGCTACCATTCAATTCTGTAGATAATGTCTGGATATCAAAAAGCAGCATGATACTGATATACATAATCATACTGGCCGTCATGTATCTAATGACCAATAAAAAAACTGAATACCAAAGATTTCTAAATCCAAAAAATACTGCAAGAAACACAAGTGTACTTATCAGTTTCGCAGCCGTATTCGGCATCATGCTCAACTCAATATACCAAACTTATAAAGTGAAAAATCACTGTGAACTTATTATCCACGACATCGGTGGAAGTACGCTGATAGATATCTATGAGGGAGAAGAACTATATACTGTAGAGTCAATAATAGAGGATCGAACAAAAATAAAATATGCAAATAGAGACAATAGAATATTCCACGGAAGTCCTAGTCCTTCACAAATCGAGATAGATTCTAATCTGACAACCAATACAATGCACTTAACTGATAATGGATTACTGATTTATAAAAATAAAGTGCTCTTATTTCTTCATTTGATAAATCTTGAAGGACCGTTTCCAGCAGAATCTGACATCTTGGTACTCAGCCATAATTGTGATATTGCTCCATATGATATACTGAAAGTCCATGTGCCTAGTGAAGTCGTCGTAGACAGTAGCGTCCCGTACAAAACAGTAAATCAGTGGAAAAAAGAATGTTCGAAACTAAATATCTCTTTTTACGATATTAGAAAACAAGGAGCTTACATCATCAAGTAAGGTAATGATCATACCGCCTCTTTTCCTTTGTCGAAGGCTTTGATCGTCTGCCCTCCCATAGAACATGATACATTGTATACTGCACCTGGCTGTACTAGCAACTTATCTGTATTTACATCTCCTTGGATATTGGCATTTTCTCTGACATTTAGTAAGTCTTTTACCTTGAGTTTTCCTGAGAACTTCCCTTCGATTACAGCGTTCTCACAAGTGATTTCGCCTTCGACACTACCATCAGGACCGATGATCACTCGACCTTTACAATCTAGGATTCCTTTTAGACTACCATCTATTCTGATATCACTACTTGCGATTATAGTACCTTCTACACTTGTCCCCGCCACTAGACTATTGGTAGATCCTGATCCACTTGGGATACTTTGTGTTCCCGTTGAGCTATTCTTTTCTTTGCCTTTATTTTTAAACATCAGTTACCTAATTTAAAATCGTTGATTGTAGAATTCCAAGCCTTACGTATTTCCTGTATTCGATATGAAGTCAAATATTTCAGATCACAGCACTTGTACTTATGAAATTGCAAGATATAAATTTGAAGTGTATAATCTGATAAAATATTTATTGCTTTTTGAATCGAATAATAAATATATATAGTTTTCATTCTCATGTAATACGGTTATTACAATAAGTCTACGACAAATTTATCTAACAATTTTAGAACTTTTGAGCCATCATTTGTGATTATAAAAACGATGATGATTTACAAGAATAAACACGGTGCCAAAACCGCGATGAATTACCTAGGTGAAAAGGGAGTTCCATTTCTATTTCTGATAGACTACGAGATGCAAAACATCATTATCACAACAGATATCGAAAATCCAAAGGACATAAAGTTCGATATCAATGGTATTACAAATTGTAAATCAGAACCTCTTGAAAAAGCAGAATACTACTTTGACGCATACCCTATGACCCTCGACCAGTACAAAACTGGATTCGAAAAGGTAAAAAATGAGATTCAAATAGGTAATTCCTTTCTACTTAATCTTACCTACCCTACAAAAGTGATGACTAATCTTACTTTTGATGACATCTATAATCTCACCTCGGCTAGGTATAAGATCCAATTGCGCGATGAATTCGTGTGCTATTCTCCTGAGATATTCGTACAGATCCAAGACGGCCGTATCTCCTCTAATCCCATGAAAGGTACTATAGATGCAGATACAGAAAACGCAAGAGATAGAATATTGGAAGACAAAAAAGAAGTCGCTGAGCACTACACAATAGTAGATCTCATAAGAAATGACCTCAGCCGCGTAGCAAAGCACGTAGAGGTAGAAAACTTTCGATATATAGATCATATCCAAACAAGCGATAAAAACCTCCTCCAAGTGAGCTCTAAGATATCTGGTCAACTTCCAAGTGACTATTGTAGCCGCATAGGTGACATCATGATGGAACTATTGCCAGCAGGAAGTATCACTGGTGCCCCAAAAAAGAAAACTGTCGAAGTAATACATCAAGCCGAAAAACTGAAGCGGGGATATTATACAGGTATCTGCGGCTTCTTTGATGGAAGAAATCTCGACTCTGGAGTAATGATCAGATTTATTGAAAATACAGCTGGCGGGTATTACTATCGTAGTGGGTGTGGTATTACATCTATGAGTAATCTACAACAAGAGTACGAAGAGATGATCGACAAAGTCTATCTTCCATTATCCAATTCATATACTACTTCTAAATCTCAAGCTTTAAATGGATAATCCTCCTCTGCTCATAGAATCAATTTGTATCAGAGGCGGTAAAATCCAACTGCTACAATATCATAATCGCAGAGCAAATCTCGCAAGATCGGCACTATATGATTGTCATGATCTTATAGATTTCAGTAATATAATTGACATCAAGGAAGCAAATCATACTATCACCAAATGCAGAATAGTATATGGTGAGTCTATCGTAAAGGTCGAATATATTCCTTATGCTCTACGGCCTATAGATAGTTTAAAAATCATAGAGATAGACGAAAACTATGGATATAAACATAAGTATCTTAATAGGACCAAGCTAGACCATTATTTCAGCAAAAAAGATGAAGCGGACGATATCCTGATGATACAATCGGGATTAGTAACAGATAGCTACTATTGTAATGTTGCTTTCTCAAAAAACGGTCGCTGGTACACACCCAAAAAACCACTCCTGAATGGAACAAAAAGAGCAAGTCTAATAAATACCCAGCAAATAATAGAAAAGGAGATTCATTCAAAAGAAATATACGGTTACGAATCTGTAAGATTATTTAATGCATTGATAGCATTCGGTGATATCGAACTATCTACATGTTCGATATCTTAGTCCTGTACCAGGGTCATCAAATCCTTAGGCTGAGTCCTGCTCTAAAGTTACTATTCTTACCATCAAACGTGCCTAAGTTCAGTATGTTATCTGTTGATAAAAAACCAATCAATGGTCCAAATTCTGTCTTAATACTCAATCCAAAATTTGCAGGATTTCCTGTTTTTGCCGAATATAGCACTCCGGCGGATAACCACTTATAGATAGATGCAGTAGCATTTACTCCCATTACATTGGCTCTTCGTTCTCCATTGCCCAAACTCTGGATCATGGCTCCGAATGTCCATAGGTCACTAAGTTTGAATCTACCCCCTAAGTAAACTTGAGAAGGCAGTGTAGTGCTGAATCCGGCACTCGTCTCTGTAACTTCCAATAAATTCTCTAATGAGTCAAAAACTACAATTTCGTCTTCCGTATTGATAAAATCCGCTATATCTATACCATCAAAAGTTTGTACGCCTTTGGAAGAATAGCTCTTTGGGTCTACATCCCAATCTATACTTCCTATATCCAATACACTTAGAGACACCTCTATTCTATCCCCTAATGATACTGAAGCGCCTATATCAAATGCCCAACCTCCATTATTACTTAGAAAATTCTCAAAACTTAAATTCTGAATATTTACATCAAAGTCGTCAATGTCTGTATAATTGAAGGCACTCGACACCATCATCTCAAAATCAGTATCTAGCGATAATTGATATATATCATCGGAGGTTGTTAGTTCTATTTTACTGTTTTTAGTTACTATCGCCTCCACTCCATTCAATCGCTTCACTTTAGCCCCGATACTCAATGGACCAAATGATTTTTGTACACCCAGATAGAGTTCATTGTAGTTGATATAGTTTATCTGAGGTCCCAAGTTAAGCGTCTCTCCTACAGATTGTCCATTACCGAATGTGACGAAGTTAGCCAGATCCTTTGTATAATTCATCCACCCATTGGTCTTCCATGCGTGGCCGACAGATAGCCTCACAAATGGTACTCTTACAGACAGGTCAAAAGTATTGACACTCCCGTATCCATAGATATCATTTACATCGTTCATGGCCATTATAGCATTAGCGGCCGACAATTGTAGGTTACCATTGGGTCCATCTATGATAAAGTCATTGATGCTTGGTCCGTTTGTAATAAAGTCTACACCGAGACCTGAAGCAACAGATATCCTACCCTCATCGTTCAATGCCGGGTTGAAGTAGCTTCTTTGATATATATCGTCAATGAAGAAGTAGTTGATATTTTGGGCATACGCGGCTGTAACTGAAAGTAAGACGGTAATAGCTAAAAGATTAATTTTCAAAATTTTCATTGATATCATTTGTTCTGTACACGAGTGATTTCCTCGGATGAATTATAGTGTAGTCTTTACCTTGGCTCCCACCTTAAACTTGATGCCATAGTCGTTATATATCCAAAGTGGTCCATCAGACACTTGGTTCGTATTTATTTTTACATTGATGAGCATTTTCTTAGTCTTTTTAATATTTTGAAGTCTCTCACCATCGAAGTCCTCGTAAGATATTATCTCATCTGTAGCATTTGCGATTCCAGTATTTACATCAACAGGTGCACCTGGCATGGCTAACCTTGTTTGGAATAAAGAATCTATCAGGACACCACTCTCAGTGTAGAGATAGCTTTGCAGTGTGATATCTGCCGGAAAATTATTGGCAATTACATTTTTAAACTCTGCACTGTTAGCATCGTCAAGGTCTAGATCAGACAGGTCTAGATCGAGCGTGTCTTGTAATACTAGATTATTTACAGATCCATTCAGCGGTAGTTCTACATCTACGGATACTCGAAAAAAGCTTTCATCATTTACAAATCCTGTGATCGATTCGTCCATATCTGGATTTGCGCCAGCATCTATGTCGTAGGTCACTCTTCTTACCTTCTCTTTGAATAGATCCACTATGTTAGAATTATCTTTTGTAAATGAAAATTCTGTAACTTTTACTTCTCCCATTTCATCTAATTCGGGATATGCGAAATCTACGTTATTATCGATAACCACACTCTCCATGTCCAATAGATCACCTGTCGTCGTTACTACCTGCATCTTATTGAATATAGACCTCACAGGAAACCCAAACGAATTCTCTACAAGAACTCTGACCTTCGGATCTTCAAAAGCCAAGCCGCCACTTCTCCACGTATCGAGAACTCCGATCGCTACGAAATCTCCATCTATATCGAACAATTCACTCCCAAAGTATCCCTCTATGTAATCAAAAGTCACATTGGTAAATACCCCAGCGGCATTCGTAAATACCTGTCTCTCCCCATCACTCGTTCGGGCATCGTATTCTATTCTTATTGTTTGATCATTATCTAATAAGGTCCATCCAAGAAGTGAAATAGAGTCCGTCTGAAAGATTAATGGAGATTCACCACCGTACTCCACCAAAAAATCCTCTCTGAAGATTTCCCCATCTTTCACTAACTGTGGTATAGTCAATGTTACATTTACATCTTCTTCAAACTGAGATATAAATGCAAAAGACACATTCGTAGCACCAAAGATAGCTCTATCTACTCGTTGATCATCAGCAAATGGAACGGGTATATCATTGATCGAATCTGGTAGGAGTGCAGGAATAGGATCAGTAAGAGGAGGAAATATAGCCGACATATCTTGCCTCACTACATCTCCTTTATATACTAAGGTCACACGGTCTTGATCGTCAATGACTACCGATACATTATTATCTGTGTTATCTCCAGTAAGATCACTGATGCCCAGCTCTGTATTGATAAGTGGAATCGCAAGTTCTAATTCTTGCTCCTCTCTCTCTAGAGAATTTACATCACTGATCTTAGAACAGTTGGTCAAAAAGAGCGCGGAGATTACCATTACAGAAAATACAATCTGAAGTCGCTTTACCTTAATTTGTAATTTATTCATTTATCTGTTTTTCTATTGTACTAATACCTTCTTGAGGGCATATATCATAACGAGTACGTAAGAAAAACGTTTCCATTTGTACCTAGAAATCTTCATGTACGAAGGACATTTTTATAAAATCGGTCATTGCTAACGGGTCTACCTTCAAGCTATGTCATGAAAAAATATACAATTAACTGTAGCATTATAGCCGAATATATGGCCGCTACTATATCGTCTAACATAACTGAAAAAGGAGAGTGCAGTTTTTCATCGATCGCCCTAATTCCCAATGGTTTCAAAATATCAAAAAACCTAAATATTACAAATGCCAAAAGTACATTGATCCAAGAAAACGGTACAAAAAGGATCGTAATCCAAACACCAATCGTCTCATCTATCACTATTTTACCTGGATCGTGACCCCACTCTGGCTCCAGCTTGCGAGCACTCCAAGTACCCAACCATGTAAAAATGAAAATTAATATAATGAGTAGAATATTAAGGTGGAGAGATTCCGATTCGCTTTCTACGATATCAAAAAAATACGCAAAGAGAATATAAAAAATAAGTCCTAGCGCAGTGCCAAATGTTCCGGGTCCAAAAGGTGCGTAACCAAAGCCTAGCGACGTCGCTATTAATTTTGCCAGTTTGTTTTCTATCATGCAATCAATATTTTAACGACAAGCATTCACAATAAAACTTATTTACCAATTGCAAGTGCCTTTATTGCCTTTTTAGAAGCGGACTGTTCTGCGGATTTCTTGTTGAAATCTTCTGCCGTGGTGATTTGCTCTCCATCTATCATTACGGCCACCTTAAATCTATCTCTCTTATCCATTTTGAATTTTGATAACGTCTGATAACTTATATCCTTACTTTCTTTTTGGCACCATTCTAAGAGTAGACTCTTGTAGTTATCATCCTTTGTTTCTAATTCGTGTATATCGAGGAACTTCATCAGTATATTCTTGATGACATAATACTTGGTCTTCTTATACCCAAACTCTATATAGATCGCTCCCACGAGAGCTTCTAGAGCATTGCCTAGCATCGAGTGGCTCATTCTTCCTTGAGAATAATTACTAAGTATTATATCTAGACCCATCTGATCGGCTATATCATTAAGCGTCTTTCGCTTTACGATTTTGGAGCGCATCTTAGTTAGAAAACCTTCGTTTTTATTCGGGTATTTTTTAAATAAATATTCCGCAACTATCGTGGATAAAACCGCATCTCCGAGATATTCTAACCTTTCATTACTCGTACCATTCTTCTTATCATTATTCATAGACTTATGATAGAAGGCTCGCTTAAACAAACCCAATCTACAGGGTGTAAAACCTATAACAGGGCGTAACTTCTGTGCTAGGTCTTTATCCTCGGATAAGTAATAATTGTACAATCTTATGAATGGTCTCAAAATCAGCTTTCAAATCTTTTAAGTACTATCGAAGCATTATGCCCTCCGAATCCAAATGTATTGCTGATTACAGTATTTATCTTTCTCTCTTGGGCTACATTCAACGTCAAGTTTAACTTACCGTCTATCTCAGGATCGTTCGTATGGTGATTTATAGTTGGTGGTATGAAATTATGTTGTATCGCCGCTAAACTTGCTATCGCTTCCACAGCTCCAGCGGCACCTAATAAGTGACCAGTCATAGACTTCGTCGAGCTAATATTAAGATTATAGGCATGGTCGCCAAATACCTGACCTATTGCTTTTGTCTCCGCTATGTCTCCTAGTGGAGTAGAAGTACCGTGTACATTTACATAATCGATATCTGATGGATTTAATTTGGCATCTCTTATTGCCATCTTCATAACATTTCTAGCTCCTAGTCCGTCGGGGTGTGGTGCCGTCATGTGATATGCATCTGCTGTAGAACCTACACCTACGATCTCGGCTATGATGTTTGCTCCTCTAGCTTTGGCGTGTTCTAGTTCCTCTAGTACGAGACAGCCTCCGCCTTCTCCGAGCACGAATCCATCCCTATCTTTATCGAATGGTCTACTAGCACTTTGAGGATCATCGTTTCTTGCTGATAATGCCTTCATAGAGCCAAAGCTGCCTATTCCTGCCTTCGTTACTGATGCTTCTGATCCTCCTGTTATCATGACATCCGCTCGATCTAGCATGATGTAATCGTAAGCTGATGATATAGAGTTCGTAGAGGATGCGCATGCTGATACAGTCGTGAAGTTAGCTCCACGGAAACCATATTTTATAGATATTAGCCCCGGTGCTATATCAGCTATCAGTTTAGGTATGAGAAATGGACTATATGCAGGAACTCCTGTTCTTACTGCCGCTTCCTCTATATCGTGCTCTATCGTTTCGAATCCGCCGATTCCACTTCCCCAGATTACTCCAGCTCTGTCAGAGTCTATTTTATCTACATCTAGACCAGAATGATTCATGGCTTCTTCGGCCACTACCATCGCAAAATGTGAAAATGCATCCATCCTTCTGGCATCTCTTCTATGGATAAAGTCCTCAGCTTTGAAGTTCTTAACCTCACATGCAAACTGTGTTCTAAACTGTGAGGCATCAAACTTAGTGATTATTCCAGCTCCACTGACTCCATTTTTTAGCCCCTCTACATATTCTGGATATGTATTACCAATTGGTGTAAGCGCTCCTATTCCTGTGATTACTACTCTTCTCATAAAATGATTTTTATCAACCATGATTTGTCATCAATTCGCTAAAATAAGATATTTCATTAGAAACCACCTTTCATTCTGCGTAATAAAGAGATGCAAAAATATCTCTTTTAGTGAAAGTGGCTAATTGTATGGGGACAAAATGTAAAAAAGTCTGGTAATTCTTAAATCTTATAATAAAAGCTACCTGTCATTTATTGAGTATTAATTAGACGTAGTTTCCTTACTAAAAGCCAAATTCCACCTTTTTTTAAACCATCACTTATACCTCGAAACATAAGGCAAATAATGATTTCTATAAATTATATTTATTTTCATTAATGAATAAAGCTATATATATTTGAAATGTTATGAAATTACAGATTTGTAACTATTATTTAATTATAAGTAATAACAATATAAAAGCTATGATTGAAATAAGTAGAATCTCTGTTTTTATACTAATTCTATTATTCTACTTTACTAGTCAGATCGGTTATGTTGCTGGCTTGACACATCTTATGCTAGTATTGTGGGACAGAAAAAAATACGGAATCAGTATGGTGGTTAATAAAATAATAAGCTCAGTTTATAGACGCTCTATTCAGTATTGTAACTTCAAGAGTGTTTTTTATGAATTAATGTAATAAGCATAAGAAAGGTCGAATCCCTTTGTAAGAGGTTCGACCTTTCTTTAATCTATATTTTCAAATTTATAATTACTTGTTCTACAAGCTAGTCTATAGTCACCAAAAACAAATCACCAAATCAAACAAATTCAGCGGTTCAAACCATTTTATTTAAAAGCATTAATGCCCGTAACATCCATACCCGTAATCAACAAGTGTATGTCATGTGTACCTTCATATGTAAGCACTGTTTCCAGGTTCATCATATGCCTCATGATTGGGTACTCATTCGTGATACCCATACCACCATGCATTTGACGTGCTTCTCTTGCTACCTCTAGTGCTGTAATACAAGAATTTCTCTTGGCCATTGATATTTGTGCAGGTGTCGCTTTGCCTTCATTAGCAAGTGTACCAAGTCTCCAAACCATCAATTGTGCCTTTGTGATCTCCGTAATCATCTCTGCTAATTTCTTCTGAGTCAACTGGAATCCAGCTATCGGCTTACCGAACTGCTCTCTCTCTTTAGTATATCTCAATGCAGAATCATAACAATCTAATGCTGCACCGATAGCTCCCCATGCGATTCCGTATCTTGCTTTTGATAGGCAAGATAAAGGACCTTTTAAACCTGTCACTTCTGGTAAAATATTTGATTTTGGTATTCTTACATCTTCGAATACGAGCTCTCCTGTGATACTTGCTCTTAGAGATAACTTACCGTGAATCTCTGGAGTAGAAAAACCTTCCATCCCTCTTTCTACGATAACTCCTTTGATTTTTCCTTCTGGATTTTTTGCCCAGACTACGGCGATATCGGCTACTGGACTATTCGTAATCCACATCTTAGCACCATTGAGGATGATGTCATCACCGTCTTCTTTGAAATGTGTCGTCATACCTCCAGGATCAGATCCATGATCAGGCTCAGTCAATCCGAAACAGCCAATCAACTCACCTGTCGCCAATTTCGGTAGATATTTCATTCTCTGCTCCTCTGATCCAAATCTGTATATAGGGTACATCACGAGTGAACCTTGTACAGATGCCATAGATCTCAGTCCAGAATCGCATCGCTCTAACTCCTGCATAATCACGCCATATGCAATCTCGTCCATGCCTCCACATCCGTATTTCTCAGGAAGACTTGGACCGAATGCCCCAATCTCACCCAACTGCTTAAATAGGAATATTGGACATTCCGCTTTCTCAGAGTATTGCTCTATGATAGGACTTACTTCTTTTTTTACCCAATCACGAACTGCATCTCTCGCCAATAAATGATCTTCGGATAATAGTCCGTCAACATCATAATAGTCATGATGTTCGTACTTATCTACTTTTGAAGCATTTATCATATGTGCAGGTGCACCAGTTGTTACGGTTTCCATATTTTATGTTTGGTTAGTTTGTCAACAAATAACGCGGCAAAGGTATAGATATTAAATTTGGCGTGTGTACGTTATTAATAATAATTATCCATCTATAACCATCAAACTACAATATTAACGTCTCAGTTACTTCTCAGTTCGATAATATTCTTCAATCTTAGCGAATCATTTATAAAAATACACTTCAATGAAAACAACAGTAGCGATAAAAGGGGCAGAATTTCACGCATATCACGGATATTACGAACAAGAAAGAAAAACAGGTAATACATTTATCATTGATGCGGAAGTAGAACTTAAGACTTTCGACAGTTCCGATGATAATATCGGCGATACTGTTAATTATGAAAAACTCTTCAAGGTATGTGCTTCGGAAATGGATAATACACAGAAATTGCTTGAAACAGTAGTGTTTAATATTATTACAAGATTTAAAGATGAATTTTCTAATGTTTCAGGAGGGAAAGTCAAAATGGAGAAGCTTGGTCCTCAGTTAGGTGGCAAAGTTGCTAAGGCTGTAGTTGAGATGGAGTTCTAGACTTTGGACATAAATAAATCGAGCTATAGTCGCAATCATTACCCAATAAAAAAAGCCATTTCAAATTAATGAAACAGCTTTTTTCTAAAATAGTAAAGGTTATTGGAGCCTCTATTTATTTATTATACTAACATTCTCACAGGGTTTTCTAGCATTCCTCTTAGTGTCTGTAAGAACAAAGCTCCAGATGCGCCATCTACAGTCCTGTGATCGCAACTTAGTGTTACTTTCATAATGTTACCGATTACAATTTGCCCATCTTTTACGATTGGTTTTTGTACTATAGACCCTACAGCTAAGATACAAGAATCTGGAGCATTGATAATCGCCGTAAATTCCTCTATTCCAAACATACCGAGATTTGATATCGTGAATGTGTTTCCACTCATCTCCGCAGGTTGTAATTTTTTCTCTTTTGCCTTTCCCGCCAATGTTCTCACCTCTTGATTGATATAAGTCATTGATTTTTGATCCGCGTTGTTGATCACAGGTACGAGTAACCCATCAGGCACAGCCACAGCTACACCTATATTTACATGAGGGTGTACCGTTATCTTATCTCCGTGCCAGCTACTATTGATAGAAGGGTGTTTTTTAAGCGCCATTGCTGATGCCTTCACAACGAAATCATTAAATGAGACTCTAATATCATTTTTCTTAAGGTCTACTCTAGCTGCTATTGCAGCATCCATATTGATCTCTACCGTCAGATAGAAGTGTGGAGCTGTAAATTTACTCTCACCCAGTCTTCTAGCGATTACCTTCCTCATTTGTGTGACAGGAATATCGCCATACTGGACATCATTTTCGAGTGATATCATAGGTGCAGAACTGCCAGCTGCAGAAGTTGCTTTTGCACCTCCGCTTGCTATAAAGTCTTCTACGTCTTTTTTGATGATTCTCCCACCTTCTCCAGTACCTGAGATAGATTCAATATTTAACCCTGCATCAGACGCCATTGATTTGGCCAATGGGGAAGCCTTTACCCTTCCTCCATTAGATGCTGGAGCTGATGGTGGTGGTGACGGCTGCGATTTAGCTGGTGGTGCAGAATCAGCTGGAGCTGGAGCGGTCGGTTCTTCTTTGACTTCTTCTTTCTCAGAAGATGGGCCTCCACTAGCTTGAGCCTCTTTTAATTGGTCTTCATAATCCTCGCCCTTCTCTCCTATGATTGCTATGATACCATCTACAGGGACTGAACCCTCTTTCTGTCCTATATACAATAGCGTACCACTTAAGAAACTTTCTAGTTCCATTGTCGCCTTATCCGTTTCTACTTCCGCGAGCACATCTCCTGGTTCTACTTGATCACCTACACTCTTTAGCCAGCCTACAATGTTACCCTCTTCCATGGTATCACTCAGCCTTGGCATTCTTATAATCTCAGCCATAATTCTCTTTTCGATTTTTTATCAGAAGTCAAATTTAATATTTTGAATCTAATCTTCTACTTCTAAGGTAAACAAATACTATGTTGTTCAAATTTTTTGCCAAAAAATAGTTCTTAGCCGAATATATTATAATCTTGTACGCTTCGATTACTTACCTATACAATTATTCCTCTTAAAAATATGTAAATTCGCACTTCGTTCTTTATATCATAAAATTGGTGATTGAAGTACATTATTTTTAATCCATTGGTATAAAAGTTAAATGAAATTTTCGTCAAAAACTCTTGAAAATGCTGTAGAAGCCCTTGCCGCCTTACCTAGTGTAGGTAAGAAAACCGCATTACGCTTGGCCCTTCATCTAATCAAGGACGATACCTCAAAAACTGCAAAAATTGCGTCTGCATTAATAGATTTAGAAACCAAAATTAACTATTGTCAAATCTGCTATAATATCTCTGATGAAACTACATGTGAGATCTGTAAAGAACCAAGACGAAATAAACAACTCATCTGTGTGGTAGAATCTGTGCGTGATGTTATGGCTATAGAAGAAACAACACAATTCAACGGTCTATATCATGTGCTTGGTGGAGTCATATCTCCAATGGATGGAGTTGGTCCAGGGGATTTGAATATAGATGCGCTCAAACTACGCGTAGAAAACACAAAGCCTTCTGAGCTTATTATGGCCATTAGTCCCACGATAGAAGGAGATACCACTATATATTATCTCTCAAAAATGTTAGAAGCGTTCAATATTGAAATAAGTACGATAGCTAGAGGCGTATCATTTGGTGGGGAACTAGAATACGCAGACGAATTGACACTTGGAAGATCTATTGTCTCTAGAGTACCTTATAATTCTGACTCTTAAGTCGATTCATGAAGATAGATATCAGCATCATAATCGTCAACTATAACGTACGCCACTTTATCAAGCGTACCATTGAGTCCATATATGCCTCGAAGGTTGGTGACATTACTTACGATGTACATGTAGTGGACAATGCTTCCATAGACGGCTCTGTTGATATGATTAGGAATACTTTTCCCAATGTGCATCTTATCGCTAATAAAGATAATGTTGGTTTTTCTACAGCTAATAATCAAGCTATTAAGATCGCAGAAGGAAATTTTATCCTGATACTAAATCCTGATACCGTAGTTCAAGAGGATACCTTACAGGTTTGTTATGATTATATGACTGCTCATAATAATGTCGGAGCCGTCGGAGTAAAGATGATAGATGGAGCTGGAAACTTCCTTCCAGAATCAAAAAGAGACCTTCCCACTGTTTGGAATTCTCTAGCAAAATTATCTGGATTTTCTAGCTTATTTCCAAAATCAAAATTATTCAACGGTTACGCACTTGGGCACTTAGATCGGGATAAAATACATTCTATAAAAGTACTTTGCGGTGCCTTTATGTTTGTACGTAAAAGTACGATCGATAAAGTCGGTGCATTTGATGAAAGATTCTTCATGTATGGTGAGGATATCGATTGGAGTAGACGGATCGTAGAGGGAGGATATGAGATTCATTACATTCCTGATACTACCATAATTCACTACAAAGGAGAAAGCACTAAAAAAGCAAGCCTCAATTATGTAAAAACATTCTATGGAGCGATGGGTCTTTATGTAGAGAAACATTACAGTGGTGGTGCAGGTAGGTGGTTTTCTCGATTTCTCAAATTTGGTATTGGGTTGAGAGCTGCTATAAGCGGAATCAAAAGAATCATCATGATTATCATATGGCCTTTGATTGACGCTAGCCTTATAGGTATGGCATTATTCGGTTTTTCGCGGGTTTGGGCATCACTATATTTCGGGGATTCATCATATTATGACAAAAGTAATTTAGAATGGAACATTATCTTCTATGCTCTGATATGGGCATTTGTACTTTGGTTTGTTGGATACTATCAGAAATCTAAGTTTCAAAAAAGATTGATAGGAGTACTATCAGGTGCTGCTACTATATTGGTATTCTATGCATTGCTCCCTGACGAATATCGCAGCAGCAGAGTCATCATATTGGCGGGTCTAGTAATCAGTTTTATTGTTACATCAATCACATCGCTGCTCCGCAATAAGAGTAATCAGATAGATAAACTAAAAAATATATTAATTGTAGCAGATAAGAGTGTAGCCTCTTCAATTATAAAATCGCTACACGAAGCTGATATAAAATCAAATATACTAGGTATCGTAAATCCTAAGTCTGGATTAAAAAAAGATTTGGACTATCTCAATGATATAAGCCAACTCAGTGCTCTCAGTAAGGTTCTCAAAGCTGACGAAATTATATTCAGTTCAGATAATATGAGCATGAAAGAGATTATGAGGCAAATGGTCCGACTAGATACTAGATTATCATATAAGATAGCTGGTGATGACAGCTTGTCTATTCTCGGCAGTAATTCAAAAAATACCACAGGCGAATTGTACAGCGTAAACATAAACTATAATCTAGCTGATGGCTATGTTCGACATACCAAAAGAATTTTTGACTTTAGTTTTGGCTTCATATTTCTTATATTTTTTCCTGTACTACTCGTTATCAATAGATTTGCCATCGTGGGACTTCTGAAAATTATATTCTCTGTTATTGGTGGTACAAAAACTTGGATTGGATATCAAGGTAAAAGAGAAGATTATCAAAATCTACCCGCCATATCCGACAGTATTATTAAGATTACCGGTGGTGGGGATAAACATACCATAAATATGCATTACGCTAGGGATTATTCGATCTGGAAAGACTTAGAAATACTTCTCAAAAATTTGAATAGGATAATTTGATATTAAAATCATAGATAATGATAAAGAATTTAGTAAAGGAATATGCATCTCAGTACTTTGGGAAAATACAGAAGATTAGACATCACCTTCATATGAATCCCGAACTATCATTCAATGAAGTAAATACTGGAAAATATATTAAATCTGTTCTCGACGACCTTAAAATAGAGTATACTGATGGGTGGTGTGAGCATGGCATAGTTGCTATAATAAAAGGGAATCAACCGTCTGACAAGGTGATCATGTTACGCGCGGATATAGATGCACTTCCTATTACAGAAGAAAACAACATACCCTATAAATCGAAGAATATTGGAGTCATGCATGCATGTGGACATGATGTACATACTAGTTGTCTACTGGGGGCGATGCATATATTAAATGAAATGAAATCTACATTTGGAGGTACCATAAAATGCATATTTCAACCTGGAGAAGAACAACTACCTGGAGGCGCAAGTATTATGATTAAACAAGGCGTCCTTGAAAATCCAAAACCTACCTCTATCCTAGGTCAACATGTACATCCGCCGTTAGCAGTAGGAAAAGTTGGTTATAGATCAGGCATGTACATGGCATCCGCTGACGAAATCAGGATTACAGTAAAAGGAAAAGGAGGACATGCAGCTCTCCCACATAATTGTGTAGATCCGGTGTTAATGAGTGCCCGAATATTAACAGCTCTTCAGGATGTAGTAGCTAGAAATACCAATCCCAATATTCCCGCCGTACTTTCTTTTGGTAAAATTAATAGTGATGGAGGAGCTACCAACATCATACCCGATGAAGTTAAAATAGAAGGTACATTTCGAACAATGAATGAGACTTGGAGAACCGAGGCTCACAAACAAATCGTACGAATAGCTGAAAAAACTGCCGAAAGCATGGGTGGTTCCTGTGATGTTGATATAATGGTTGGTTATCCATGCCTTATTAATGAACCTGTTCTCACTCAAAGAACTCACAATAATATGGTTGAGTACATGGGAAAAGAAAATGTAGTAGAACTACCTATTCGTCTAACAGCCGAAGATTTTTCCTATTATTCCCAAGAGGCACCAGCTTGCTTCTATCGCTTAGGTACGGGTAATGTAAAAAAAGGAATTACCTCTCCCGTCCATACACCCACGTTTGACATAGACGAAAAAGCTCTTGAAATCGGAATGGGTCTAATGGCTTACTTAACTATAAAAGAATTACAATAACTGAAAAAGCATAATTTATTTTGCCTACTGAATCCATCACTTAGAAAGCTACATTCTACGACAAGCGTGACCTGCGTATTAAACGTAAGTCTATCAGTGTAAGGGATATTATATCCACGGAATTATTATTTTATAAAACCCATTAAAGTAAAAAAAGGTATAAAAAGGTATAAAAAGGTATAAAAAAAGCCTTGCAGAAAACTCTACAAGGCTTGTTTATTAAATTGGCAGCGACCTACTCTCCCACAAATGCAGTACCATCGGCGCTACGGGGCTTAACTTCTCTGTTCGGAATGGGAAGAGGTGGAACACCCGTGCTATAGCCACCATTGACTCTTTTGTCCGTCTACGTATATTATTATACATAAACCAACTATGTCTTTATTGGTGTATTATCGTATCTTGTATTGCTATACTTCTATAACAATCAATGACAAATATTGGAGATAGTAGATTCAAGTCATGAATCTTACTCGTTTAGTAGCTTTTTATTTTAGGCTCATAATCATCTAGAGCTTTTTTACATTTTTTCTAATTTCTTATTATATATTATTTAGTACTCATTTCTGTGTACCAAGATTAATAATAAAAAAAAGGAAGTTGTCGGGTAATTAGTACTACTCAGCTCCATACATCACTGCACTTCCACTTATAGCCTATCAACGTAGTCATCTTCTACGACCCTTCAGGACCGAAGTCCTTGGAATACTCATCTTGAAGTTGGCTTCGTGCTTAGATGCTTTCAGCACTTATCCATTCCAAACATAGCTACTCGGCAATGCAGCTGGCGCCACAACCGATACACTAGAGGTTTGTCCAACACGGTCCTCTCGTACTAGTGTCAGATCTTCTCAATATTCCTGCGCCCACAATAGATAGAGACCGAACTGTCTTGCGACGTTCTGAACCCAGCTCGCGTGCCACTTTAATGGGCGAACAGCCCAACCCTTGGGACCTTCTCCAGCCCCAGGATGTGACGAGCCGACATCGA
>CALLMH010000009.1 GCA_938007965.1 uncultured Saprospiraceae bacterium | reverse complement strand
AATTGTGTAATAAAAGTAGCGTACAGTAACTAGGGTAGTAAAGAAGAAAGCAAAGACATACCATTGTGTGAGGATATAATTTTAATTGGATAGTCGCTAACGTTAGCAATTTTCTTTAACCTAATCCGATTAGATATATTTAATTTACGGGCATCGGGATAAATAACTCCCCTAATAATCTAGCTTTATCTGCATTAGGATTTGAAAGAACCCTAGCAACAGCTTGCTTGTTTATGTTTTTTCCACACTTTATACAAGTGGTTAAAATAGTCTCAGCGTAATCCACAGATATTGCTTCTCCATCATATCTCTCACGATGAAAATTTATCGTATGGTGTGGTTCATTTAATTCTATATCTTTTGAGCAGAGGTCACATCTTATTTGCATTGGTCTTGATTTCGATAGTATATAAATTGATGTAAAAATAGAAATTTCAATTTTGTTTGAGAATTAAAAATAAAAGGAATAAATCTAACCTGTCTGGTATTTCAGATTTGAGTTGACTTTGCCATTTCTTTTTCTCGAGATTTCTCATATTTAGCAAATAGATTGTAAAATGAATAAAACCAATTACATTTACAGCCGTTTATTGAGTTACAATCTTCTAGTATACTAGATTGATTATTTTACTCAGGTATAAATAAGTTCCCCGATGAATAAAGATAATAAAAAGGCGATTGTTTGGTTTAGAAATGACCTCAGGTTACATGACAATGAGGCTCTACAAGAGGCCATGCAGTCTGCGGGGGAGGTGATACCCACTTATATATTCGATCCGAGAGTATTTTCGGGACAGACTAAGTTTGGGTTTGCAAAAACTGGGAAATACAGAGCAAAATTCATAATAGAATCTGTTATCGATCTAAAACAAAGGCTGCAAAACTTGGGATCTGATCTGTATGTCAGAGTAGGAAATCCCGAAGAAGAATTACTGAAGTTGGCAGACGAGGTGAAGTCTAATTGGGTTTTTTGTAACAGAGAAAGAACTCAAGAAGAAGTAGACGTCCAAGATGCGTTGGAAAACAGCCTATGGGCCATCGGTCAAGAAATCAGATATTCTAGAGGTAAAATGTTATTCTATACCGCTGATCTTCCGTTTCCAGTCACACAAACGCCTGATATATTTACTCAGTTTCGTAAGGAAGTAGAGAAGTTTATCCCCGTGAGAGATCCTCTGCCTGCGCCGACTGATAGATTTAGTCCACTTAGTATATCTGTAGATTTTGGCGAGGTGCCCTCGCTCGCTGACTTAGGTCACGAAGAGTTTCCTGTCAATGATAAAGGAGGATTTGCATGGAAAGGTGGAGAGTCTGAAGCTCTCGCACAATTGAAATATTATTTCTGGGACAGTGACCTAATTACAGATTATAAAGAAACTAGAAATGGACTTCTTGGACGGGATTTTAGTTCTAAGTTTAGTCCATGGCTGGCACAGGGATGTCTTTCTCCTAAGATGATCTATGCAGAGCTAAAGCGATACGAGCAAGAAAGAACCAGCAATAAAAGTACATATTGGATGTTCTTCGAATTGATGTGGCGTGACTTCTTCAGGCTCACAGGTAAGAAATTTGGTAATGCTATATTCAAAGAGACAGGTACAAAAGATGAACCGGTACCAGCTTGGTTAGAGGATCGATCACTGTTTGATAAGTGGGCGACGGGTTCGACGGGGATCCCATTCGTCGATGCGAATATGAGAGAACTGAATGCAACGGGATTCATGTCCAATAGAGGCAGACAGAATGTGGCTAGTTTCCTAGTAAAAGATTTAAAACTTAATTGGTTGCTCGGGGCAGAGTATTTTGAGTCATTACTTATTGATTATGATCCATGTAGCAATTATGGCAACTGGAATTATATCGCTGGAGTTGGTTCAGATCCGAGAGAAGATAGATACTTCAATGTGATATCTCAGAGTAAGAGATACGATACGCAAGCTGAATATATCAAATATTGGCTGCCAGAATTAAAAAACGTGCCGAGTGAGTTAGTCCATACTGTATTCAAACTAGATGCACCTGCCCTGTCTAAATATAAAGTGAACCTCGGAACAGACTATCCTAAATCTATCGTAAAGCCAAATCACTGGGGTTAATCAGGGAAAAATCATATTCTGCCTTTCGGAATATCCCTAGGTATGTTTAGAAGTAAGTACAATTTCTAAATTCTGGTATTTTATAAAGTTGCTGCAACAAGATAAAGTTGCCTTAGTCGTTGAGTTTGGTGCTGTTTAGAAAATTTGTTTTCGCAATAATATTTTCAGAAGTAGTTAGATAACTGTTATGGAATAAGGATATTCATTATTTACAGATATCCCTCCCTAACCGATCCGAAAGAAAAACTCACCTTGAGGCATCATCCAAGAATCAATAATTATGAACGACACGGATGTTCTCCATTCCCTTTTGTGTAGCTAATACTCGTTTGATCATCGCCTCTTTTTCTTTGTAGTCCTTACCCTTATCTGCCCAATCTATGATGTAGATAGGGATATTATCAGATATATCTTTAAAGTTATTTTTCTGACCACGGGCATAGCTTACGCTTTTTATGGCATCGGGATATATCGCTTTTATGAAACCAGTTCGCTCTAAGAATAGATCCTCCTTCATCTTAAAAGTAGCCAGTTCTTCCTTGAGGGTTACTATGATTTTATCGTTTTCGGTACTCTTATCTTTTATGTAATTGAGTTGTGCTGTAGCATCTTGTACGCTTAATATCTCTTTACGTAAACCGTTAATATCATCTTCATTGATATTCGTAGTTGATACGATCTGGACAGTAGTATTGTCTAGACCTATTTCTTTGGTGATACTTCTATGGCTATCATCAGTCATGAATTCCTTACCATCACCGTATACTTTCAGGATTACAAGCAAGCTGTCGCCACTTTTTATTAATTCTTTACCATCGAATAATTCATTATTCCCTTCGAATACTTTATCTACCAGCTGATCTACTTTTTGGTTCAACTCTCTGTCCGATAACAATTTACTAAACGGGAAATAAGAAATCACAGAGATAGTAAGCAAAAATAGAAGCATATAAATAGCATTATTTCTTTTCTCTTTTGGTTCCTCGAAATCCCGCTGCGGGAAGTGTAGCACGAATCGGACAATGATAAATGTAGCCAATGATACAAATACTGTATTGATAATAAATAGAAATAAAGAATACATAGCAATATCACCGAAACCTTTGGCGATACCAAATCCCGTAACACATAGTGGAGGCATCAAGGCTGTCGCGATGGCTACTCCTGGAAGGGTAGTGGAAATATCTTTTCGAGCTATAGAAACAATCCCTGCGATACCTCCGAAGAAGGCTATGAATATATCCAGCGGGCCAGGGCTCGTTCTAGCCATGATCTCTGGTGTGCGTTCGCCCAGTGGTGTAAGTAAGAAATATAGCGTCGAGGTGATCAGCGCTATCAATACCGCCATGCCGAAATGAGCGAGACTCTTTTTTAGAGTATTTTTATCATTAATTCCTACCGCGAGACCCATTCCCAATATAGGGGACATCAATGGTGAGATAAGCATGGCACCGATGATTACAGCTGGAGAATTCATATCTAATCCCACAGATGCTATTACGATACTACACATGAGCATCCATGCATTGGCGCCACTCATGGAGTTTTTTTCTTTTATCTCATTTATCGTGAGTAACTTATCTACACCATGCTCGAGGTCTAATGCATCCTTTAGAAATCCTTTTACATAAGCTTTGATCTTAAACAATCGATCCGAATTGCCCCCGGCTAATTGTTCTTCTATTTTGTCCGTTTTATTATCCATAGGCAATATTAAATCCTAATTAATCCGTCTTCCATGGTTATAGTCCGATCGCTCAGTGCAGCCAATTCTTCATTGTGAGTGACGATGATGAAGGTTTGGTTCATTTCTTTTCGCAATCGAAATAATAGATTATGCAATTCCTCCGAAGTTCCCTTGTCCAAGTTTCCTGTCGGTTCATCAGCATAGACTACAGAGGGCTCATTCATCAGTGCACGGGCTACAGCTACTCTTTGCTGTTCTCCACCTGATAGTTCATTTGGTTTGTGAGAAAATCGTTCTGACAGTCCCAAATAATCCAGTAATTCTTTAGCACGTTTTATAGATTTTTCTTTAGGCTCTCCCGTTATGAAAGCGGGAATAGCGACATTCTCCGCAGCCGTAAATTCATTCAGTAGATGATGAAATTGAAATATGAACCCAATTTTTTTATTTCTAAAAACAGCGATTTCCTTTTGATTTAATTTTGATACTTCGACGTCGTCTATCCACAGTTGACCTTTATCCGGTTCATCTAGAGTGCCTAAGATATGAAGTAGCGTACTTTTGCCTGCACCTGATTTACCAACGATACTTACGATTTCTCCTTTTTCTACATTTAAGTCTATCCCTTTCAGTACATGCAGGTCACCATATGACTTATGAATATTGTTGCTCTTGATCAAAATTATCTAATTTGATGTAAATATATAATATGATAGCTAATAAGGAAACAGTTTTTTGGTCAAGATTATTCAATGATTCAGGCATTTATACATTTACAAGAAGTATCTCAACACAGATATGCTATCAAGCTGATAGTGGATATTGATTTAAGATTACAGTTTTGGTACTTTTTACTTCGATAGCGAAACTATAAGCTGCGAAATTTTTTATTCGTATAAATTTAGATGCGTTACTATGGAATTTATACGCTTCTACGATGCTTAATACAATGAATAGTCATAAATTGCATATATTAATAATTACTTTGGGAATATGGCAGAAACGATATCTATCACCGATCAAGAGCAGGATGTAATACGTGGAGAGTTTGATGAACTTCTGCTAAGTATGAAGTCCAGCCTCGTGAATGATGATAAAGCAAATCTCGAGAAGGCATTCAAACTAGCGAATCATGCGCATCGGTTTCAGCGACGTAAGTCCGGAGAACCATATATTCTGCACCCGATTGAGGTAGCGAGGATCTGTTATCAAGAGATAGGTCTTGGGCCTACAGCGGTGATCAGTGCACTGCTACATGACGTAGTCGAGGATACTCCCGTAACTCAGAATGAAATCGTAAAGATGTTCGGTCCTAAGATCGGTAAGATTGTAGATGGACTTACTAAGATCGATGGCTTATATAATCATGAAAGTACGAATGTTGAAAGCCCACAAGCTGAGAATTTTAAGAAAGTACTCAGTACACTCGTAGAGGATGTCAGAGTAGTACTCATCAAGATGGCGGATAGACTGCACAATATGAGGACTATTGGCTCCATGCCACAGCATAAGCAACTAAAAATATCAGCGGAGACCAGCTACATTTATATACCACTCGCTCATAGATTAGGTCTGTATAAAGTGAAAACAGAATTTCAGGATATCTGCATGAAGATTTCTGATTCAGAAACTTACCAGGAAGTAAGGCGGAAGTTAAACGAAAGTAAGGAAAGCAGAAATCGATACGTAGAGAAGTTTCTACTTCCGATTAATGAAAAGCTGGATAATACGAAAATATCATATCGAACACTCGGTCGTCCAAAGGCGATACATTCTATATACAACAAGATAAAAACGAAGGGTGTTCCTTTCGAGGAGATCTATGATTTGTTTGCAGTGAGGGTGATCGTAGATGTGCCTATAGAGGACGAGAAGAGTGTCTGCTGGCAGGTCTATTCTATCATTACAGATGTGTATAAACCTATACCTGAGAGGTTGAAAGATTGGGTCACTTCTCCCAAGGGAAATGGATACGAGTCTTTGCATACGACGGTAATTGGTCCCGATGGTAAGTTTGTAGAAGTACAGATCAGAAGCGAACGGATGGATGAGATTGCGGAGCGAGGTTTCGCAGCACATTGGAAGTACAAAGGTGTAAAAGATGATCATTCTGTATACGATACATGGCTAGAGAATGTAAGAGATATCTTAGATACGCAGCATACGGATGCTCTAGAGTTCATGACTGACTTCAAGACGAACCTATTCAATGAAGAAGTATATGCATTTACACCCAATGGTGATATGAGGATGTTGCCCAAAGGGGCTACTGCGCTGGATTTTGCATTTGATATTCACTCAGATATTGGATACAGAGCTGTAGCGATCAAGGTGAATAATAAACTTGTGCCCATGGGACACAAGTTAGAAAATGGAGATCAAGTAACAGTAACAACCAATAAAAATCAAAAGCCAAATGAGGAATGGTTGAAGATGGTAGTTACCGGAAAGGCAAGGTCAAAGATCAGGTCTTCGATGAAAGAAGAACGTCGTAAAAAAGGAGAACTGGCCAAAGAAGCCATCCAACGAAAGCTCAAAAACATGAAGCTCCTATCGGAAGAGAATATGGACTTCTTGGTAAAGCACTATGGTTTTAAGAATAGGCCAGATTTTTACATCGCAGTAGCGCAGGATAAGATTAAGGTGACTGATTTTAAAAATATCCCAACAGAGAATGGGAAGTTTATAGTCGTCAAAAATAAAGTGCCTGATGTAACTCTCGAAAAAGAACCAAAGCTAAATTTACCATCTAGTAAGAATAAATCTAATATTCTAGTCAATGGTGAGCCTGTAGAAATGTACAAATACGAATTGGCATCGTGCTGTACTCCCGTGCAAGGGGACAATATTTTTGCATATACCAATGCTAACCTAGAATTGAAAATACATCGACAGAACTGCTCTAATGCTACACACCTACTGGCCAACTATGGTTATCGGGTGCTTAAAGCAGAATGGGCGAGCCAAGTAGGGAATAACTTTGTAGTAGATCTTATGATAACTGGAGTAGATAGCGGTATCGGTGTGATACAGTCACTGACCAATGAAATAAGTACTAAATTGGGGGTCAATATCAGATCATTTAGTATCGATGGAGTCGAAGGATACTTCGAAGGAAGGATTAGTATAGTGGTTATTAATAAAAATCAATTAAATTTGGTCATGAAGTCAATCGAAAAACTAGATGGAATCTCAACTGTTACTAGAATTGACAAATCGGAATAATATGGATGTGAATCTTACAATAGAGGACAAAAAGAAGAAGTTGCTAGAGGAGGTAAAACAGATTTTTACGACCCATCTCGAAAAAGGCAAGTCTAGAAAAACACCTGAACGCTATGCAATACTAGAAGAGATCTACAATAGAACGGATCACTTCGATGCGGAGGCGCTCTATATCCACATGAAAAACCAAAACTATAGGGTAAGTAGAGCTACAGTCTATAATACACTCGAGTTACTGGTGGCGTACGATCTTGTGACAAAACATCAGTTTGGTAAGAATCTAGCTCAATATGAGAAGTCATATGGATACAAGCAGCACGATCATCTCATCTGTGTAGACTGCGGTAAAGTATTAGAGTTTTGTGATCCTAGGCTACAAGGAATAAAGGATATGATGGGAGATATCTTGAATTTTAAAATAACACATCATTCGCTGAATCTGTATGGCAATTGTGATGGTGCCTGTGAGCGAACTGCTAAAAAGGATGCTCCCTCATAGTTCTTGAATTCTGTTTTCTATGGATGTAAAATTAGAACCTTCTTGGGAGAAAGTATTGGCCGACGAATTTACCAAACCATATTTTTCTGATATTAAGGAAGGTATTCTCAAGAGTAAAATTGAAGGCAAAATTGTTTACCCTCCAGCCCCCGAAATATTCAATGCATTTTTGCTTACTCCATTTGATAAATTAAAAGTAGTCATATTAGGACAGGATCCATATCACGGTGAAGGTCAGGCTATGGGTTTGTGTTTTTCCGTAAAGCCAGGGGTGAAAATACCTAGATCACTCAATAGAATATACAAAGAACTCCATGCGGACCTCGGGTGTACGATACCCAACCATGGAGATCTGTCTAAGTGGGCGCGACAGGGGGTATTTATGCCCAATGCTATACTCACTGTCGAGGCAGGCAGTCCCGCTTCACACTCTAAGATCGGATGGCACCATTTCACAGATGCAGTTATAAAAGCAATTTCAGATCACAAAGAAGGTATTTGTTTTATGCTTTGGGGAGGATTCGCCAAAGGAAAGAAGAAACTCATTGATATATCCAAGCACCACGTTTTCGAATCCGCTCATCCATCACCATTAGCGGGCAATGCATTTTTTGGAAATCATCATTTTTCTGGAGTCAATAAGATCTTGGAGAGTAGGGGAGAGTTGCCGATTGATTGGCAGGTGTAGAGAGATGGTATCCGTAGTCTAAAAATGATGGCACCGTAGTATGTACGTCTGTAGCGAGGTGAAATTTAACCTGCAAGAGGATGCATCAAAAAGCTCATTTTATCAAAATCATGAAGAGAAATTGACTTACTCTTACAGCAAGCATACTGATCTTTCTTTTGTTTGGACATTTAGATTTGTAGATCAAGTCGCAAAGCCGTATCATTACGATACCAAACCCTCTAGAGTATATGTCGAACTTTGAAAAGCAGAATCAGCAAAGGCAAGAAGAAAACATAATTGAAAATAGTCAATTGAATATCTGGGAAGCACTAATTCCTGTCGTTTTTTTGATGAGTTTACTTGCTTACAACATTTTTAAAAAAGACGGCGTATGGTTAGGAGACTACTCTAATCAGTATATACTATTGATCGGAGGTGCTATAGCAGCTATAGTTGGATTGTTCAATAAGACATCATTTGCCACGATCTTTGCAGAAATCTGGGAGAATCTCAAGAGTGTATTACTTCCTATATGTATTTTGATTTTAGTAGGAGCATTGGCAGGTACGTGGTTGGTAAGTGGTATCATTCCCGCCATGGTATATTATGGTCTTCAAGTATTGAGTCCAGCTATATTTTTACCTGCTTCGGTGGTTATAGCGGCCATCATATCTATAGCTACCGGAAGCTCATGGACAACTTCCGCGACAGTAGGTATAGCATTGATTGGAATAGGCAAAGCATTGGGCATACCTACAGGAATGATCGCAGGTGCTGTCATTTCAGGAGCATATTTTGGAGATAAGATGTCTCCATTAAGTGACACGACTAATCTGGCGCCAGCTATGGCTGGTACGGACCTGTTTACACATATCAAGTACATGAGCTTGACTACCGTGCCGACGATCGTTATCGCATTGATCGTTTTTACCATATTGAGCTTTAGTATTGATACTTCGGGAAGTGCAGATATCAGCGGGTTACTGACTTCAATGGATGCTTCGTTTAACATTACACCTTTGTTGTTTTTAGTCCCCGTGGGAGTAGTCGTGATGATTGTACTGAAGACCAAACCACTGATAGCATTAGGCGTAGGGGTGATGCTAGCTGCTGTTTTTGCATTCATTTTCCAACCAGAAGTATTGTCGCTTATCGAATCTTCGAATGGAAAAGCGATAGGAACCGCTATACTGACAGACGTAGCCATAGTGACAGATAATCCTACATTGAATGACCTATTCACTTCTAGTGGTATTATGGGCATGCTTTGGACGATCTTATTGATAATTTGTGCTATGATATTCGGAGGAGTTATGGATGGTATAGGTGCCCTCTCGAGGATTACTACGGCACTATTATCAGTTGCGAAATCTACTTTTGGATTATTCTCTAGCACTGTATTGAGTTGCTTAGGTCTCAATATAGTAGCCAGTGACCAGTATTTAGCTATAGTGATTCCTGGAAAGATGTTTAAGCAAGCATTTGAAGATAAAGGACTAGCGCCTGAGAATCTTAGTAGAACCCTAGAAGATTCTGGTACTGTGACATCAGTATTGATTCCATGGAATACATGCGGAGCTTATCAATCCGAGGTATTGAGTGTCGGAGTAGGAGAGTACTTTGTCTATGCTATTTTCAATTGGTTGAGTCCGATCATGACTTTGATATTTGCTGGGTTTGGGATCAAGATCAGACAGTTGGTCGCTAAGTAAAATTTGAGGTGCTACATGTCAGGTTATTCAACTGATTGCGGTCAATCATCAGTCACCTTAATAGGAAAATTATCATTCTTACAACCCTCTTGTGTCAATTGCGTTTTAAGTATAATATCAAGTAATTTCGCAGTTCAATATTTAATATGAATTTAGATAATAATAAAGTTTTAGAAGCATTACGAACCGTCAAAGATCCCAATACTGGACAAGATATCGTATCTGTCCGTATGATAGAGGACTTCAAGGTCGAGGGGAACAATGTTTCATTTACATTGAATATTACAGCTAAGGACAGCCAAGTCAAGCAGACGATCAATTTTGCCTGTATGCATGCTGTACAGTCGGTCTATCCAGATGCGCAGGTGCACATACATATGAAAAGTAGCGGTCCAGCTGGAGCGGAAAAGACCAGAGCACTACCACAAGTAAAGAATATAATCGCCGTAGCATCAGGAAAAGGGGGAGTCGGAAAGTCGACTGTATCTGTAAATCTTGCTATATCACTAGCCAACAAAGGAGCAAAGGTGGGATTGATTGATGCTGATCTATATGGACCGAGTATTCCTACCATGATGGGACTGCAAGGGCAAAGACCAAAAATAGAGATGCTCTATGGCAAGCATAAGATATTGCCCCTAGAAGCACATGGAGTGAAAGTGATGTCTGTCGGATTTATCGTAGAGCCAGAGCAGGCAGTAGTCTTAAGAGGCCCAAGATTAGGAGGGATTATTAAGCAATTTATCAATGATTGTATTTGGCCAGATCTGGATTATCTCATCATAGATCTACCGCCAGGGACAGGAGATATTCAGCTTACTTTGGTACAGACTGTACCGATTACAGGGGCAATCATAGTCACTACGCCGCAAGAGGTAGCTGTAGTAGATGCGGTGAAAGCTATCAATATGTTCTTGATCGATCATGTGAATGTGCCGATTCTCGGGATTGTAGAAAATATGTCATGGTTTACTCCCAAAGAATTACCAGATAACAAGTACATGATCTTTGGAGAAGGGGGCGGAAAGAAACTAGCCAAACTATCTAAATCAGTACTCTTAGGTCAAGTACCGCTGGTACAAGGGATCAGAGAGGGAGGTGACTCGGGGAAGCCAGTAGCCACTCAAGATGGGAATCCACTAAAACAAAGATTCGAAGACTTGGCACTGAATACGATACGACAAGTACAGCTAAGAAATGAGGTGCTGGGTCCTACGACCGTTGTCAAAATGGTTAACTAGTAATTTATTTGATGCACAATACATAGAGCGTAAATAAGGTTTACTCCACCTATACTATGAAATACTCCTCCATTATCAAGTTGAATATTATATAAGTAAATCAAAATAAACTTTAGCCTTGGAACCAGATAGTCGCTAAAAGATGTTTCATTTATATAGATTAAGCTAATTAATATGTTAATTTTGCAGATATGTCAAGCATAGAACAAGAAGCATTAAAAGAAAGAGTAGACGCGGCACTCGAATCACTTAGGCCACACCTCAAAGTAGATGGTGGCGACATTGAGGTAGTAGAGGTGACTGAAGATATGACTGTAAGGGTCAAGTGGCTAGGCAACTGTGAGTTCTGCTCGATGTCAGCGATGACCATGAAAGCCGGTGTAGAGCAGACCTTGAGATCAAAGATTCCTGAGATTAAGACGATAGAAGCAGTCAATGGTATGACCTAACTTATTATCCACTTACAAAGAGGTCGAGTTAATATTGCAATTCAAGATTTAGTATTTCTATGAGAAGAAGTGAGCTGATAAATCAAATAAATAAAAAGAAATCATTTTTATGCGTAGGATTGGACACTGATCCATCAAAAATTCCATCATTTCTCCGTGATTTTGACGACCCTGTTTTCGAGTTCAATAAAAGAGTCATCGACGCCACTCATGATTTGTGCGTTGCCTATAAACCAAATCTAGCATTTTATGAATCTCTAGGACCTAAAGGATGGGAATCTTTAGAAAAAACCATCGATTATATTCCTGATCATATATTTACCATTGCAGATGCCAAGAGAGGCGATATAGGCAATACATCCAAAATGTATGCAAAGACCTTCTTCGAATATTTTGATTTTGATGCGGTCACTGTAGCACCATATATGGGCATTGATTCTGTCTCCCCATTTTTAGAATTCGAGGATAAGTGGGTAATCCTATTAGGTCTCACGTCCAATAAAGGAAGTAATGATTTCCAAAGAATACAATCAGATAATACGCCTCTCTATGAGTCCGTAATTAGAAAATCTCAAGAGTGGGGTAGTCCAGAGAATCTGATGTACGTCATCGGTGCTACACACCCAGAATCTTTTGCAGAGGTGCGAGACATGGCCAAAGAACATTTTTTCTTAGTACCTGGCATTGGAGCTCAAGGCGGGGATCTTGATGGCGTAGTATCAAATGGTAAGAACGATGACTGCGGTCTGTTGATTAATTCTTCTAGAGGTATAATCTATGCTGGTGGTGATTCTGAAAATTTCGTTATCGAAGTAAGAAACAGTGCGTCTAACCTTCAAACACAATTAGCGGAATACTTATAGAATGAGCTTTGTTTCGAGCATTGGGACAAAGATCATTTGAACGATATTTTTTTCCAAAAAAATTTAAATTGGGATATTCAGTAGATCTGAATATCCTTATTTATATAGCCCTTCATTCTGTTTACTGCTGAATGAATACCCCGTTTACGCTTGATTTTACGTAAATATGAGGTAATAAATTTCAACCTGAACTTCCACTCGCCGTTCGGGCTTTCATTTTTGGCTTGACCCAAAAACGAAACAAAAAACGAGTGTTTGCTAAACAAGCCATCTCTTATCTCAAGACTTTACCTGACTTTTAACGCTATTAGGATCACATTTTGACTAAACTTGCAAAACTCGCTTACGCTCAAACAATTGCAAGTTCTTAACGCCAAAATGAAATCCAAATACCTAAGCCAGCTAAGGTCAATTTAATTTCTGTCACAAATTAATGCTCCTTGTAGGGGATATAATTTTAATATTGTCCTTACTTCTGAATAACCGTAAGTAAGGGTACTAAAGAAGAATAAAATGGCTCTGCTTTATTTTAAATACTTCTCCATTTTCTCTACATCAGCTAGAATCTGACCAGTCACTACATTATAAGCATAGTGGAAATTATCACTCGTTGCTTGCACTTTTGATACAGACTTATTGATTCCTTCTTTCATGGTTTTCATTTTGGCTGTATCAGCTTCGATTTCTTTTTGGAGGTCAAGTATTCGTTGTTTTTTCTTAGCTATGGTTTCTGCTATTTTTTTTATTGACGCTTCTTTACCAGTAACTTGTTTTGCTTTTTGACCTTTGAGTGCTTCTTGAAATTTAGATTTCTCCTTATCTAGAGTTTTTAGATAGTGTTGAGCTGTTTTGATTAATTTACTTGGCGTAGCACCCATTGTTTTGGCCATGGCGAGTGCACTTTTGTACTTCGTTGCTTCATCCATATCCATTCCAGATAGAGACTGTAGAGATGATTTATATTCAAGATAATCAAATCCTTCTAGGTTATCTTTTTCTACAGCTTTGAGAAGGATGTCTACAAACTTTGTATCAGGTTTTCCTGATGGCGGTGGGGTAGTATTCGCGACATCAATTGTGATATCATGTGCTGATACCGTAGGAGCGGTTTCTTTTTTAGCTTCTTTTATCTGTTCTTGCTTACCTTTTTCAGCGGCTTTTTTAGTTTCATTTTCGTCTTCTAAAATAAACAGTGATTTCAACTTACCGAACATAGTTTCTAGTTTTATAATTTCAATGCAAATATAATTAATAACCTGAGTTCAGGTATTACAGTTCAAATAAAGAAGCTGCAGTATTATCGATAGTAGGTTGAGCGCTGATTCTATATACTGATATAGTAAAGTGATTTTTTTTAGTTGTAGTTTAACTGCTTCAATGGCCGCCACTGTAACAAAATCTATCTTTCTTTATCGTAGTCTTTTTTGATATTTTCTGCCTTGTATGTTACATCATATACTCCCATGCTGATTGAAGTAATCCTTCTTTTTCTATATGGTCAATAAGTTTGAGATATAGCTCATTACTACTTAGTGTAGCTCCGTCTCCTATGATGACTAATTTTTTTTTCGCCCTGGTCATTGCTACATTCAATCTTCTGTAGTCAGAGAGAAAACCGATGATTCCGGCACTATTAGATCGGGTTAGGGAGATGATAATGAGATCTTTTTCTTGCCCCTGAAACCCATCTATGGAATTTATCTCAACATCTAGTGCTCTCAACTCTTCATCCTCCTCTATTTTGCCTTTTATATATCTTACTTGCTCTGCATACGGACTTATAATGCCGATACTTATACCAGTGTATTTTTTTTTGTGGAGGAGTATATGTTCTCTTATTATGAAGAATTCACCTTCGTTGTACAGACTTCTAGATTTAGAATCTAGAGACTCTTCATACCCGCAGCCACTTGTATCTATGAACACTAGCGGGGTCTCATCTCCATCCAGTGTACGATTCTTATTGGCATGATTAGATTTCAATAAATTATCATAGAATTGTTCGTTGGAGAAGGATAGGATAGCATCGTTCATCCTATACTGTTCCGTAAGTAGGTAGTGGTGCTTTATGGAGTTGGTCATCCGATCTAGTAATGTTTCGGAAAGTCCTAGTGCCACAGCTTCTTTACTTTTTACTGTAGCGGGAAGTTGATGATGATCTCCAGCGAAAAATACGCGCTTGGCCTTCAATATCGCATTCCAGCATTCAGGTTCCATGCACTGGCTGGCTTCATCTATTATCACTGTATCGAATACGATGCCATCTATATATTTGTGATTACATCCAATAAGCGTCGTAGCGATCACTTGATTTTCGCTTACGATAGAATCTAAAAGTCGGTTTTGCATGTCTTTGGCCCATTTTTTCAATTCCCTAGACTCTTTGTACATCTCAGTTCTATTTCTACGCTCATTGGTTCCGAACTTACGTTTTCGGGTAGAGGCCATCTTGCGAGCCGCTTCCGCTTCTATCCGTATTTGTTTGACGTGACCCCAGTCAGGATGATTTCTAGCTTTTTCATCTATGGTCAATTCTGCAATGTCGTCTTTGATTCTGGTGACATTACCTATTCTTAATACCTTGATGCCTAACTCATTGATTTTTCTAGCGAGCAGATCCACAGCATTATTACTTGGTGCACAGACTAATATTTTTCGCTCTTTTTGTAATAGTGTTTGAACCAGTGCGACTAGAGTAGTCGTCTTTCCTGTTCCTGGAGGACCATGGATAATTCCCATTTGTCCAGCGTTGAGAATCCCTCGCACGGCCTGTTCTTGATCGTCATTGAGGTGCTGTGGGATACTCCATCTTTCGGGATTGTCTTGAGCGGGGTAGTCGAGGGCTGTTTTTTTCCTTATGCCTTCACGTAGTTCTCTTATAAGTGGATCTTTTGAGGTGATGACTTCGTTTAGAGCGGCTCTCATGACTTTATAGGGCCTTTCATCATAGACGAGCTCTAGTTTGTAGGAAGCATTATCGGGAAGGTGACCATGAGATAGTACGTCATGTTGTATGATGACGGCAATTTCGTTTTTCTTTTTGAATGAGAGCGTACCTCTTATACGACGAGTTTCTTCCGCCTGATAGATAAGTACTACTCCAGCTCCAGTTTTAAATTTATTGGGCTTATCGAAATTTTTAGTGATTTCTAGCTTTACCTCTACGAATTCGCCAACTGTGTAATACTTTTTCTTTATAAAAAGTGAAGTCAAGAGAACACCGGCTTCTACACGGTCTTTATCTGTTTTTTGCTTTGCTATTTCAGCATAGTATTTTTCTTCCTGTCGACGCTCAGCTTCTATAGCCTCTAGCATGGTCTTGTACCTATCGATTTCGCTCATTTGACGAAGGTAGTATTTTACGGATTATTGTAAAGTATAGAGCGATAAATGTGTATGTGATATAGCGTACTTTTTGAAAGTAGTAGTCGTTTTTAGGAGCTATTAGGAGAATAAATTTTAGAAATCTAGGCCATTCATAAGGCTTTCGTAGTTTATATTGTTGAGGTCTTCAAGGTAGATCTTGCCAGTTAAGAAAAAATATGCGGAATTGTTTTTATATTTCATCTGGGCAAATACTTTTTTGATTGTATCACCTTCTTCGATGCCCATTATCTTGATTTTTTGACCTTTATCTCTGGCTTGGATCAGCATGTCGTAGCCGTCCGTTTCTATCTTATTATTTAATTTTATTTGATCTTTTTCGCTTATATCCATATCCTCTGCAAACATCACAAAGTCTACACTTTCTAGCGTACTTTTGATAGCTGTCCCGTCTTTTGTGTTAAGCATTTTTGATATGTCACCTTCAAATTGCCATGCTATGACTCCTTTATCGTTCTTATATTTTCGAAAAATATTGTCTACACCATATTGAGCACTTACTGAGATCGATATGAATGATAAGAGTAGAATTGTGATTGTATTTTTCATAATTAGAAAGTTTTAGATGATATTTTACGGGGGTATCTTAATTCTTATTGAAAGTCAAATTGGCGGCTTTGAGGTCTTCCATATCTATGTCTGTTTTTAGATTGAGAATAGTGAGGCCATCGTTACCACTAGCTACCAATACTAGACTTTTGATACGGGTTTTATCTTCTTTTACGATTACCTGCACATTGGTTCCTTGATCTTTGACAGTTGCATAATCCACATATCCATCCTTTTCTTTTATCTGACTCATGATGGATCTAAATTTGCTACTTTCCAAATTCGGATCATTACCTATGTGTAATACTCTCAATCTTTTTATTCCCTCTACTAGTTCATGAAATCCATGTTCGTATCTGAGTTCTTCGTCATCTATGATTTCACCACCTGTGCGGAGTAACCACCCAGGCAATGTAACTACGTAAGCATCTTTATGCTTTTTCATTTTATCCATAAATTTATCTACTGACTTCTGACTGTGCAAGCCTTGTACAGCTAATATACAGACGAAAAATATAAGTAGCTTTTTCATAGTTAATTGATTTTTATTTGGCATAAGTAATTTACTCTTAGCGCATTGAGTATGGCATCATACTCGACTAAGAATAAGAAAATTACGACAAGAGGTTAAAATATATAATCTGCACTATGGTGTGTACAGATTATCTTACTAAACTGACAATGTTTTTTAGTTGCCTAATTTTTCTAAATGTTTGACACCATCGATGTCTAGACTAGATGCTATTTTAGCGAGATCATTGAGATTGATGTTACCTATAAAGCTCACGAGTATGAATTCGTCATTACCTCCGACTAGGAGTAATAATTCTTCTATGACATCATCGCTTTTTGTTTTCGTTAGGATTTTGACATTCTGACCTTCATCTCTAGTGGTCATGAGCAATTCGTATTCATCGGTAGGTAATTTGGCAAGTGCAGATTTGTATACAGATGTTGGATCTTTATCCGTTCGCAATACTTTCAACCCTTTTAGATCCTTTACCAAACTTTGAAGTTCTGCATCTAATTCGTCACCCGCTACTTTAGCAAACATTTTAAACATCTTAGGACTGACGTACACCATAGTGAAGTTATCATCATCTTGATAAGTTTCGAAAAATCTATCTATTGCATCCACTTGAGCATTCGCACTGACGGCCAAAAATAATACTACTAAAAGCGAAAATATCTTGTTCATTTGTCTGTTTTTTTTTTTTGATTGCACTTGAAAGAAACTCTTCAAGATGAAATCTCAATAGTTATGGATCTACCTTTTGTGATTATTATTTAAATATACTGGCATTTTCGGCTTTTTTTACAGATTTTTTTACCGTTTGCGACCCACTATTCATTTTTTTAGACAGTAGTGCAAATGCTTGCTTTGTAATTTCGTATGCCTCTTGTGCTTCAGCCTCCTCATCGAGTTGTACATATTTACCTCTGTATTGAGTGCTCGACTCAGAAGACTGATTCATGATGGTGATTGCAGCAAAACCTAGTATAAATATAGCTGCAATAGCCGATGCGAATTTTCGTAAACGAAAGACTTTAGCCTTACTTTCGCTCGGTGCCACAGCATCATCCGATATGGAACTTCCCTTTTGTGATGTTTGCTTTGAGAGTACAGATTCGATATCTACTTCACTTTCTACATTTCTTTGTGCTGCGTAATACAAGAAAAGTGGCTTGGCGTCTAGATGTCTATCCGCGACCATACCACTAGAAAAATATTGTGATAGTATTCTTTCTTCCTCCTGATCCGTATTTGCTTCCCAATATTTATCGAGCAATGTATCAATATTTTTCTCACTATCACTGAGTACTGCGGCTATATCTATGTCAGTCGTCATTTCAGAACTTACATCATAATAAGCGAACAACGGTTGATATTCCATGTGTTCTTCCAAAACATTGGTCCCGCTGAAATACTGCTTAAGTATTAATTCTTCTTCGATGGTTGATTCTGCCTTTAGGTATTTATTGATGATTTTATCAATGTTATTTGCTGAATCACTGATGTTAAAATCAGAATCCATGGTCATACCACGGGCGATATTGTAAAAGTCAAATAGCGGCTGAAACTCTTGATGTCTTGGAGCGATATCTCCACTTTGGAAATATAACTTCAGTATTTTTTCTTCTTCTAATGTAGAATCAGCGGCTATATATTTTTGTATTAGTGCATCTATATCTTCCACTTTATTGATTAGCTGACTGATGTCAATATCAGATGATAGGTTTTGCTCTATTGATACTTTCAGAAACAAACCTGCAAAGGGCTGATGTTCTTCGGATACATCATTACTAGAAAAGTATGCTTTTAACTCGGCCTCATCTTTGAGACTTGTCTCAGCATTCCAGTATTTTTCTAGTATGTTATTGATGTTGTTATTCATTGTTTCTATTTACGATGATCTAAAGTGTATTAAATCATCTTTCTAAGTGGAGATAATTTTTCTCGCAATACTTTTCTGGCTCTGAAAAGGTAGACTTTTACCTGATCTACTTTGAGCTCCATGATATCGGCAATTTCTTGATAGGTATATCCTTCTATATCTCTTAGAGTGATAATTTCCCTTTGTGCATCTTGAAGTGTTGCCATTATTTCAGCTACTTTCTTTACAGCTTCCTTTTGTTCTAACTTTGCAGCTGGAGAAGGAGCCTTATCAGATATATGGAAATAGTCGTCTATATCGCTTGTTTTTTTCTTTTTACGTGCTCTGAGCTTATCTATGGCTAAGTTTCTTACGATGGTTATTGCCCATGCTTCTTTATTATCAATCTCAGCAAACTTATCTTTCTTCTTCCATATTTTAATCAGGGATTCCTGTACAATATCTTCCGCCTCAAATCTATTTCCAATGATGCTAAATGCATATCGAAACATCTTGTTCTTATATGGCTCTAGAATCTTTATCAATTCGTTTATTTCCATGTTCCTTATCTTGACGTTAAGTTATTTTCGAATGTTACAATAAAAAGTTAAATGTTTTGAATAATTTCTTAATATGACTTCAATATTATGTTTTACTCATTTATTTTATCATGTCATATATCTTCTACTGTTATGAATTTAGGTATTAATATGATATAAACATCTTAATACCTGATTTATATATACTACTAAATTCTGTAATACGAATATCAGATCACTATTTTGAGCTATGAATTATTAATTACTTTTAACTTCATTCACAAATAAACAGAAAAAGAAATGAATCACTTTATTCTATTGTATTAAGTTTACATCTAAAACAAAGATATCTTGAAAATCACCGCTATTATTCCAGCCAGATTAGAAAGTACAAGGCTGCCTTCGAAAGTCTTACTTGATATCCTCGGTAAGACTATGCTGCAACGTGTATATGAGATGGCCATCGCGAGTGAGTTGTTTGATCAGGTAATCATAGCGACTGATAGTGAGATTATTATGAATCATTGTATAGCGCTAAATATGCGTTCCATGATTACTTCTTCATCCCATGAATCAGGCACAGATCGCATTGCAGAAGTAGCTGAGATGCTTGATTCTGATATTGTAATAAATATCCAAGCGGATGAGCCTTTTCTAGAGAAGGCTTCTCTTACGGCACTAGTGGATCTTATGAGATCTAATGATGTTGCTATAGGCACATTGACCAAGGTAATAAAGTCTACCGAATCATTACTAGATTATAATACTGTCAAGCTTGTAAAAAATATCAACGATAGAGTAATGTATTTTAGTCGTCAGGCGATACCTGCGCATCGTGATATACCATATAGAAAGTGGTTGGATGATGGTGAATATTTCCAACATCTAGGTGTCTATGGATTTAAGAGGGAGGTATTGATAGAAGTTGCATCCTTAAATCCTACTCGATTAGAACAATCAGAAAAATTAGAACAATTGAGATGGTTAGAAAATGGTCATCACATATTTGCAGCTACTGTCGCTTCAACTTCATTTGGTATCGATACAGAAGATGATCTAGAGCGTGCAAGATATTATGCAGCGGCTGTAGAATTCAACAAAGATCAACTGAAATAGACGATCATCAATGCAAAAACAGTAAGAGTAATACCATACATAAATATGTTATAGCATAATCTGAGATTGCTAAATTTTCCTCCTAGCGATTTACCTAAAAAGAATAGATCCCTAATAATAGAATCGTCCAGTGCATCTGAGTTATTCAGTATATGGTGGACTCCATCCTTGTAATTTTCATATTGCATTTTATAATAATTGCCAAAAAAGAAGAGATTGGAAGCATTACTCTTAATCTCTGTTTCGGTTGTAATTCCTTTTAGTTTTATTGGTCTAGTCGCTAAAGTTGCGAATATCATGGATATCAGACATACGCAAGCCAGCAGTGCAGTGGGAAACCAGAAAAAGTGATTGTCCATCGCTTTATCGATCAGAAATGGTAGTGCTAAGGTCAAGATTAATGCATTGACACTTATCATTATATTCGCCTTGTTATCTGCGATGTTACTGAGGTCTATATGATTACGAAGTGCCGTTTTGAATTGCGTCTGGGCACTCTTATTTTGAGCTAGTGATTTTACTGAAGTATTCTTTTTAGATTTTGACTTTCTAGTTTGAATATTTTTGTAATTCTTCGCTTTTTGATCGTCATATAGCTCTCGTGCAGCGGCTGTATTATAAGATGATTTCGTTATGAAATCCGCGTTTATTGATCGCCATTCTTTCTTGCTGAATTTTTTATCTGAGGTATTATTTAGCTCATTTCTTAGTCTCTCTGTTATTACAGAATGGTTTATGTTTCCGAGGCCGCTCATATCAGCATCTTGTAATATCAGGGCTAATGTGTCAGTAGTATTTGCACCGATTTGAGTAGCGGCTATGCATTCACACACTTTTTCAATAAATTGGGGCTCGTAACCCACTCTTGTTAAGTATGATTTCGCTAAGTTTATACTATTTTTTTCATGGTCTTTTGCTCCGTATATAAATCCAGAATCATGAAATAATGCCGCTACTTGTAATATCAACAAGTCGTTACCATCTATATTCGATTTCTTCGCTATGTCAGTTACAGAATCGAATACCATAAGCGTATGATCGAAGTCATGATAGGTGTAATTCGGATCTAATTTCTCATCAAACAATGATGATACATATTGTTTTATTTTTTCTAATCCAACCATAGAATCAAATTTACTATTATCTCTGACAAATCTACATTTTAAAGGAGTGGAACGCTTTTATTGTTCCTTTTTTACTGTGATTCGCAATGCTTTTAATCCTTCTGCACCTTCGAGTTTATTCAGCTCCAACTCTTCAATACCGTCTTCGATCTGATCATTATGTCTGAGAAAATCTATGTATTCTATATATTCTCTTCTTTCTTTTTCTTGGAGATACACGATGGCTACTTTACCAGAGATAGTCAATCTTTCATCTGTTCCTTTTATGGTAGCCTTGTCAATTCTCTTTTTTAATATTTCGTACCGAACATTATAAGCACCATCTACATCAAATTTCTTTTCTTCCATTCGGAACTTGATGTTCAACTCATTATTATATACGAAGATGAGTTGTGCAGTTGTAATTTGTACTGGTAATTTAGGAGATAGTTTTTCTACTATTTGCGTTACATCTATCATCATTTGTAATTGCCATATTCGGAATTCTCTAAGGTCGTTTTTCGTGAAGGTCTCGTTTTCTAGGAGACTTTGACCTACATAGATGTTGTATTCGACGCCATCAGTTTTGTATTTTTCGAAGAAGTGAGGCAGTGTATTCTGCATTTGCTGATCTTCTCGCATGAAAAAAGTGGACAATCTACCATTCATGATAGTTACACTTTGTTCGTATAGTTTTCGCTTGTTGTAGACGATTCCAAACTTACTATCCAATATAGATATGTATTTACTATAAGGGCTGCCCGGGAGGTTTTTGAATCTACCTTTTAGTTCCTTTAGTAATGGATGAATCTTATTGTGAAGTAAATCCATTATTATTGATTCATCACTAGATTCTATATCTTGACTTAGATGCGTGATGATACTTTCTATTTTGATTTTATAGGATTCTAAAAGGAAGAGATGTTGGGATTTAAGCCATGTAGTTATTAGTTTATTGAGTGCGGTAAGATTATACAGTAGATCTTCTCTTAGTGCTTGGTTTCTTAATGTAGAGCTTCCGACTATATCCGCTTGTCCATATAGAGGATATACATTATCAAATTTTACAGGATCGATAAGACCATTTGTCTTATTCTTCATTTGATTTATTTTGTATCTCGTAGCTACTTCTTTGAATTTCCACTCTACACTCGGATGTATAGATGTGAAGTTATCTCTGATTACAAGATCTACACTTTTATCCATTTCAGAGTAGAAGGTGATCATCATCAGCTTCATCAATCCAATCATTTCTTCGAGACGGAGTTTGACGATACTATTGACACCATATTTATTGGTACTGCCTATTTCTAATACTGATATTTGCTTACCAGCTTCATTGATGACTGGTATTAATATGATACTCCGAATTCCTTGTTCTATAAGTTTTCGCTCAGAGGGAGATTTGGGCTCTCTTTGATTGATATCGTCTAGTATTATTGTTTTTTGCTTGAATGCTGCGTCACTATAGATACAGCTTCCTTCTTCCTTCTCTTTTGATATTATGTTTCTTATATTCAGTTCTTTGGTAAGGCTGAGAGATACAGAATCCTTGTCTATGAGATCTACGAACTTCAAATTCGCCAAACCTACTTGAATACTTGAATCATTCAAATATGAACGGAATAATTTTGTTACATATATCAATGTCTTGACGGGATCCCTTTGCTCAGTCATCGTTGTTATTGATTCTCGCATAAGCGAATGGATCTGTACTTTCGTGACATCATGCAACGTACCGATCGAAAACCCCTTGAAAGCGAACCGGTCAGGTGGTAACAATTCTAACCATAGATTTACATCTTCAGAATTCTCAAGTAGAGATCTGATCTGCACATCGGATAGCGGTAGTAATGGTTTTTTCTGTACGACCTCTACATAGTCTAACTTAATTTCTATGTCCTCGTATTTTTCAATTTTAGTCCTTTTGTTTTTAAATTTGATCTGATCTGTGAATAGTTCAAAGGCCTCGATACCATAACAATACTGAAGGATGTAGCTCCCCATAGCAATGATGTTTAACGTCTTACTTATCACTGTAGGATTTACCCTTATTTCCCAATCCTTATCAGACATGAACTTCTCCATCCCTGCAGTAGAGCTTATCATCTGCTTTGCAAATGGTTTTGAGATAAAACTCTTTTCATTTTGGAAAAACATGGAAGGAAGCAACATCTGTGCTGCTTTTGATTGCATGATCTGGCAATGATCAACATTATCTTGGCATAGGTTAGCTTCCGAATCTTCTAGTAATTTTAGGATGCTGTTTTGATGATCATAGTTATTCTCTTTGTGGTATGATCGTAATTGTGCTATGTATTTATTGAAGCTGAAATATGTCTCGTATGGAAGTAGCTTATCATTTTTAGCTATCGTATCTACGAAAATCTCCGTGGGGATATATAGATCTTCACCATCAATAAGAGCGCTGAAATCAAAATCTACAGTTGGTAGGTCGATTATTTTAGCTTTGTTATTTTGATCAACTTCTTTCGCCCCTTCTTTCTTTACCAATGGATTTTCCATAATCTGTATTTGATATTCAATTTTAGATTTACGCTATCATATTGAACTCTATTTTATAAAATCACTCCTCAAAAACGTATCACACTCCAATGTTATTTCATAAGTATTATTTCAAGAGCTCGTTAATAAATAGATAATCAACGAATTATGAAAGGCTAAATATATTGGAAATTATGCGTCTTTTGATATTTTTTGAATGAATAACGCAAATATCGTTACCAGGAGACATCCAATAGCATTGAGCCAGAGATAACCTACGACATCCATCCAGAAGATTATGACTATAATTGTCTCCGAGATGAGTGCAGCCCAGAATATAGCATTACCCTTTACTGATTTTATATAAAAACCCACTAAGAAAATTCCTAAAATGGTACCGTAGAATACACTTCCTACTATATTGACAAATTGTATAAGATTCTCAAATAAAGTTCCGTAACACGCAAAACATATGGCTATGATTCCCCAAAATAGCGTAAGGACCTTAGTCATCAATAGATAATGCTCATCAGATTTTCCTGGGATCCGTCTGCGGTATATATCTACTGAAGTAGTAGATCCGAGAGCATTCAATTCCGATGCGGTACTCGACATAGCAGCCGAGAATATCATCGCCAGCAATAAGCCGATCAATCCCTTCGGTAGATAATTAAGGATAAAAGTGATAAATACATAATCTTTATCATTGGTTTCTATCTGAGGGAGATTTTGTTTTATAACTTCCTTCGCTTGATTTCTGATCGTTCTCTCTTTTTCATTTATTGCATTTATATCTTGAGTAAGCGCTTCGGTAACTCCTGTCTCAGCTATTGATTGATATAAGTTTTCTTTTTCGATGAACAGTTGATCATATGTAGACTCTATCGCTCTGTACTCATCGGCGGCTGATGTTTCATAGATCATTTCTCCTGTAGGATTGAAGAATATCGGAGCCTTATTAAATTGATAAAAAACAAAAACCATTACGCCCACTAACAAAATAAAGAACTGCATTGGGACTTTGAGCAAGCCGTTCATGATGAGTCCCATCCTTGATTCATTGACGGATTTTGCAGACAGGTATCGTTGTACTTGTGATTGATCAGTGCCGAAGTAGGAGAGTGCTAAGAAGAGACCTCCTGTGATTCCTGACCAGAATGTATATTTTGATTTAGGGTCGAAAGAAAAGTCCACAATATCCATCTTATCTCCCGCACCAGCTATAGATAGTGCATCCATGAATCCAACACCTTCTGGTAGATAGCTGAGGATTAAATAAAATGCAACGAACATACCGAACATTATGACTCCCATTTGTTGTTTTTGGGTGACATTTACCGCTTTTGTTCCTCCCAATACAGTGTATATAATCACCAATATTCCGATGATAATGATCAGCTGATAGAGATTCCAACCTAATATGGTCGAAAGTATAATCGCTGGTGCATAGATGGTGATTCCGGCCGCTAATCCACGTTGGATTAAGAATAATACTGCAGCCAGTGTCCTAGTCTTAAGATCAAATCTTGATTCTAGATATTCGTATGCGGTATAGACTTTTAGCTTATGATAGATAGGGATAAATGTAATACAGATGATTACCATCGCCAATGGCAATCCGATGTAAAACTGAACAAATCCCATACCGTCATGATACGCTTGGCCTGGAGTGGATAAGAATGTGATGGCACTCGCTTGAGTAGCCATGACACTTAATCCTACAGTAGCCCATTTCGCTTCTTGACCACCACGTAGGTAGCTATCCATACCTTCATTCTTACGCGTCTTCCATACGCCATAGATCACTATAAATGCCAAGGTAGAAACCAGTATTATCCAATCTATCTGTGACATCTATCCGAATGTTTTCATGATGAAAAAGAAAATAATGATGTACAGTGCATTTAGTACTATCACCATAGTATAGCTCTTTCTCCAGGTGGGTTGGTCACTCATGTTATGGTCTGTCTATGTTTCCTAATGAAATTATATTTGTAAATAATCGGTAGGCACCAGGTACACCAGCGGGAAGATTTCTGAACCAACTGTAGCCCGTATATGTGAAATAGCCTTTACCATGCTTCGCGATAAGCATCCCTCCATCTTTAGCATCTTCTCCTGGATCATTACTAGATAAGATCGCTGTGTATTTATCGTCCCATTCATTAGCGAAGTAGAGGCCTCTTTCTTGCACCCAGCCATCGAAATCATCCTGTGTAATCTTATTTGGGAAATTGAGAACTTCATGGTTTGGTGCGAGCATTCGTACGGGAGCTTCTTCTACTGAGACTCTATCTCTAGATAGTTGTATTGGGTATGGTCCGATATTATCGACTTTGAGCCTCCTGTTAGTATTATATTGAACGATCATGTTCCCTCCTTCTTCTACGTATTTCATGAGCTCTTCCTGCTTGTACTTTAGGTCTTCCCATTTATTGTATGCTCGGATGCCCATAATAGCTGCATCAAATGTCTCAAGATATTCCGCTGATATTTCATTGGGACTTACCATGGTGACATTATAACCGATCTGCTCAAGACTGGCAGGTATTGCATCTCCTGCGCCTTCGATATAGGCGATTCTGTTTCCTTCTTTTTTGATATCGAGATTTACAAATTTAGCTTTGGCAGGCAATGAAACCAGTTGTAAGGGGATATGGTTGTAATCAATCTTAAACAATTCCGTGTTATATGATTTTCCATCTACTGAAGTAACCACAGGATTGACGACTATGGATTGTGGATTCTTCGGAGGGATCACTGTAAAGTCAAATGATTGTTCCTCGCCCTTATTCTTGATTAAGAAATCTATGCTTTCTGGTGTGGAAGACCATCCCTTAGGTAGCGAAAGAGCAACTGAACCGGCCTGTTGGTTTTCCATAGCTTTTACAGATACCGCTACAGATTTACTTCTTTGCTCAGAGAAGATGTAGACTTTATCCTTTATACTGGTGTACAGTGGTTCTACGATCTCGAAGGGTTGATGAACTTGTCCTTTTTCAGGATCAGTATATTTATACGTTACTGGATTAGATATCGTGAGTGGTACTCCGTTTATTTCTAGGTCGAAGTGTGCAACCAAGTATCTTTCCGACTCAGGCATTCCGATTTTTTGCCTGTCATTTACTTTGTACATACCGAGCGATCCTTCTTCTTTGAGCCAATAGGCAGATGTGCGAGGAGCCTGATCACTGATATTGATGGTGTGGTCAAATAAGATACCTTCATTATCTCCAAGTGAGATATCTAGTGAAGTGTCAATAGAGGTGTTACTTACCGATAAACCTTTCAATTTTACATCTCCTCTTAGTCGTTTGATGACTTCTGTAGATAATTCTATCTCTGAACCAGGAGTAGCATAATTTCTATTGGCATTCATTTCTAGAAATAATCCAGCACAAGCTTCTATGATTCTGTCTATTTGTGGGAGTTTTTGATCTTTCCAAAATGTGTCCTCTAGGTTTGCAATCTGATTTCTTATATCTGCTAATGCAGGAAGTGATTTTGAAGGCGCTCTAAAGTCGAAATCAACAATTACTTTATCTAGTTTTCGTTCGATTTCTTCTCCTCCCTTGACTCTTGACCATGTAGTATTTATGCCTTCAAATATATCAGCCTTATTCGGAGGCATATCTCCGTGTAGAAGTTCAAAATATTCTAGTTGTGATCCTCTTCTTGGTGTCGAACCCATTCCTTGACATACGTGCTGGCTTCTAGATTCGGCAGCGATTTCATTATTAGAGGTACCCAAGATAGGGTAGTATACACCTATATCCACACTCATCAGATTGGTTTTGTCGGCTTTCGCAAAGTTTTCTCTACTGCCATAGAACCACCATGATGTATTCATAAATTGGCGCTTCGGTGTCCACACATCAACATATTGTAGTTGGTCCGGAAACTTCGTTCTGTCTCCGACAAGATCCCATGCTTTGTGACTAAGCATAGCAGAAGCTGTATGGTGTCCGTGTGTTTTTCCTGAGGTCCGATGATCAAACCGATTGATAATTACATCTGGTCTAAATTTTCTAATCGCCCATACTACGTCGGATAATACAGCCTCATCATCCCATATTTTTATGGTTTCCTCAGCATTTTTAGAATATCCAAAATCATTGGCCCTTGAAAACATTTGCGAACCGCCATCTATTCTACGTGCGGCAAGTAATTCTTGTGTACGTATTACACCTAGTAGTTCTTTGATCTCGGGGCCTATGAGATTCTGACCGCCATCACCTCTAGTAAGAGATAGATATCTAGTGTTGGCTTTTACTTCATTGGATAGATAGCTGATCATTCTCGTATTCTCATCGTCGGGATGGGCAGCTACGTACAGGACATTTGCCAACACTCCAAATTTCTCTAGCGCGTTGAAAATTTCACCTGAGGATTCTATCTTTTGAGATTGAGCACTTGATGTAGCACATAAGAAAATAAAGGCAATAAAAGGTACGAGTAACTTGGTTTTCAAAGAAGCGATGTTCATATTATCTTTTTAGAAGAGGTGTTATTATTTGATTATTAGTGTGTAAATATATACATAATATAAATATTCCAAATAATTAAGTATTTGTATAATATCATACATTTAAGTTTTTATAATTGCAAAATGATTAGGAGAATCAGGTATGAAAAACTCTTAATTAGTTTACTTTTAGCATGGAATTAGAATGAGAAGGAAATTTAATCTTCTTTTATATTTGACAGCTAGAGGTATTAATATTATATTGACAATCTAATTAATAACTATGCTTATTTTAGCAATTTTCGTGATCCTATTTGCCTTTGGTGGCATCATATCATTCGGGACTAGATTATTACAGAGATAGACTCTTAACCTAGGCTGGCTTTACTTCTGGCATCTTACACTCTTCATCAGGGTCTTTACCACATACGCTACATTCTCCGATCTTATTTTTTAACATAGGATTGTTTGATGCGCAGGTACCTCTAAATTCTTTGCCAGTTACGACTTGTCTTAGATTTATCAGTATAAACGATATACCAAAAGTGACGAATATGATGACCAATATGTATAAAAACTCTTTCATTTTATTTGCTTTTGTATAACTACAACAAAGATAGAAAACTAATGGTTGTGATTTTGTCTTGTGGATGAAAATATATTGATTTGATTTTAAAACTATGATTTTAAATAGCTTTCGGGTATCACTAAGCTGCTTAAGGTATTAAAATTTGAAATCAATTATGTTAAAAAAAATGGCAACATAATCGAGTCATGTTGCCATTCTAATATAATTTATACTTGCGCTATTTATTTTGGAGCCAAATCTGGATTCAATAAATCGTAGAATTGATTCAACTTAGGCAGTATTATTATTCTCGTTCTTCTATTGATGGATCTTCCTTCTGCAGTATTATTATCAGCTAGGGTATTGTATTCTCCTCTACCGGCTGCGATCAATCTATTAGGATCGATTCCATGACTCTTCTGCAATAACCTAACCACTGCTGTCGCTCTTTGTACACTCAAGTCCCAATTATCTTGGATGCAGCTATTACTGATTGGAACATTATCAGTGTAACCTTCTACCATTACTTCAAGATCAGGTCTAGATTTGATGATTTCTGCAACCTTGCCTAATACTTCATTGGCCCTAGTGGTAAGTCTAGAACTACCGGATTGGTATAGCATTTTGTCAGATAGATTTACGAATACGACTGTTTTGTCCACTTTTACGTCGATATCATTATCAGCTATACCATCTCTGAGAACTCCCTTTAGGTTTACAGCAAGTGCTAGATTGATAGAGTCCGCTTTGTTTCTTGCAGCTTGTACGAGTCTGATATACTGATCTTTTCCCTCAAGCTGACGAAGTGTCTCTCCGATATTATCATTTGCAGATTGAGACAGTACAGTGAGATCGCCGACTTGAGATACTGTTTTGTCTCTTTGTAATTTCAGATCTTTAATTTGTTCTTTCAGATCAGCTATTTGTTCATTTCTCAATGCAAGTGCTTTTTGATCTCCCTTCAGTAAGGTCTTCTCGTTTTCACATTTCTCTAGTTTGACCAATGCGCGATTGAGGTCTTCTCCAGCTCTTCCGATTTCTTTATTTAAAGAATCTAGTTCCAACTGGAGTGAACTGAACTTCTTCTTACTGACGCAAGAGGTGAAACTGACTCCTAGTACTAAGATGAAAATTATTAATTTCGAATTCATATTATTATATTTTTTAATATATAGATAGCACATTTCGTGCCTATTCTGTAGCTATAATTAGTTCTATGACAAATACTTGGTGGGAAACTGATTTCTTCAAGGCTAGAATCGTCTTTTTATGACCTTCTAAGATGTTGTATTAACGTGTTTCATTTCGGTATAGTATTTTTGATTTGTTATTCTATGTCTAAATCATGATAGTCGTTAAATTTTCAAAAAGTTCGGTTAGCGAAATATTTATATTTAAAACAGCTAACTATCAATGATTATTTCAATAAGCTGAAAGGCTTCAAAAAGGATCACATGGGTAATCTCGCAGCAACTATAAAAATCAACCCTAGCTCTTCTGATCATAAAATATTAGCTACTTTTGATCTAATACTTACACATTCCAATAATGAATAAAGGCAAAATATCAAATCTACTTCGAAGCTTCCGACTCATGCACTTGACGGATAGAATAAGATACAAATTGCAAAGTCGAAAGAATAGAAATGCCAATGAATTATATTTAGCTAACAATCCAGATGTGAAATTGCCTCCCGACTATTTGATGTACGAATCATTTCAGATAAACTATAAGAAGTATCTAGAAGGCGGGAGGGATGTAGCCAGCTGGATAATCCACACATTCAAAAAGTACAATGATTCTACCAGTATTGACATATTGGATTGGGGGTGTGGACCGGGTAGGGTCATCAGGCATATGCCAGAGTTACTCGGTAGAGATAGTAACGTATACGGAACAGATTACAATGAGAAGTCTATAGAATGGTGCAAAGCTAATCTTCCTGACATACATTTCAACTTGAATACTTTAGAACCAAATCTTCCTTATGAGGATGGATCATTTGATTTTATTTATGGGATTTCAATATTTACCCATCTATCAGAGGAGATGCACCACAGATGGTCTACAGAGCTCAAGCGAGTCTTAAGATCGGGAGGTATATTATTTCTCACTACTCATGGCGATAACTTTAAGCGGATAATGACACCTTCCGAAATAGATAAATATAATAAAGGACAACTGGTGATTCGTGGTAATGTCACCGAAGGGCACCGCACATATTCAGCATTTCAGCCAGATGCATTTATGAGGAAGCTGTTTGAAAAGGATACTGTATTAGAAGTAATAATACAAGATCAGTTAGCGGGGAAGGCCGTACCTCAAGATGCTTGGGTGATTAGAAAAAGATAGGAGTAATGAATGATGCGTGAGCATTAATTACAACATTGTCTTCAACACTTTCCATACGTTATCCGCTACTATTTTTTGACCTTCTGCATTTGGGTGTTTCCCATCTTGAAGCAATAGATCAGGATTACCAGCTACACCTTCTAAAAAGAAAGGGAAGAATATAATATCATCCGGTTTGGATAAGTCTGCATAGATATCAGTGAATTCTTCCACATACTCATCTCCCATATTAGGTGGAGCCATCATTTCACAGAGACCTATTTTGACATTAGGGTTTTTGGCCTTTACACCTTCTATTATAGCTGATAGGTTCTTTCGAGTTTCATCTATTGGTAAGCCTCTAAGCATATCGTTGGCTCCTAATTCTAAGATGAAAATGTCTACTTTCTGCTTCATAACCCAATCCAATCTCTTCAATCCGCCAGATGTAGTCTCGCCGCTTAATCCAGCATTTACCACCTTATAAGCCAAACCAAGCGAGTCTATAATATCTTCGATATTCGATGGAAATGACTCGTTTGGGTCTAGACCATAACCAGCGGTAAGACTATTTCCATAGAATAGAATCACCTTTTTATTGTTCTTTTCTGTTGTATCATCTAATTTCGTTTTCACTTTATCCCCGTTTTCTATTGATGTTGCAGTAGACTTTTCATCTTTACAGGATATTAAGGAAAGAGATGCGAAACAAAGTAAAATTATAAACTTAGGTAGATTCTTAAGAATTTTCACTTTTTTGTTTTTTATGGAGTATTTGTACAATTTTCGCCAATTGGGGATAGTCAATAATTCGAGGATTCGTCTTTGATTGTGTGCCATTTGTATATCTATCTATTAATAATGTAAACGAAATTAGGTTTTATTAGTTCTTCTAAGGTAATTTAAAGATAAATCGTTCTTTTGACTTCGATATACGAGGTATGTGAAGTTGAAATAGTCTTAAAATCAAAATCAATATGATTCTAGAATCAAAATCAATATATAAAAAGTATAAGGGCGTCAATAAAGAACTTACAGTTTTGGATGACATCAATTTCACTGTAGAGAAAGGTCAGATTGTGTCGATTGTAGGTCCTTCTGGATCTGGAAAGACCACACTGCTAGGTCTTTGTGCGGGACTAGATAATCCGACATCAGGATCAATCTCATTAGCCGGATCTATGATCAGTAGCTTGACAGAAAATGAAAAAGCTGAGGTAAGAAATCGTAAGGTTGGCTTTATCTTTCAAAATTTTCAGTTACTGCCGACGCTGACAGCACTAGAAAATGTAATGATTCCTCTAGAGCTGCAAGGAAGAGCCAAAGGTGCAAAGGATAAAGCTGAGCAGCTTCTTGAGCGAGTAGGGCTAGGGGGGCGATCACATCACTATCCGAGTCAATTATCAGGAGGAGAACAACAGCGTGTTTCCCTGGCAAGAGCATTTAGCAATGATCCAGAAATACTGTTTGCAGATGAACCTACAGGAAATCTTGATGAAGAGACAGGAGCTATTGTAGAGGGACTTCTATTTGATCTAAATAAAGAAAAACAAACAACTCTAATCATCGTCACTCACGACCTAGAATTGGCGAATAAGACCGATAGGATTATAAAATTAAAGGGAGGCAGGATTATCAGTGATCAAACTATAAAAGCTTCTACAGAAATATGAATTGGTCGCTAATTGTAAAAACTGCCATAAAAGATAGTCGAAAAGATCGATCCAAACTATTCTTATTTATGTCATCTATCATATTGGGTGTGGCTGCACTAGTAGCTATCAATTCATTCAATGATAATCTGGTCAGAGATATTGAGAATCAGTCGAAGTCTCTTCTGGGAGCGGATATGACAGTAGGTGGCAACAGACCACTATCCGAGAGTATCATATCTGCATTGGATTCACTATCTACCGAGAGGACTAGTGAAGTCGAGCTATTCTCTATGTCGTATCTGCCGTCTGTCGAGCAAAGCCAATTCGTAAGGATAAAAGGATTGACTGGAAACTTCCCTTATTATGGAAGATTGATTACCGAACCAGCTGAAGCTGCAGATACGTACAAATCAACATCGGCCGCATTGGTCGATGATGGTATGATGCTTCAATATGGATTAGAAGTCGGTGATTCTATAAAATTAGGGGAAGAGATGTTTCCGATCACTGGCCGTCTGATGAATGCATTCGGCAGTGTAGATGCAGGAGCTTCGTTTGCACCATCCGTATACATCGGAGGACAAAATATTGATGCAACTAATCTGATCCAGCCAGGTAGTCTTGTTAATTATAAAGAGTACGTAAAAGTAGATGGTGGTCAAGATCTCGATGAATGGGAGGATGTAAGAAGGCAGAAATTTCGAAATGAATCTCAGCGGGTTACTACAGTCGAAGATCAAAGAGAAAATCTACAAGAGGCTTTCTCTAATCTGAATAACTTCTTGAATATAGTTGCACTTATCTCCCTTCTGCTGGCGTGTATAGGGGTAGCAAGTAGCGTATTGATATACGTGAAGACTAAGGTCCAGAGTATAGCCATATTGAGATGTCTTGGTATGAAAGCTGAAGAAGCCTTCATGGTCTATTTCTTACAGATTATAAGTCTAGGGACTCTGAGTGTGATCATAGGTGTGATACTAGGAAGTGTGATACAAGTAATATTACCTATAGTGTTGAAGAGCTTCCTACCGTATGAAGTCAATATGTCTGTCTCTCCTGTGGCTATGATCAAGGGATTCGTCATGGGGGTGCTGATTACATCATTATTCGCCTTAGGCCCCTTGTTAAGTATAAGAAAAGTCACACCATTGCGCACATTGCGAGTAAGCGATGATGTCCAAGAAAGTGATCCGCTGCAATGGTCGATCTACGGGTTGATATTTTTGACCATCACTGGATTCTTGTATACACTCACGGGCAATGTCTTAGAGGCATTAATTTTTTCTCTAGGTATTCTAATTGCTTTTTTGATATTATATGGTGTTGCAAAATCTGTGACTTGGGCGGTACGGAGGTTCTTTCCATCTAGCGCTAGCTTCGTCGTGAGGCAGGGATTATCTAATCTATACAGACCTAATAATCAGACGCTGACATTGATCGTCTCTATCGGGTTGGGGACAGGGATTCTCACCTTATTGTTTATCCTACAGGGGCTGATACTTAATAATGTAGAGGGTATGGGCGTAGGTAATCAACCGAATATGATAGTATTTGGGATCGAGGCGGATCAGAAGCAAGAGATCGAAGAACTTACTGAGTCATTTGATATGCCCGTCATACAGAACGTACCTGTAGTCACTATGGAACTGGCTGAATGGAAAGGAAAAACCAAAAAAGAATGGCTGAGCGATAGTACTAGAACTTCCCGAAGATGGGCTATAAATAGAGAGGCTAGAGTAAGTTATCAAAAAGAAATTCCTCCGGATGATATTCTGATAGAAGGTACCTATACAGGGACACATGATGGCGGAGATTCTATTATGATATCACTAGACGAAAGATATAGTAGAGGACTTGATGTAGGGCTTGGAGACGAATTGGTATGGAATGTACAAGGTGCTATGATCAAGACATATGTAGGAAGTATAAGAAAGATCAATTTCCGTAAGATGGAATCTAGATTTTTTATTCTATTTCCGACTGGGGTTTTGGAGGATGCTCCTCAGTTTCTCATATTAGTTACCAAATCACCTGAAAAGCAAACTACTGCAGATTTTCGAAATGCTGTGGTCAGGAAAATGCCAAATGCCTCTGTTATAGACCTAGGTAGTATATTAGTCACACTCAATGATATCATCACCAAAGTGAGTTATGTTATCAAATTTATGGCAGGTTTCAGTATCTTGATTGGATTGATAGTATTGATTAGTTCATTGTTCTTAAGCAAGTATCAGCGTATTAGAGAAAGTGTGCTTCTCAGAACATTAGGAGCGGTAGAGAGGAAGATATATTGGATCAACGCAGTAGAATATGCTTCGTTGGGGATATTGTCAGCACTTACAGGAATCTTACTCGCTGTCATAGGAAGTTTCTTGATGGCTAAGTTTGTCTTCGAGTTAGATTTTAATCTGAGTTGGTGGCCAATAATTGGTATTTTCATCTTCATAGTTGCGCTTACCGTTTTTATTGGTCTTTGGAACAGTCGTGATGTCGTAAAAAGGTCTCCTTTAGAGATATTGAGGAATGTATAATGAGTTTTCGAGAATCCAAATATATCATTCTTATACAATGCTAGAAACTTTTTTTTAAGGTTAGAATTTAAAAAGTGACCTTGCTATTAAACATCCCAAATTAAGGAAACTAGCATTACTAGGAACAGGTTATCCTTTCCTAGTATTTGTAAATAGGGTATATTAATGGAGATTAATTTAGACCATCATTTTCTCTTACTTCCAAGATCTCTCCACTAAAATGTAAGGTTCTTCCTGCCATTGGGTGATTGAAATCTACTTTTACGCTTGTATCGTTTTTTTCTTTTATTACCCCTTGAAAAGACTGACCATTTTGATTTTTCATTCTTAAGGGTTGGCCTTCAGCGATTGCTTTCGGGTCTATATTACCGTATTGATCTGCGAAATTAGATAGTGGAATATCGACTAGAGCTTTGTGGTTCATATCACCATACGCCTCACCAGGAGCGAGGGTGAAAGAAAACTTATCTCCAACTCCCTGACCTTTCAAATTATTTTCAAAACCTGGAATCATTTGACCAACACCAAAAGTAAATACTATCGGTGCTCCGCCGCGAGTATCTTCTATCAATTGACCATTCTCACTTCCATCTTTTAGCACGTAGTGAAGTGTCACCACCATATTAATATCAACTATTGCCATTATTTTCTTTTCTTTGAAATGCGAAGATATAATTAGATATCAATATCAATAATCATTGTTTATGTCCATTAAGAAGATTTATGTCATATTTCAAAAATAAAGTAGTCTGGATAACTGGAGCAAGTTCCGGTATCGGACGGGCCTTAGCTATTGAATTTTCTAATCGTGGTGCTAGGTGTATTCTCTCTGCTAGATCTATTGAAGGGTTAGAAGAGACTAACAGACTCACTGCAAATTCTAGCGAAAATATAATTCTACCGTTGGATGTGACCGATGAACAAAAAGTAGAATATGCCGTAAACAAAATAATAGAGAGTGGTGGTATAGATATACTCGTCAATAATGCTGGAGTATCTCAACGATCAAAAGTAGAAGAGACGGAAATGAATGTATATCGTAGTCTTATGGAAGTCAATTTCTTTGGAGTAGTAAATCTAACCAAGTCGGTACTTCCACATCTGATAGATAAAGGGGAGGGGAGTATCGTAACGATTAGTTCGATTGCAGGTAAAGTGGGGCCTCCATATCGAGCCGGATATTCAGCGAGCAAACATGCGCTTCACGGCTTCTTCGACAGTATGAGAGCCGAGACTTCGCATAAGGGAATACATACCTTGGTCGTTTGTCCGGGATATATAAATACACCTATTGCATACAATGCTCTAGCGGGCAATGGAAAAAAATACAATAAAAAAGATGCTGAAAATGCCAACGGACTGGAGGCAGATGATCTAGCTAAACGTATCTTGTCATCAATACAAAAGAAAAAGACAGAAGTCTATTTTGGTAAATTTGAAGTAAATGCCGTTCGCCTAAAACGATTTCTTCCTGGTGTATTGACTAAGATGCTGAATAAGAAATTTCTTGAAGATCCTGAAAAATGAAAATGATTTAAAATATGATTTATAATGAGTTGATAAAGAGAAAAAACCTAGATCAAGACTACATATTATAATAATCTATGAGATCTAGGTTCTTTCGATTTGATTAGCTGTCTGAAGAGATATCTTTTTCAATATCATCGGTTGCAGTCTTCTCAGATAATCCTTTTTTTACCAGTCCATCTGGAAGAGTCATTCCACTTTGAGACAAAAAGTCATTTAATTGTGGCATCATGCCATAGAGCCCTTGGACAAAGTTTCCAACACCTTTACCACTGCCATTGTCATATACGACAACTTTATCTATTTCCAGTTCTTTGATTGCAGATGTTTGGATTTCAGTCAACTCAGCCAACTTATCGATCATCAAGAAGTTGATAGCGCTCTGTGGATCTCCTCCCGCAGCATCTACGAGCTTCTTGAATCCATCCGCTTGCTTGGTAAGGAGTTCTTCCATACCTTGCGCTTGGGCAGATAGTTTAGACATGATGGCGTCCGCTTCACCTTTTGCGATTTCTCTTTGTCTTTCAGCTTCTGCCTGAGCTCTGATAACAGACTTTTCCTTTTCTATTTCTTCCGCGACGACTTCATCGGCTGATCGTTGCGCTTTATCCCTTTCGGCTCTTGCTCTTTCTGCTACTTCTTCCGCTTTGTATGACTCTTCGAGTGCTTTGGCTGCAGCTACCTTTCTAGCGGCTGTAGATTCTCTTTCCATTTCGGCAACTTGGATCTCTCTTTGGGTGTTAGAGTTGGCTATTTTTATGGCACTTTTGTTTTTTCCTTCGATTGCAGCTGCATCTGCTTCTGCTTCTCCAATCTCAGCTCGTGAATTAGCATCAGATACTTTTACTCTTTGATCTTGTTTGGCCTCTGCTTCTCCGATGGATCCTGTTCTTACTTCGTTGGCTACTTTTACCTTGGCATCGTTGATGGCTTTAGCGGCCGCTTCTTGACCTAGTGCTTTTATATATCCTGACTCATCTTGGATGTCTGTAACATTTACATTGATAAGTTCTAGACCGATCTTATGAAGCTCGTCACCCACATTTCTGTATACAGATTCTACGAATTTATCTCTATCTGTATTCAACTCTTCGATATCCATATTGGCGATCACCAACCTCATCTGTCCCATGATGATATCATGTGCTAATGAGGTAATGTCAGCTCTTCCTAAGGCAAGTAATCTTTCGGCTGCTGCGATCATAAGATTGGGCTTATTGGATATCCCTACAGTAAATTGTGCGGGCACAGACACCCTAATGTTCTGCTTAGATAGCGCATCCTGTAGATTCACATCAATAGATAGGGGAGTGAGGTCTAAAAAGCGATAGTCTTGGATCAATGGCCATACGAATGTGGCACCTCCTGCATAGCATTTAGCAGAAGCTCCTCCTCCTGTCTTACCGTATACGACTAGGATCTTGTCACTCGGACATCTCTTGTATCTCGAAAGAAAAACGGCTAGAACTAAAAATATTAAGAACCCTCCAAATGCAAGAGCTATTGTTGTGATTGTTGGCATCATATTAATTTATTATTGCGTGATTAAAAATTAGATTAGTTAGTTTATTATTGCTGTGACGATGACTTCTTCTCCATCGATTTTTTCTACTTGAATCTCTGTGCCCGTAGGAATATCAGAAGCATCATTTGTTTTTGCTTTGAATTCTCTTATTACACCGTTGATTTCAACCTGAATCAGACCATAGCCCTCTGCGGGAATTTTGAGATATGTTTTACCCTTTTTGTATAGTGCATCAGATTTAGACCAATTTACATTTTCTTGCTGACTGAGTATCCACTTCAGCACTAATGAGAGAATGAATACCGCTATACCACCAGAGATAATACCAGCCGCGAGCGCTAACATAGGGTTACTCTCAGCCATCAAAAAACCTCTTACAATATAAGCTCCAACTGAAAAGAACACCAATGTAGGCTTTATAATCCCGCCGCCATCATCTCCATCCCCAAAATCAATATCCAGATCTAGTCCAGAAACTAATGATAGCAGAAGCATGGCAACAAGAATGCCGCCCGAAATCATAGAAATATAGAATAGTGTTGTCAGCATATATTTATGGTTTGTGTTCGAATATATCAATGAAGATCACAAAATAATAATTTCATCTTTAGTAACGGTTCGTCTTTGAATGTTTATCGTTCGTCGGAAATGTGATAAAAAAAGTAACATTATTTGATTTAAGCATCGGAACAGTATGAAATTACGATTGGCTTAAGGTATTTATTTTTCTGTTTTGACTTTATGAGTTGAGTAAAGCCTTGACTTCTTTGATTCGTTTCTGTGCCAAGACAGAAATCATAAAGGGTTGTTTTCAACCATTAGAAAAAACTTAACGACTCGAATTCATCATACTCTGTCAAAAAAAACCACCGTCTACAATGTAGTACAGTGGCTTTGTGTTACGTATTAAGGGAGAGTAGATTTCTCAATCTCTACCTTTCAATAGATTTCTACTTATTACGAGTTTTTGGATTTCACTAGTTCCTTCGCCTATAGTGCATAGTTTTGAATCTCGGAAGAACTTTTCAACTGGAAAATCTTTTGTGTAACCATAACCGCCGAATATCTGGATAGCATCGGTAGCTACCTCCACACAAGTCTCGGAAGCATAGTATTTTGCCATTGCTGAGATAGTGGTCATCTTCTTGCCATTGTTTTTCAAATGGGATGCCTTTCGGATCAGTAATTCTGATGCTTGTATTTTAGTAGCCATATCAGCCAATTTGAAACTAATGGCTTGAAATTTTGCGATTGGCTTGCCGAACTGTTCTCTTTCTAGGGAGTACTTGACAGAAGCTTCGTAGGCGCCCTTGGCGATGCCTAGAGAAAGTGCCGCTATACTTATTCTTCCTCCATCGAGAATTTTCATAGCTTGGATGAAACCTTCTCCAACTTTTCCCAATACATTTTCTTTCGGAATTCTACAATCTTCAAATATCATCTCTGCTGTTTCGGAAGCTCTCATACCGAGTTTATTCTCTTTCTTTCCAGCTTTGAAACCTGGATTGTCTCGCTCTACTATAAATGCGGTAATACCGTGACTATCTAACAAATCACCAGTTCGTGCGAGGACAATAGCAACTTCACCTGATTTACCGTGGGTAATCCAGTTTTTTGTACCGTTGATAACCCAGTGATCACCGTCTTCTACAGCTACGCATTGCATACGCATCGCATCGGATCCAGTATTGGCTTCCGTCAATCCCCATGCTCCGATCCACTCACCTGAAGCTAGTTTGGGCAGATATTTATTCTTTTGATTCTCATTACCAAACATTAGGATATGACCAGTGCACAATGAATTATGTGCAGCTACCGATAGACCTATAGAACCACAGACTTTAGATATCTCAACGATTATCGACACGTATTCTTGATATCCTAGTCCAGATCCACCATATTCTTCAGGAACCAATACGCCTAGAAATCCTTGCTGTCCTAATTCTCTCATCAGGTCTATCGGGAAGTGCTGAGCTTCGTCCCACTCCATAAGTTTAGGCCTTATTTTTTGATCAGCAAACTGACGTGCACTTTCTTCAATAAAAGCTAAGTTTTCATTATTTTCTTCGAACATTATTTGTTGGTATCTTAGATTTAAGTCAATACTAGCTTTTATAATTTAGTTGTTTTTCTAAATACTATTGAAAGCCGTTTCATACATATATGAAATGCTAATGTAATGACTTTAGTTTATTCTTATGGTGAATAATATTGATTACTTCTTATTGATTGATACAAATCTGCACAATACCGAGGATAGTAGAGAAGTATTTATTGGATTTAAGTTCTGCATGGAGGTCGTACTGTACCAAGATTCAAATAGGATTTATCTGTAATCATCGAATCTAATTAAGCAATTCTAGCTTCTAAGTCAGTATTGATTATTGCATTGGTATATAAAAATTGTGCTACAGCTTGATCAAGATCTAGCAATAGTAGATTACTTTCTCTATTCATAAAATAGCCCAAAATATTGATTAAATTCGTGATCTAAACTTTGATGAATGAAGCCACTTGCAGAGAGAATGCGACCCAAATCCTTAGATGACTTTGTCGGTCAGGATCATTTGGTAGGACGGGGCGCGGTGTTAAAAAGAATGATCGAAAGCAATACCGTACCTTCTTTTATATTATGGGGTCCTCCGGGGGTAGGGAAGACGACCATAGCTAGTATTTTGTCCCAAACGCTGAAACGGCCATTCTATAGTTTGTCTGCGATCAATAGTGGTGTCAAGGAAGTAAGAGAAACAATCGCCAAAGCTGAGAATGCTAAATTTTTTGATCGAGCAAATCCAATATTATTTATAGATGAAATACATAGATTTAGCAAATCTCAACAAGATTCGTTATTGGGAGCTGTAGAGAAGGGAACTGTTACATTGATAGGAGCGACTACTGAAAATCCGTCTTTTGAGGTGATTTCAGCATTGTTGAGTAGATGTCAGGTCTATATATTGAAGTCATTAGAAAAAAATGATCTAGTCTCACTCATTGACTCTGCAATAAATGAAGATGAATACCTCAAAGAAAAAACGATAAATGTCAAGTCTTATGATGCATTATTACGGGTCTCAGGCGGAGATGGACGTAAGCTTCTGAATAGCTTAGAAATAGTAGTCTCTAGTTTTGGAGATACTGAAGCTATCGAGATTACCGATGAGTACGTACTCGATGTGATCCAAGAAAATCTAGCAAAATATGATAAGACAGGCGAACAACATTATGACATCATTTCTGCATTTATCAAGTCTATAAGAGGAAGTGACCCCAATGCTACTCTTTATTATTTGGGTAGATTGATTGCGGGGGGTGAGGATCCTAAATTTATATGTCGACGGATGATTATCTCTGCATCGGAGGATGTCGGTCTCGCTAGTCCCAATGCATTGCTATTAGCGGAGAGCGCATTTAGATCTATAGAGAAAATCGGCATGCCAGAGGGCAGAATCATCATGTCACAAGTAGCTGTATACCTTGCTTGTGCTCCTAAAAGTAATGCTAGCTATGTAGCGATCAATAAGGTACTGGCGACCATAAAGGAGACTGGAGATCTTTCTGTTCCTTTACATCTACGGAATGCACCTACAAAATTGATGAAGTCGATCGGATATGGTAAAAATTATAAATATTCTCATGATCAGGATCAGAATAGTCCCGATCAAGAATATCTTCCCGATGAGCTCTCGGGATCACAATTCTATAATCCAGGAAACAATCCGTCAGAGCAGAAATTAACTGCTACTATGAGGCAGAAATGGAAAGATAAGTACGGATATTAGCGCCGCCATTTTGTGAGACATTGATACAGACTTGTATCCAGCAAGACGTATTGAAGATTTGTGTATGAAAACAAGTTGCAACCATCTACGATTTCAATCGATGCACGGGTGATATAGAATTGCATATACAGTGATGAAATTAGTTTTTCGTAGAGCGGACTTAGATGTCTTAAATACGACTGCTATGCTTTGATAGTTTTTTCGATCTTATTGTTTTTATAAAATGATTCCATACTAGAGAAACATTTTTATTATTATTGAATTTTATTTAACGTTACAACAAACATATTATAATTATGCGTGTTTGTTTGATTAAGAAATAACGTATTTAATGCAAGATATTCATAATATTTCAAGCATCGAGACTAGTAAGGGAAGAACACTAGTAGACGCTTCATCTGAGACTCCAGTTCTTTTAGTATTCCTTAGACATTTTGGTTGTGTATTTTGCAGAGAAGCAATGCAGGATATAGGAAAAAACAAAAACGAATGGGAAAAACAAAATATCAAAGTCATCTTAGTCCACATGTCCGATTATGATACTGCAGAAACTTACTTCAAGAAATACAAAATCCCTGGTATTGAAAATATCTCTGATCCGACTTGTGGGTTATATGCTTCATTCGGTCTTGGAAAAGGATCTGCAAGTCAATTGTTTGGGCTGAAAAATTTCATGCGAGGATTCGAAACTACGTTGAAAGGTATCCCAATCGGTTTGAGGCAGATCGGGGATGGATTCCAAATGCCCGGCGTATTCTTGATTAGAAATGGAAAGGTTATGGACTCATACATACATGCATCCGCCTCGGATAGGCCAGATTATGCAAGCCTTATGCAATGTTGCGTTAGCTAAGGATCTTCATCAAAATCCATGGAAGCATGATCGTACCATCCATCAATCCACTGAAGTAGTAATCATTATCTTTCTTATACACTCGATATAGCAGAATTCCTGTCAGAATATAAGCTAGGATAGTTGGTATGCACCCTTCTATGCCATTTGTATCCAAGTAGATCTCTGAGCCAATGCAATACATCAAAAGAAATAGAGCTACGTAAGTCGATCTTCTAATCCCCAAAATAGAGGGCAAGGTTTTTACATTATTGGTCAAATCCAATTTTAGGTCCCGAATATCAAACGGAATCGTTATTGCTATAAAAAAGGCAACCCTCTCTACGAATAAGATTACGATCCATTTCAGAGATATGCCTGATTCATAAAGTGGAATCGATTCTGTTACAAATGCCCAGACAAAAGCAATCAGAAATATCTTAATGAAAGAAAAATCTCTAAGCCGCATCGACTTCCCAAATATCGGCAGCGTATACAGCACCGAGATCAATCCTGATGAAAACAGCAATTGCATACGCGCAAAAGAAAACCCTATGTAGAGGTATAAACTATAGATTCCACTTAAAATCGCGTAGGTTATTATGTGATTTCTAAATTTGGATATTACAGCATACCTTCCTTGATGTGCGAATTTTTTCACCTTATTCATACCGATGATTCGATGGATACTGTAGGTAAAAATAGTGCTCGACAATAAGAAATATAAATACGAATAATCCACCTCAATTCCGAGTCTCCCGACGCTAAATAGATAGAGCATCACACAGCACAAACCAATATGTAGACTACTGTACAAATAAAAATTTACGATATGTCTTAAGGTGTACTTCACCGTTTTTTATCTACGATTATATTTTTTTCATGTCTATATATACGGGCTCCCGATAGGTATTGTTGCTGGTCATTGATGCATATCTTATGTTACAGCTATACTCAGGAGCTAACCATATAGTGTCTCTTTCTTCTTCAATACTATCTGGAATCGGTTTTTTTACGGTTTTTATCGTTGATAGAATTTTGTATATTTTTTTCATTTTAGTCTTATCAAATCCTGTTCCCACTTTTCCGTAGTATACCAATTTATCATTTTCTAATTTTGCAAGATGCAGGGAGCCGAAAAGCGCTGATCTATCACCCTTTCCTTTTGTATATCCTATGATAAGTGCTGTGTCAGTCTCGCGAACTTTGATTTTTAACCAAGATTTTGATCTATTTCCTGCATCATATTTACTGCCCTTGAGTTTGCTCATGATACCTTCCATACCCTGTGCCTTTATGGCTTGGAATAGCTGCTCCCCATCATCAAATGCTTGGGAAAACCTTACATATTCCTCCACTTTTATATTTACTTGGAGCCATTTTCGTCTTCGTTCTATCGGCAGGTGCATGATCGATAATCCATCTAGATATATACAATCAAATGCATAGAAGACCGTTTGTGTCTTTATCGAAGCTTTCCTAATAGTATCTTTTCCCGTGAGGTGCATTCTTCCGACTACCTTACTGAAATTTGGTGTTCCGTTTGGATTTAGCGCGACAATCTCCCCATCTGCTATAATCTCCTGTGGTTCTTGAGAAGAAAATGATTCTACGATTTTTGGAAACTTTTCTGTTAGATCATTTCCATTCCTAGAAGTGATCTTTACATATTTCCCTTTTTTCTCTATCAGTACCCGTATACCATCCCATTTTATTTCATGGAAGTAACTGGCGTTTTGAGGTATTTTTTCTCCCATAGATGCGAGCATAGGAGAAGTCCCTTTCATACTTTTTATACCGCTTTCTTCAATGTCAGTTTCGACCAGCCATTGACTGTCTCTCGTATTGATCAAAGTGAAAGTACCTTTAATCTTGCCTTTGCTCAGTTTGATTTTGATCTTTTTTGCATCTTTTTTTATGTATTCATATTCACCAGTATCAAATATCCACATTTCTCCACCTCCATATTCCGTCTTTGGAATTACCCCTTCGAAAGTTAGATATTTGATAGGGTGGGGCTCAGTTTCGATTGCTAGTCGTTTGATTCCCATTTTTGTAGGTAATCCTTTAGGAATAGCCCAGCTTCTGAGGACTCCTTCGTCTTCTATTCGTAGGTCGTAGTGAAGATTGGATGAATCATGTAGTTGTATTACATAGCGATTATTCGAAACGTTGGATGGTGTCGATGAATCAACAGGTTCTGGTGTCTTTTTGAAATCTCTTTTCTTAGCATACTCAGCTAATTTCTTTTTTGACATGTCAGCATGATCATGCAATTGGACCGCATGATCAAAAAAGGTATCCCAAGGGTCCACACCAGCCTCAAGTCTCTCTAGCACAGTATAGATATCGAAGGCTCTTGAACTCTCTAAATCGCTTAGTTCGTCCCACGATATAGGAGTAGAAACTGGCGCACCTGACTTAGCTCTGGTGCTGTAAGGTGCTACACAAGTCTGAGATCTATGATTTCTATATATATCAAGAAGGACTTTACCTTTTCTTTTTTCTTTGCTCATCTTGAGCGTAACTGAGGGATCATTTTTTATATAGGATTTAGCGAGTGATTTTACGGATTTTAATAAGGTAGCATTGTCATATTGAGGAGTTATCGGTACGTAGATGTGAAGTCCTTTGCTGCCGCTAGTCTTGATAAATGGATGATACCCATATCCCTCAAGAAATGGTTTCAACTTCATGGCTAGCTGCTTCACGACCTCAAAGTCTGCCGACTCCGGTGGATCAAGATCAAATATAAAGTGATCTGCATACTTTAGGTGATTTGCTCGGATTTGCATTGGATGTAACTCAAGCGATGCTAAGTTAGCCGTCCAAGCTAGTGTGGCAGGCTCATTGGCCATGATATAGGTGATGTCATCTTCTTGGTCGATTTTTACCGAGGCTACCCATTGTGGTGTCCAATTGGGTTTGTTTTTTGAGTAGAATTTATTGGCAGTAATCCCATCTGGAAATCGTATCAATGTCAAAGGCCTCTGGTTTATAAACTTCAGGATATACGGAGCGCTATTGATATAATAATTGATTATTTCAGCTTTCATTATCCCAACACTTGGAAAGAGAACCTTCTGAAGATTGGTCAGTTTGAGTCTTCTTCCATCTACTTCAGTTATGATTTCTTTTTTAGGCAATGATTTGACTTTCGTTTGCAATGTAGAAACGTAAATTTAAATAGAATAAATGGGATCATCAGCAATAGGATAATATCTCCTATTATTTCTCAGAGAGACTTAGAAATTTCTGATACGGAAAAATATAATTGTACTGAATAAGCTTTTAAAGATTCCAAAAATATTTCTGTCTGCAAGCGGTCAATTACGTAGGTCTGCTGAAACATACTTTCTCACTCATCGTTATGTGGTTTATGAGCATAAAAAAGAAATTAAAATTTAAAGACATCATTCAAAGTGATAAACCTGTCCTAGTTGATTTTTACGCAACATGGTGCGGCCCGTGTAAACAATTGTCCCCTGTGATCGATAGTTTAAAAACAGAGTTGAGAGGGAAAATGAAAGTACTGAAAGTAGATGTCGATAAAAAGAAATCAATATCTAATAAATACAAAGTTAGAAGTCTACCAACATTGGCTATTTTTCAAAATGGAAAAATAATATGGAGGGATAGCGGACTTAAAACCAAAGCTCAATTGATGAGAATTGTAAGTCAATATATCGATGATCCCATAGAGGAAAAAGTAATTACCGCTGATTCTGGCCGTAAGAAGTCTTGGATAGAAAAACTTTTTGGCTAAGACAGACCGATATACTGAAGGTAAATTTGGTTATGATCAGGTTGCAGGGAGGATGGCAGTCGCCCAAAGTCCGATCCTTGGCACTACTATCAGAGTATCACTATTGAAGCGTAAAGGGTAGTTTCTTTCATCAATACTATTTTTGATCTTTAATTTAAATGTATTTCTAATGATAAAGTCTTGCTTATTTCTCCTTGTAGAAATCTCATTAACCAGCTCAAGTAAATAAGAACTAAAATTAGAAACTTCAATTTTTGATACAATTGACGTTTTTGGCTTCTTCAGCTCTTTATATAATCGATAAGCTTGTATATTCATTTAATCTTAATTATGGATAACTCAAAGGAATACAATCATAGTCTACCACAAAAGCAAATTCAATGCTATGATGTCTACTAGACTGTGATAGTATTTCAGTTGGACATGGCCAACCTTTGATTATAAAGGGAATTTGATTTAGTCACCTACGTAATTTGACCCTAATATAGTTAGGAATTTTGCCTCAGATACTATCATTCTAGCATTCTAGAGCATTTTTGACCTATGATATCATCATTATAGCTGACGGGTATTGATTCTGACATGATTTTGATGAAACAAAAATGGGAGGATGGGCAGTCGCCCAAAGTCAGATCCTTGGCACTACTATCCGAGTATCGTTATTGAAGCGTAAAAAGTATATTTCTATGATCGATTAATACTCAAGATTCAAAATTTCGATTTGATGAACCGCCGTATACGAGACCCGTATGTACGGTGGTGTGAGAGGCGCACCTTGGCTAGTAACTCTAGTCGAGGCCGTCTACTCGATTCTATGGCGTACCTTTTTATATCGTTAGCTAAGTACAGGTATTTTATCAAGTGTCACTCCAAGCGTCTTCATTTCTTCTTCGATATCATAATCGTTTTGTAGCCCCAACCAAAATTTGACTGATGTTCCAAAGTATTTTGATAGACGAAGTGCGGTGTCA